>NZ_JBHUJB010000028.1:0-171486 GCF_042683245.1 Rubritalea tangerina
CCCCCCACCCCCCGATTTTTCAGCGGACACTCTATTTTCCCACCTTGCTAGGGATTGCCGCTTGCAGACCTCCTCATTTCGCGCTCCTATCTGGCTATGCGTTACGAACCCATCGACCCAAAACTTTTTATCCGCAACCGCGAGCGCCTCACAAAACTCCTGAAACCTAACAGCATTGTTGTACTCCACTCCAATGATGTCATGCCTACATGCGCAGACGGAGTCATGCCTTTTGTCCAAAACTCAAACATGATCCACCTCACCGGTGCCGATCAGGAAGAAACTATTCTCCTCCTTTTCCCTGACGCCCCAAACGAAAAGCAGAAAGAAATCCTCTTCGTACGTGAGACAAATGAGCACATCGCAATCTGGGAGGGAGAAAAATATACCAAAGAAAAAGCTACCGAAATCTCAGGCATCGCAAACATCCAGTGGACTGACACCTTCGATTCCACCTTTCATAACCTCGTCCAGCAAGCTGAACACATTTACCTCGCAACCAACGAGCACCTTCGAGCTGACGTCTCCGTAGAAACGCGCAACGACCGCTTCATCAAAAAATGCAAAACCGCATACCCACTCCATAAATACGAGCGACTCGCTCCCCTCATGCACGAACTGCGCATCACAAAGCAACCAGAAGAAATTGATATCCTTCAAAAAGCATGTGACATCACAGAATCTGGCTTCCGCCGTGCACTCCAACTCATCAAACCTGGAGTCGGTGAATGGGAAGTCGAAGCAGCGTTCACCCACGAGTTCCTTATCCACGGTTCCAAGGGCCACGCGTACACACCAATTATCGGCGGCGGACATAACGCCTGTGTTCTCCACTACGTAGATAACCACCACCGCCTACAAGATGGTGACCTCGTCCTCATGGACGTAGGAGCCGAATACGCAAACTGGAATGCAGACATGACTCGCACGGTCCCAGTCAACGGCAAGTTCACCAAGCGCCAACGCGCAGTATACAACGCTGTCCTCAAAGTCATGCGCCAAGCGAATGGCATCTTGCGCCCTGGCCTCAAACCCAGTGAGTACCAAAAACAAGTGCTAGAATTCATGGAAGATGCACTCATCAGTCTTCAACTCATCGATCCAGAAGAGGCGAAAAAGCAAGATGACTCAAAACCACTCGTGAAGAAGTACTTCATGCACGGCACCTCGCACCACCTCGGTCTCGATGTCCACGACGTCAGCCCACCAGACGCCCCATTCGCCGTCGGCCAAGTCTTCACCATCGAGCCTGGCATCTATATTCGTGAAGAAAACCTCGGCTGCCGAATCGAGAATGACGTCCTCATCCGCGAAGATGATAACTTCGACCTCATGCGCAATATCCCCATCGAAGCCGACGAAATTGAAGCCCTAATGGCTCAGCAAAATTAAGCGCGCACCCCATCATCAACCATCCGCTCTAGCAGCTCCGGATAGGCCGCTAGAGTCGGATGTTCGTGTAATACCGCGTCTGCCAATCGCCGTGCCTCCCGCACTAATTCCGTATCCGCCAAAAATTCAATAAAGCGCAGATCCGCTAAGCCGGATTGCTGCGTCCCTAAGACATCCCCCGGGCCGCGCAAAGTCAAATCGGCTTCAGCAATCTTGAAACCATCATCGGTACCCTCCATCACCTTGAGCTTCTCCAACCCTTCGCTGCTCTTTCCATCCGTGAGTAACACACAATAACTCTTGTGCTCCCCTCGACCAATCCTCCCTCGTAATTGATGCAACTGAGATAAACCAAACCTCTCAGCATTATAAATCACCATGAGATTCGCATTCGGAACATCCACCCCCACCTCAATTACCGTGGTTGAAACTAAAACATCCAGCTTCGCATCTCTAAAATCACACATCACGCGCTCTTTATCCTCAGCACTCAACTTGCCATGTAGCAAACCAACTTCATGCCCCTTGAGACGCTTCTGCCACTTCTCATACTCCACAGTCGCAGCCTCAGCATTGAGCGCACTGCTCTCCTCAACAAGTGGATAAACCAAGTACGCTTGCCTTCCCTCACTGAGCTGCTGCTTCACAAATTTTGTAACATCACTTACCTTTGCTTTCGCACGTACCCCCGTTACCACTTTCCCCCTTCCAGCTGGTCGTTCATCTAACACTGACACCTCCAAATCTCCGTAAATAGTCAACGTCAAGGTCCTAGGAATGGGTGTCGCTGTCATTACTAACACATCAGGCATCACACCTTGCTGAATCAGCCGACTTCGCTGCTCCACACCAAACTTGTGCTGCTCATCAATGATGACTAACCCCAAATCTTCAAACGCCTCATCATCATACAGCAAAGCATGCGTCCCAATCAGAAGTTGCACCCCATTTCCCTCCAGCAAAACATCCTCCTTGCGCGAGGATGTCCGCAACCCAACATGCCCCCCCAAGGGCTCTAACCATTTACGAAATGTGAGATAGTGTTGCTCCGCCAAGATTTGCGTCGGTGCCATCAGCGCCACCTGGGCACCACTCTCAATAGCTAACAAGGCTGCACACATCGCCACAAATGTTTTCCCCGCCCCCACATCACCCTGTAACATCCTATGCATCGGCCGCGGGGCCCGCATATCGCTCACAATCTCCTTCACCGATCGCTTTTGCGCCCCCGTAAGATCAAATGGCAAACTACGGTAAAACTCAGTCAGCAACTGCGTCTTCTTACCCATTTCTCTACCACGCTGTGCATCATACCGACTCTTGCGCCATGCAACATTGAGCTGAAGAATAAAAAATTCCTCCAATGCAAAGTACCGCTTCGCTGCCGCAGCTTGCTCCATAGAATCTGGAAAATGAACCTCCCGGTATGCCTCAATTCTCGGATACGTCTCATCCACTGGGTAAAGCTCAGTCAATGTCTCACCATCTACCTCATTGCGAAACTTGTAGATGATCTCTCTCAACCTCCGTTGATGCACCCCCGCCACATTCTTATACACAGGCACAATCCTTTCCACATGCACAGAGGCATCAACCATGTCATTGAGAATCTCAAAATCAGGATGATCGATCACTAGCCTCCCACTACTCTCCTTCGGCTTCCCATAAAATACCAGCTCATGCCCCACTGCTAACATCTTCGAGATGTATGGCATGTTAAACCACCTCAAGCTGATCGTCTCATCCGAAAATTCAGAAGCCGACCTCACCACTACCTCAAAAAATGAACGCCTTCCAAATCCCTTCCGCTGGCAATCAATCACCATCCCCCGTAAACACATCGCCGCACCAGTCGCCTGTGCTGGAAATGCCTCAAAGCGCCGCCGGTCTTCATAACGCCTTGGAAAATAATCTAACACTTGCTGCACAGTACTCATCCCAGCAGCATTCAATGCCATAATCTCCTTGGCCGAAACTCCCCCCACATTCAACAACTCAGCTCTCGCGTCGATGCCCATGACCACTAAATTTTTTGCGCAGCTCGCACGTCCTGAATCACCATCTGCAAACTCGTCCTCCCCCTGAAGGTGTTGCGATCAATAGTAAAGGCGACGTCCCATGGTGGATCCGGCAAACTCCTCTCCCCACCACCAAAGAAGATAGCGTCGTGCTCACATATCCCCTGCCGTAAAAATAACTTTAGATGGTTATTCTTTAAATGCCTCGGAGCTTCAGTAAGCCAGACATCACGACTCATAAACACTGGCTGAGGATTCTGACTGCCAAAGGGTTGTAATAAATCATAACTATCCATGAACTCTAACGAGAGCTCATCAAAATCAATCTCCGCATCCACATGCATCCTCGGAGCGCGTTGCTCAGGGCTCGTTGTCTCCACCACGTACTCAGCAAAATGCTTCCGAAAATCAGAAATCTTCTCTTCGCGAATACTCAACCCTGCCGCCATGTCATGCCCTCCCCCCGCTATCAAATCATCCGGACATGCCTGAATTGCCCCCACTAAAGATACCCCCTCGACACTGCGCCCACTCCCCTTACCTACTCCTTCTTCATCAATCGACACCACAAAAGTCGGCTTGTAAAATTGACGCATCAACCGAGAAGCCACAATACCCACAACTCCAGGGTGCCAATTTCTCGAACCTAACACAATGACCGGATCGTTCTTAGCATCACACTGCTCTTCCACCATCCGCATCGCCTCATCGCGAATCTGCTTCTCATGAGTTTGCCTCTGCCGGTTGTACTCATCTAACATATCAGCAAGGCACCTGGCCGCATCATAGTCCTTCTCCACCAAGAGCGATAGCGCATCCTCAGGCCTGTCCATCCTCCCTGCGGCATTGATCCTAGGCCCAATGCGAAACCCCACATCCATACTCGTCACCGATCCACTCAATCCAGCAACCTGCTGTAAAGCCTGAAGCCCAGCGTTCTCAGTGTGCGGCAATCGTTTTAGCCCATGGCGTACTAACAAACGATTCTCTTCTACCAAAGGCACAATATCAGCCACCGTCGCCACAGCCACCATGTCGATATAATCCCGCAGGTCAAACCCCTTCACCCGTCGCCTCTTCAGCAAAGCATGCGCTAATTTGAAAACCACACCGGCTGCACAAAGATAATGAAAGGCGTCTCCTAGTTTGGGGTTCACCACTGCGACACAATCTGGACACCCTCGCGCAGATAATTCATGGTGATCCACCACAATCACATCCACCCCTATCTCTCCTAGTTGGGCAATCTCATCCAGAGAAGCAGTCCCACAATCCACCGTGATGACTAAATCTGGCTTCCCAAAATCCTTTAGTAAATTCTCAATCGCCGCCTCGCTCAGCCCGTAACCTTCCTCACCACGCTTCGGGATATAAATATTCACATCCACCCCATACGCCTCCAAAACAGTACGCATCAGCGCAACGGAGGTCACACCATCCACATCATAGTCACCATAGACTAAAACCTTCTCCCCACGGTCCACTGCTTCAAATATTCGTTCAACCGCCTGCTCCATATGCGGCAGCTGATAGGGATCACTCAAATCCTTTAACCTAGGATTCAAAAACGACTCAATCGCGTCACGCCCACTCACCCCACGCTGACCTAACAACTTCAGCAAAATGCTTGGAAGGCGCCCCACACTCATAGTGGCATCCGGTGGATCCTCTTTGACTATCCATTGTTTAGGCTCCTCGTGCATCTTCACCACCCAAGCTAGGCAGGCCACATCACAAGCTCAAGTACTCTTTCCAAAAGCTGCAGAAAACCTCCTCCATCAAGATCCATTCACAAAAAAGAAATGCCGAGCACACGCCCGGCATTCCTAAAAAAGTCAGATCTTACTACCTAACAACTTAATTATTCACCACTGCATCGCAGCGCTCACAAAGACCACTTTCGAGAAGCGGCTCGTAGCTGCGGCAGCGTGGACACATAGTGTACTCAGTTGCACTTGCTTCAGCAGTGAGCTCAGCACCTTCCTGCACCTTGAGGTCAGCGAGGATAAAGAACTCAGTCGCAAATTCGCGATCCTTGAGCTCATCGAGAGCAACGAAGTCCGCAGGAACACTCACGAGCACAGCCGCTTCGTTATTCTTGTTGAAGACCTTCGCCTGCACCTTTTCTTCAATTGCAGTCTGAATCACGCTACGTGCTTCGAGAAGGGCTGCCACCTTGGTAGAAACTTCAGATGCAGCCCACTCATCTTTAATTTCTGGGAAGTCTTGTTCGTGTACGGAACCTGAGAAACCTGCATGCTCCCATGCTTCGTCTGCTGTGTAGGCAAGAATGGGCGCGAGAAGTTTCGCGAGAGCGGTGAACACCTCGTGCATCACAGTTTGTGTGGAACGACGGCGCACGCTGTCCTTCGCATCGCAGTACATGCGGTCCTTGGTCACATCGATGTAGATCGCAGAAAGGTCAGTCGCACAGAACTGGTTGATCTGGTTGAACACCTTGCGGAATTCGAATGACTCGTAGGCGGAGCGACATTCTTTGATCACCTCATTGAGGCGCTCAAGCACCCACTGGTCGAGGAGTGGCATGTCGGCCTTAGCAACAGCGTCTGTCTCCACATTGAACCCATCCATGTTACCAAGGAGGATACGGAGGGTATTACGAAGACGGCGATACGGTTCAGCGATCTGCTTGAAAAGATCTTCACCGAATGGCACCTCAGTCTGCCAGTCGACACTGGAAACCCAGAGACGCACGATATCCGCACCGTACTTGTTGTAGTAGTGTGCAGCATCGATCGGCTTACCACTTTTCTCAGCTTCGGACTTGGAGAGCTTGCCCTTCTTGTCCTTGTCCACAACGAAGCCATGAGTAAGCACGGACTTGTATGGAGCGGCATCTCGCACGCCCACTGAAAGCATAAGGGATGACTGGAACCAACCACGGTGCTGGTCAGTAGCCTCGAGGTAAAGATCAGCCGGACCTTCAAGTTCAGGACGGCGATCCACAACTGCAACGGATGAAGAACCTGAGTCGATCCACACGTCAAGTGTGTCGCGACATTTCTTGTAGCCCGCTGGGAGACCGAGGCGCTCACAGAGTTGTTCGTCAGTGAGCTCGAACCAGATGTTCGAACCTTCTTCTTCAATGAGGTCAGCAATCTTATCTGCAGTTTCAGAGTCAATCACAGCCTTACCTTCAGTATCGAAGAACACCGGCACAGGAACCCCCCAAGTACGCTGGCGGGAAACACACCAATCTGGACGCGCTTCCACAGTACCGTAAATGCGGTTGCGACCCCACTTTGGAAGCCAGTTCACTTTGTCAATTTCTTCAAGCGCCTTATCGCGAAGTCCTTCGAGTGAGATGAAGAACTGCTCAACAGCACGGAAGATAATGGGAGTCTTGGAGCGCCAACAATGAGGGTAGCTGTGTGCGATGGTTTCTTTACCAAGAAGGAAACCTTTGCCAGCTAGAATCTTGATGATCGGAACATTACAATCGAAGACATGCTCGCCAACCATCTCTGGCATGCCCACCTCTTCGGTGTACTTGCCTTCATCGTCTACTGGTGAAAGCACGCCGAGACCATTTTGCTGACCTGCCGTGTAATCGTCTGCACCATGACCTGGAGCAATATGCACTGCTCCTGTACCAGTTTCGGTTGTGACGAAGTTCGCGTTGATGAGCTTAGAAGTGCGATCGAGGAACGGGTGCTGCGCTTCGAGTCCTTCGAATGCATCTCCTTTCACTTCCTCGTAGATTTCCTTGAGAACGAAACCAGTCTTTGCCTCGAACGCTTCGAGAAGCTCTTTCGCGATCACGAGACGCTTAGAAATGAGTTCGTCTGGCTGATCTTTGACCTGCTTGACCTTTTCAAAACGACCAACCACGTAGTCGAAGAGTGGATGCGTCGCCACACCAAGGTTCGCTGGAAGCGTCCATGGAGTGGTCGTCCAGATCACCATGGAAGTACCCTCGCCGAACTTATCGGAGAGAAGTGGAAACTCCACGTAGAGCGAGATCGACTTCTTGTCCATGTACTCGACCTCCGCTTCCGCAAGCGCTGTCTGCGCTCCGTAGGACCACTGAACTGGCTTCTTGGATTGATAAACATTGCCACGCTTGATGAGTGCGGAAAAAGTGCGAACGATGTCTGCCTCGTAGGCTGCATCCATCGTAAGATAGGGGTTCTCCCAGTCACCTAGCACACCGAGACGGCGGAAAGAAGCTTTCTGGGTGTCAATCCAGCCTTTCGCGAAATCCACACAACGGCGGCGGATCTCAGCGGGCTCAAGACCTTGTGCGTTCTGCACCACTTTGAATTCGATCGGAAGCCCGTGGCAGTCCCATCCCGGGATGTACGGAGTTTCAAATCCCGCCATGGTCTTGGATTTCAATACGAGGTCCTTAAGCACTTTGTTGAGCGCAGTCCCCATGTGCACGTCACCGTTGGCGAACGGAGGTCCATCGTGCAAAATGTAACGAGGAGCATTTTGATCTATGCGACGCTTCTGAATTCGCTGGTATAGATCGTTAGATTCCCATTGTTCGAGGCGTTGAGGCTCACGCTTCACCAAGTCCCCACGCATTGGGAACGTAGTCTGTGGCAGGCTCAAGCTGTCTTTGTAGTTTTGGGCGTCCTTGCTCATGTGATTAAATAAATTCGGCGGACGCTAGACAGCAATGCCCTTAGGGTCAATCGCGCATTCTTCCAAATATGCCCATGCCCAGAAATGAAAATGGAGAAGGCCGACCGACCTTCTCCATTTTCCGAAAACTTACTTCCCTCATCCAGATTTGAGCTTACCTAGCGAAATGGCTCTTGCGCGCTCAGTCGAGGTCATTGTTTTCTTGGAAGAACGAGGGGCTCATCCACCTCCAGACTTCACCTTGTTGACCTGCTGCATTTCCTTGGGAACCGCCGGCTGAGTCAACACATTCGCCGCAGACTTCCCTTCTAAAGTTCTCGCATCCTCAGGAACCTTCACCCGAGTGATCCCACTGGGTAAATCTCCCTTCTTGCGCCTCACCATCATATCTTCAACGGTGCGCTGTGAACGAGTTCCAGGTAACTCCCCCTCCCTCAAAGTCAACGCAGTGTCTATCCCTGAAGTGTGACGTGCAAAGATCTCATCAAGCTCAGACTCAGACTTTGCCCCTTTCAGCTCATCCACCTCTTCGCCATTAAGAAAAAATTTCAGCGTAGGAGTCTCATCCACATTGTACTCATTCATCGCCATGGTTGCCTCATCACCTGGCTTTCCTACTTCCACACGCATGATGGCCGCCGTGTCAGCATAACGTTCCGCCATCGCATCCAATCGAGGGCTCAATGCCAGACTCCCCGCACTCGTTGCACTATGAAATTCCAACACCACAAGAACGTTCGGCTCGGCTAACCAAGTCTTCACATCCTCAACACTCGCCGAGTGCACCTTCTTTATTCCCGCTCTCCGCTCACTAGGACCAACCTCACCAACCACCTCAGAAACAAGTGATTCCACCTGATCGCAGGATACCAAAGTGATCAAGCTTGTCAGCCCGATACCCGAAATTATGGCTTTTCTCCACATAACGGTACCTGATCTAGACTAAATCCAACCAAGCGACAATGCTAAAGCTGTGATTTAACCCAAATCCTGACAATCACGCGCTCGTTTAAAACAAGCAAACGCAGCACATTTCTTCATCTATTACCACCCTTAGCCTATTGAGCTGGAGGGTTGGGAATTGTCGGCGCAGGTGGAGGACCTGCTGAGAGCACATTATCAGGCAGGCCTTTTGTTACATCGTCTGCTTCCTCAGGCACCTTGGCTCTGACAAAGCCTTTGGGCAACTCCCCCTTCTTGGTTCGCACCATCATCTCCTCCACTGTCCGCTGCACCTTCATGCCTGGTAACTCACCCTCCCGCATCGTAAACTCACCCTTGATCTTACTCGTGTACTTATTAAATGCCAGATCAAGATCCTCCTCGGTCTGAATCCCTCTCATCTCCTTTACCTCCTCACCATTCAGATAAAACTTAAGCACCGGGGTCTCACTGATCTTGTACTCATTCATGGCAATCGTCGCCAACTCACCAGGCTTGCCAACATTCAATTTCATGATCGCCGACTTATCCGCATACTTCTCAGCCATCTTGTCTAAGGCTGGGTCCATGGCCTTACAAGGAGGACAAGTGTCACTGTAAAAATCCAAGACCACCAACACATTCGGCTCAGCTAACCAAACCCTTAAATCATCTGCAGATGCTTTATGTACTCGCTTAATGCCAGCACGCCTCTCCTTCGGCAGATTGTCACCAGTTACTTCCGAAACTAAACTCCCTACCTGGTCACATGAAATGGCACCGATAAGAAAGAGGAGTCCAACACTTGGGGGTAATGCTTTTTTCCACATAACCCATAAACCCTAACCCAGATACAACATCCACCTCAATCAGTTTCTGCTAGATCCACTCTACCTCCCCCTTGAATGCAATACCCATAAAGCAAAAGGCCTGAAGTCTCACAACTTCAGGCCTTTCATAAAATCAATTAAGCTTTCTTTACTTTCCTGCAAGCGAAGGTTTGAACTTGCTGATCTTCTTCACCACGTTGTGAATGTCAGACTCAATCTCAATCAGCTTAGCTTTAGACAACTCAACCTTAGAGGCCAAAGCCTCTTCAACTTGGCTGTAGCGTTCGGTAATAGTAGTGGAAAAACCTTCTAAGATCTCTTCAGCACGCTGGCGCAATGGACAAGATTCTTCAGCCTGGTCAATCCCAGCTTTTACACGTTTCTGCTCCAGCAAACGCTGAGCTTCACGCATTTCAGCCAACAGGATCTTCTCTTGTGGCACACGGCGCAAATTGCTCACCAAGCCTAATTTAGCGAGAATCCAGATCATCCACTTAGTTGGGTCAAATTGCCATGGCTTCACACCATTACGGTAGTCATGCTGGAATGCGTGATGGTAATTGTGATAGCCCTCACCACAGGTGAAGAGCGCCATGATCGCAGAATCTCTTGCAGAATTTCCTGAGTTATACGGCTGCTTACCAATTGTGTGACACAAAGAGTTAATAAAGAAGGTGCAGTGCATCACGATCACAATGCGTAAAAAACCAGTGAGAATCAAACAACCGATAGCTCCCTGAACTCCGTAAAGGGCGTAACCAATGAGCGGAGGGATAATCAAGCCGACAATCAAGCCAATCAAATGCACCCACTTGTCTTGCCACATCACCAATCGGTCCTTCTTCAAATCGCCCACATTGTTCTGCAACGGCATCGGGTCCAACTTGAAAAGCAACCACCCAACGTGCGCGTAGAAAAAGCCCTTTGAAATATCATACGGATCACCATCATGATCCACATGCTTGTGGTGGTGGCGGTGGTCAGACGCCCAACTCAAAGCTGAATTCTCAAAAGATGCCGCCCCAAACAATAGAGTGACCAACTTCACTGGCCATTTAGCCTTGAAGGAAAGATGCGAAAACAATCGATGGTAGCCCAATGTGATACTCATGATGGTCGCAAAACAAAAGAAAAAGCAGAAACCAAGCTGGAACAATAACTCACCAGCAGACAAGTCATAAGCCATAAAATACCAAGGAGTGCCGACGATGGCTATCAATGTCGTAAAGATCAGGAAAAGGCTAGTTTTCCAGTTTACGCGGTGAAATGGGAAGTCGTTAAACATAATTCTCTGTAACTCTGTTGCGCCTCTACAACTTGGGAAGCCACGCTCCGCAAGTGAGACGACCTGACGTAACCCCAGCTTTCACAAATAGCCAACAAAATCACACTTCTCCCCAGATCTTTGCCATAATATGCGTAGGATATGCCACAAAATGCGCGCCTTATACCATCCGTGAAGATCCCGTAACAATAGGGGATCACGAGGGTTTTCCCTCTTTCTCCCCAGCTACGAACTCCCGAAAATTTTCTCCTCCAAATTTTCGAGAGAACTCTAAATAAGCGCTAACCCTTACTCACATAAGTGAGAAATACTACACCACTTCTTCCCAAGGCTTCTTCTCCAAAGCCGTAGTCGCAGCCGCTGCTTCTGCCTGTTTCTTGTTACGCCCTTTGCCACTAGCTAAAACTTTATCATTCCAATGCACCTCTACTACAAAATGCTTATCGTGATCAGGCCCTTCCTCACTCACCACCTTGTAGACTGGACTCTCAGGTAAAATCGCCTGCAAAGCCTCCTGAAGCCTCCCCTTCGGATTCTTTTCCTCAGGCTTCGCCGAAATCTTCTCAACCTCCGTTTTTGCTACTTTCAACACCACATCACGTGCCGCATCAAATCCCCCATCCAAATACACAGCTCCCAATAAGGCCTCAAAAGCATCCGCCAAAGTAGAAGCCCTCTCGCGCCCACCACTAGCTTCTTCACCTCTACCAAGCAAGACGTACTCACCCAGCTTGATATGTGCAGAAAGATTGTGTAGAGCCTCCTTGGAAACCAAGCGCGCACGCATCTTTGTCAAATCCCCCTCCGTAAAGCCCGGAAATAAGTGATACAAATGGTCCGTGAGCGCCAACTGCAAGACTGCATCCCCCAAAAACTCCAAGCGTTGGTTGTCGAAATGCGGGCGTTGCGTCTCATACGCCAAGCTGGGGTGAGTCAGTGCCTCCGCCAACAATAGTGAGTTGCGGAACTTGTATCCTAATAGAGCTTCAAGTGAATCCATTCTGTCTAAATCCAGTAGAGGAAGGCATTCAGAGCAACATCTACCGACTCTAGCAAGTGAAAAGCTTTACTCACCCCACAAAAGTCATCACCCAAGCTTAATCACTCAATTGACAAAAACAAAAAAAGCGCCATCTCTGGCGCTAGAATTCTTATTTAAAATGGGGTGACTGACGGGACTCGAACCCGCGACAACCGGAATCACAATCCGGGGCTCTACCAACTGAGCTACAGCCACCATTTAGTTTGCTGGTGCGGGCGAGAACCTACGCATCGCACACGTTTTGGCAAGATCTTTTTTATCGCTTTCTCTACTTTTTTCCAACACCTCCACTCAAGCCAATGATCGCTTCACTCGAGATAAATTTACAACCACCAGAGTCGCAATCGCATAGACAGAGCTCACCACTAACGCTAACAACATCGCCATTTGCACATGACTCCCCGAGAAGCCAGCCTCCACCAAAGTCACATCGTTCGCTACCAAGAACTCAAAAAATGGAGTCGCCAACACCATCAAGACGTAACCACTCACCACTTTCACCGCAATACTCGCCACCACGTACACATTCGACAACATCCTCCCCCAGCGCGCATACCGCACCAAGCCTACCCCTGCCAATAATAAGAGTAAGCCCACACCATAATCCAAATACCCTAACACCAAGTTAGGCACCTCCACCCCTGATAAAGCCTCTTCCAACGAGGCCTCATCCATCGCATCCAACATACCTGACTTCTTAAACTCAGCTTCTACCCCCGGAACTAAACTCCCTTGCGTAAATAACTTCATCACCCCACCTAGCAAACTGAGCCCTCCAAATATAATATGTAAAATCCCCCAGACCTTGGTGATCCCTTCGCGTTTCTCTGGCAAAGCTGGAGGCTGCGCTAAATCATCTTCTGGCTCGTAGGCTGACATTCCTTGCTGCGACATGCAGCCTAACTTACTCACTGATCAATTCAGGTCAATGCGTTCTATCACCCCCCCCTCATTCCACCCGAAATCTTCTATTTTCACTCTTCCATTCTAGGTCCCACTCATTAGGCTGAGCGGCATGAGCGAGGAGAACAAAAACACTCGGCTTCTTCTTGAAGCGATCGAACAGCGTGACGCCGCTAGCTTCCTCAAAGCTGCGGATGCTCTCCACTACGCTGACCTCGCCGAAATCTACGAAGGACTCAATGATGAAGAACGTGACTTCTTCACCGACCATATCGACATGGAACAATTCGCGGAAGTCATCACCGACCTCCCCGATACCCTCGTCGAGGAAACCATGGAGCGCCTCGACACAGACGAACAACGAGAAATTCTCGACCAAGTCTCAGACGATGACCGGGTAGACCTTCTCCAAGACGTTTCAGATGACGCCCGTGAACGCCTCCTCGAACTCGTCGAACCTGACGACATCGAAGTCACAAAGTCCCTCCTAAAGTATGGAGAACATACCGCCGGCGGACGCATGACCACCCACTTCGGCAGCATACAAGCCGACATGAGTGTCAAACAAGCCCTCCAACACCTCCGCCAAGAAAGTGACGAAACCGAGTCCTTTGCCCGAGTCTACGTCGTCGACGATAAAGACAAACTCTGCGGCTTCGTCAGATTCCGCGACCTAGCCTTCAATGCTTGGGAAACAAAAATCGCCGACATCATGCGCCCCGTGAAGCGCTATATCCTAGCCTCTTCAGATCAGGAAGAAGCTGCACAGATGGTCTCCAAATACGACCTCTTCGTGCTCCCTGTCGTCGACGAACAAAATCGTATCCTAGGAATCATCACCCACGATGACGCAGTCGAAATCATGGAGGAAGAATCCACCGAAGATATGGAAAAAATGGCCGGTTTCACTGGGGAAGGTTCAGAGGAAAGCTACCTCAACACCCCCACGATGACGCACTTCCGCCGTCGCTTCCCTTGGCTCTTCGGCCTCGCGATACTTGCCATTGCCTCAGGCGTGGTCATGATTAAATTCGAAGGAGTCCTCAGCTCACTCTTCATCCTCTCACTCTTCCTGCCTATGGTCGTTGCAGCTGGCGGAAATACTGGTGGTCAAGCCTCCACCATGGTCATCCGTGCTATGGCACTCGGTGAATTAGACCAAGGCTCCATCATGCGAGTTGCCTGGAAAGAACTACGCCTTGGACTCATGCTTGGTTCACTCCTTGGCCTCGGAATGGCCCTCATCACCGTCACTGTAGTCCCCATGTTCTACAGTGAAATGCCCGCCGAAATTGGCTTCACAAAATTCGCTATCGCGGTCGCCCTCGCCCTCGCAATTCAAATCACCTCCTCCACACTCGTTGGCTCACTCTTACCCATCGGCGCTCGAGCCATGAAGATCGACCCAGCTGTGATTGCTGCTCCTGCGATCACTACTATCGTCGATGTCTCAGGCATGGTCATTTACTTCTTCGTTGCAAAAGCGCTCCTAGGACTTTAAGTCCCCCTCACGGACCGCAGCACAGCTGCAAACTTCTCACATCTAAGATCTTACTTCTTACTTTTCATGGCTCGATCTGACGCAACCGCAGAACTCACAGCAGCACTCAATGATCGTATCCTCATGCTCGATGGAGCCATGGGCACCACCATCCGAGGCTACGGACTCACTGAAGACGATGCCCGCGGTGAACGCTTCAAAAATGTCGAAAAAGATATTCTCAACAACGGAGATATCCTCAGCATCACTCGCCCAGATGTCATCTATGACATCCACCTGCGCTTCCTTAATGCAGGCTCCGATATCATCGAAACTAATTCCTTCTCCGGAACCTCCATCGCCCAGTCAGAATTCTTCGTAGATGACCCACGCGAAACAGGTGAAGGCCGTAAAGACCCTGACTTCTACCAAAAAGTTGTCGATGACCCCTTCCTCAAAGACCTCGCCTGGGAAATCAACGTCGAGTCCGCTAAACTCGCCCGTAAAGCCTGTGATGAAGTCGAAGCCAAAACAGGCGTCAAGCGCTACGCCGCTGGTGCCATTGGCCCCATGACCGTCGGCCTCAACAACTCAGCAGTCGACCCAGATGACCCTGGCTTCCGCGTCGTCACATTCGACCAAGTCTATGAAGACTACAAACGCCAAGTCCGCGCCCTCGTTGAGGGTGGAGTCGACATCCTCATGGTCGAAACCATCTTTGATGCCCTGAACTCCAAATGCGCACTCGTCGCTATCCAAGATGTCTTCGATGAAGACAAAATCAAACTCCCCATCATTATCTCGGCCGCTGTCGGACTCGGAGGTGAGACCATGATCTCAGCGCAAAAAGTCGAGGCCCTCTGGAACTCGGTCGCCCATGTCAAGCCACTCGCAGTAGGCCTAAATTGCTCACTCGGCCCCGATCAAATGCGCGAGTTCATCGGCGAACTCAGCCGCGTCTGTGAAACTTTCGTCTCTTGCTACCCCAATGCGGGCATGCCTGATGCGCTCTCAGAAACCGGCTTCCCGCTCGGCCCCCGCGATATGTATGATCGCCTCAACGCCTTCGCACAAGATGGCTTCATCAACCTTGCTGGAGGCTGCTGCGGGAATACCCCCGACCATATCGCCGAAATCGCTGAGGCCGTCAAAAATGTCAAACCACGCGAACTCCCCACTATCGAGCCTCTGCTCCGACTCGCTGGCACCGACCCCTACAATCACACCGCCGATAAAAACTTCCTCATGATCGGTGAACGCACGAACGTCGCCGGCTCCCCACGCTTCAGAAAACTCATCCAAGAAGGAAAACTTGAAGACGCTCTCAGTGTCGCCCGCCAACAAGTCGATAATGGCGCACCTGTCATCGATATCTGCTTCGATGACGGCCTCATCGACGGCGTCGATATGATGACCCGCTTCCTCAACCTCGTACAGTCCGAGCCCGATATCACGAAGGTCCCCATCACCGTCGATTCCTCAAAATGGGAAATCATCGAAGCCGGCCTCAAATGCCTCCAAGGCAAAGGTATCGTCAACTCAATCTCACTCAAAGAAGGCGAAGACATCTTCAAAAAGCACGCACGCACCATCATGAAGTTCGGTGCCGCCGCTGTCGTCATGGCCTTCGATGAAAATGGCCAAGCCGCCACCTATGAAGACAAAATTCGCATCTGCGAACGTGCCTATCGTATCCTCGTGGACGAAGTAGGCTTCAATCCACAAGATATCATCTTCGACCCTAACATCCTCACCGTAGCCACCGGGATTGAAGAACACAACAACTACGCAGTCGACTTCTTCAACGCCACCAAATGGATCAAAGACAATCTCCCTGGCGCTAAAGTGTCAGGCGGCGTCTCCAACGTTTCCTTCTCCTTCCGCGGAAACAACCCCGTCCGAGAAGCCATGCACGCGGCCTTCCTCTACCACGCTGGTAAAAATGGCATGGACATGGGAATCGTTAACGCAGGCATGCTCGAGGTCTACGATGAAATCGAACCCAAAATGCTCCAACACGTTGAAGACGTCCTGCTCAATCGTGACCCAGATGCCACAGAGAGGCTGCTAGACTTCGCAGAACAATTCAAAGGAGTCAAAAAAGCCGCTAAAGCTGAAGACCTCTCATGGCGCGAAGCTCCAGTCGAAAAACGCCTCGAGCACGCCTTGCTCAAAGGCATTGATACCTTCATCAACGAAGATACCCAAGAAGCCCTCGACAAGTACAATGTCCCACTCAAGGTCATCGAAGGCCCACTCATGGATGGCATGTCCGTCGTCGGTGACCTCTTCGGCGCCGGCAAAATGTTCCTCCCCCAAGTGGTGAAATCCGCCCGCGTCATGAAAAAATCCGTGGCCTACCTCGAACCCTACATGGAGGCTGAAAAAGCTGAGAAGCTCGCCGGCCGCATCGCCGAACTTCAGGCTGAAGACCCATCACTCTCCGAAAACGAAGCTCAAATCAAAGCCGAAAAAGAAGCCACCGCTGGACGAGTCGTCATGGCCACCGTAAAAGGTGACGTCCACGACATTGGAAAAAATATTGTAGGCGTCGTACTCGCTTGTAACGGCTTCGAAGTCATCGACATGGGCGTCATGGTCCCTTGCGATAAGATCCTTGAAGTTGCCACTGAAAAAGGCTGCGATATCATCGGCCTCTCCGGCCTCATCACTCCATCACTCGATGAGATGATTCATGTCGCCAAAGAAATGGAACGCCGTGAAATGAAGCTCCCCGTTCTCATCGGTGGCGCCACCACCTCGGCTGCGCACACCGCTGTCAAAATCGCCCCTCACTACTCAGGTCCCATCGTCCACGTACTCGACGCCTCACGCTCAGTCCCAGTAACCACCACTCTCCTCTCCGAGGACGGCCGCGAAAAATTCATCGCTGACAACGAGGATCGACACCAAAAATTGCGCGATAACTTTAACAAAAAATCAAAACCTACCATCTCGCTTGATAAAGCGCGCGAAAATCACCCCGCCTTTGATTGGAATGCTTACGCCCCCGCTCAACCAGAATTCACCGGGACCCGCGTCATGGATAACCAATCCCTCCGTGAACTCGCCGAGTACATCGACTGGACCCCCTTCTTCCACGCATGGGAACTCCGCGGCGTCTGGGACCGTGAATCCAAAACGCTCAAAACTAAAAATCAAGAAGGCGCAAAACAGGCCCAAGAACTCTTCCACGACGCCCAAGAACTCCTGGAAGACATCATCGCCAATAAGCGTTTCACCGCCAGAGGTATCTACGGCTTCTTCCCCGCGAATTCTGAGGGCGATGACATCAAGGTCTGGACCGATGATTCACGCTCAGAACTCAGCACCACCTTCCACACCCTCAGGCAGCAAATCGAAAAAACTTCCGACAAACCCCACTTCGCACTCAGTGACTACGTCGCACCACAGGGCAATGACTTCATTGGAGGCTTCGTTGTCGGCATCCATGGTGCAGATGAATGGGCCAAAGAAGTCGAAGCCGCTGAACACGACCCCTATAAAGGAATCATGATCAAAGCTATTGCCGATCGCCTCGCGGAAGCCTTCGCCGAACTCCTCCACCACCGAGCTCGTGTCGCCTGGGGCTACGAACGGCCAAATGAATTCAATCATAACGAACTCATTAAAGAACTCTACCGAGGTATCCGCCCCGCTCCTGGTTACCCAGCCCAGCCAGATCACACCGAGAAACCTACCCTCTTTAGCCTGCTAAACGCCTCCGAGGCCACTGGCGTAGAACTCACCGAGTCCTGCGCTATGCACCCAGGCGCCGCCGTCTCCGGCCTCCTCTTCTCACACCCCGAGTCTCACTACTTCGCTATCAGTGAACTCCAAGAAGACCAAATCAAAGACTACGCAGAACGCAAAGGGTGGAGCATCGAAAAAGCTGAAAAATGGCTCGGCCCATGGCTAGGATATAATGCTTAACCCACAATAGGCTCACCATTCCTCCAAGACGAGCGAACAATCTTCTAGATAGCCATCCGAGTCGAACTCTACCCCCTCTGCAGCTAACAAGTCGATCTTCCGCTGCACCTCCTCGCCCGATACCTGCCCCATATAGCCAGCAATTTTTAACTGGCTGTTGATCACCCGGTGGCAGGGCACCTGTGGAGCGTGTGGATTGCGCTTCAGCGCCTGCCCCACCGCTTGCGCAGATCCACACCCTAGGCGCTGTGCTAGATACTTATACGTCGTCACCTTCCCGCAGGGAATAGCTGAAATAGCTTCGTATACTTGCTGTTCAAATGCTGTCACTACCCTCATACCCCCTCGTAACATAATACGATCCTAACCACACTCCAAAATCCCTGCCGCACTTCACACTTTCACAAATGGTGGAATCGCAGCACCCACCGTGTCCGCAGCTGCTCGCAGTAGCTCGACCTCTTGACTCCCCAACTCGCCATCAGACATCACCGCTAAACCACATGCGTATAGAACATCCCGCTTCATCACAGGAGTCGACTGCGCCAATTTGCTCAACGCCTCATCCACTAGATTCAAGCCACATTCTTCAGCAGGCAACAAGCCTGGCAATCTTGCTCCTTTCTCAGCTAACGCATCTGCCGCCTGCCCATAAGCCTCTTGAAGCTCGTGCGCGTTTGCTGCGCCAATCCCTGCCATCGTCGAAACCAAAATGTTCAACTCTGAAACAATCTGACCTAACTTATGATAGCGCACCCTCTCAGAGCGTGTTCCTTCATAGTGCACCGAAAGATGGTTTTCTAACACCTTTTGCAGCATAAACTCAAAGATATCAACCTGCCCATCACTCGCCATCAACCATTGAGTAGCATGCATGAACCGCTCGTACTCAGGCCGAGAGAGCTTGCGTAAGGTGGGAATGGAAAGATCCACAAGTGCGATTTTTTGTGAGGAATGTTGCTCCGAGAGCACTCCACTCCATACCTGAGCACGCTCCGCTGCAGCCTCACCCATTTTCTTCTTCAAAAACTTCACCTCCTTCGCCACTAGCTTGCGATCTACAGCCAGTAACAATCCAAAAATCATAGCCTGCGCTTCATCACGATCGTGGCATGCTTCTATCCATTCATCTTCCATGCTGCGCAAAATGCTCGCCCCAACCTCTAACCGCGTCTGACTAGACTCACCTAACTGCCCCCATTCTTCCCGCCCAACGCTCGATGGCACCGGTGGAGGCGTTGCACTCTCCCCGCCACCAGCAAAACCACTCATACGACTATCTTGGGAGTAGCCCCCATGCGCCGCAACCTCAGGAATTTCTGAGGGCTTAAATTTCCCATCCCAGTCCCCCTCAATCGCTTTGATCCGCACCTTCAATGGTGGATGGGTTGCAAAGCCATACGAAAACATCCCTCCATCAGCAAAAAACATGTGACTAGCTTCTGAGGCCTTCCCCGCCTTCACCTCCGAGCCATACTCCTGGCCACCAATCTTCTTCAATGCTCCCGCAATACCGCTGGGATCACGCGTAAATTGCACCGCTGAGGCATCTGCTAAATACTCCCTCTGACGAGAAATAGCTGCTTGAATCATCCGTGCAAAAAATACCCCTATGGCCCCCACAACAAGCAAGGCAATCGCCGCCACCAAACCAATTAAAGCCCCATTGTTATTCTCCCGGCTTCCACGAATTCTGACGAATTGCATGTGAAACAGTAACTCACGACCAATGATGGATAACATCATGATCCCAAACAACCAACCAATCAACCGCATGTTCAGCTTCATATCCCCATTGAGAATATGGCTGAACTCATGTGCAATCACCCCCTGTAGCTCAGAGCGCGTGAGACGCTGAATACACCCACGCGTCACGCCGATCACCGCATTTCCCGGCTCAGTACCCGCAGCAAAGGCATTAATACTAGGCTCGTGATCCATCACCCAAACCTCCGGCACCGGCACCCCCGATGCTATCGCCATCTCCTCAACCACATTCATCAACTTCCTCTCATCGGTGTCAGTCGTATGTGGGTCGACCTGCCTCCCCCCCATATCACGAGCCACCACAGAACCTCCACCACTCAACTGTAATGACTTGAACGCATTACCCGCCAAAATCACCCCAGTCGTCAGTATCGCTATCGTGGCAAACCGCTCCAAATCCCAAAAAGCTCCAGTCTCCACCACACGATTCCCAGCCCCATCGGTATAACTCACCGTCTGAGTCATATAAAAAAGACCCAAAATTGTGTAGATCGCCATCACAACTCCAATCAGAGCCATGACAAAGTAAAAGACTAACAACTTAGTCCTACGCCGTGCATCGTCCTGTGCTTCGTAGAAATTCATCTAACTAACCACTTTTTATCACCCTCCCTCAGCAACTCGTGACTCCTAAAAGTCAACCTTCACAGCCTCGCGCTCAGCTGCATCAGACACCTCAAAGAGAATCGCTTCCCCAAAGTTAAAGACTCCAGCTATGATGTTTGTGGGAAATGTCTCGCGCTTCGTATTATACGTTGTCACCGCATCATTATAAGCCTGTCGTGAAAAGCTGACCTTATTCTCGGTCGAGGTTAGCTCCTCGCTGAGCTGCATCATATTCTGGTTCGACTTCAAATCCGGATAAGACTCAGACAGAGCAAACAAATTCCCCAAGGATGCCCCCAACGCCCCCTCGGACGCCATTAAATTCTTCATGTCACCCGCATCATCCGGGCTCACTCCCTTGCGGGCAGATGCTGCCGCATTACGCGCTGCTATTACAGCCTCTAAAGTTTCCCGCTCGTGCGCCATAAACTTCTTCGCAGTCTCAACCAAATTCGGAATCAAATCATGACGCCTCTTTAACTGCACATCAATCTGTGCAAATGCGTTCTTATAGCGATTCCTCAATTTCACTAACCCGTTGTATGCAGCCATCACCCAAAAAATAACCAGCGCAACGAGCGCCGCTAAAATGATCAAGGTGATCGCCACGCCACCAAGGGCTAGCACATTCATTATGAGAGGTGAGATTGTCTGCATGAACTTAAAATAGTTAGTCTGGAATATTTCTCAAGCGAGATGCTCACAATTTCATCCGAAACTCACAATAATTCTATTACAATCCCCACCTCTATCTATAATCACATCGCATCCACTCGACCTAACCTCTCCACAACAAGATAACTATTCTCATACGCACAGCTAAATGAACCCCTTTGACCTAGCACTCTCTAACGCCCACCACCCACTCACAAGAACCACCCCAGAGATACTCCAACTAAACATTGGAAAACTCTGCAACCTCACCTGTGTACACTGCCATGTGAATGCAGGCCCTAAGCGTAAGGAAATCATGAGCCGTGACACCATCGACAAAATCCTTACCTGGTTCGAACAAACCGATATCCATACCCTCGATCTCACTGGCGGCACCCCAGAAATGATCCCCGATTTTCGCTACCTCGTTGAGTCAGTGCGTAACTTCTCTACCCCAAGAAAGGTAATGACGCGCCTCAATGCCACAATCATTGAAGAGCCCGGATACGAGTGGATCCCAGAATTCCACGCGCAACACCAAATCAGCATTATCGCATCCATGCCTTGCTACGCTCCAGACAATGTCAACGCCCAACGAGGCGAAGGAGTATTCGATGCCTCCATCTCCGCCTTCCAAAAGTTGAACGCTCTCGGTTATGGTCGCACCCCCGAACTCGAGCTCAATTTCGTTTATAACCCAAATGGCGCATTCCTCCCACCAGACCAACACGAGCTCGAAAATGATTATAAAGTAGAAATGAAAAAACACTTCGATATCGATTTTCATTCCCTCTTCTGTATCGCAAACATGCCTATCGCACGGTTTGCCTCATACCTCAAACGCAACAACCAACTCAACGCCTACCACCAACTTCTGCGCGAAGCCTTCAACCCTAACACTATTGAAGGCCTAATGTGTCGCAACACCATCAACACCTCCTGGCTTGGTGAAGTATTTGATTGCGATTTTAACCAAATGCTTAAGCTCGGTCTAAAAAATGGTGACGACCCACTCTTTGTCTGGGATATCAACCCCAACACCTTCAGTGAAATCCCGATCCAAACTGCAAGCCATTGCTTTGGCTGCACCGCTGGGTCAGGATCATCCTGCGGTGGATCCCTCACCTAAGCGCCGTCCTAAGACATACTCAACACCATGAAACATCAAATCATCGTTGCTGGAAAACCCTCTCTCAAATACGCAAAAGACGGGGTCGCCGAGTACAAAAAACGCCTCACCCGCTACGGCTCCTACGACCTCAAACACGTTAAAGATGGCTCCAGCATTGATGTCTCAAAACGTCTCCTGGATGGAAGCCAAAATGCTATTCGTGTCGTCATGGATGAAAGAGGGGAACAACTCACTACCCAACAACTCTTCAATAAAATTAACCAATGGGAAATGCGTGGCGAAAAACGCGCCACCTACCTCATCGGCGCCTCAGACGGACACACCCAAGACCTTCGTGATCGAGCAGACCTCGTCTGGGCCCTCAGTCCACTCACACTCCAGCACGAGCTCGCCCTCGTAGTCTTGCTCGAACAACTCTACCGCATTGCCACCATGCAAAGAGGCGAACCCTACCACCGCTAAAAGCGCACCAACACCTTACGCACCATATCTAGTGCACGCTGCTCAACCATCAATTTGAAAGTGGCGCGATCCTTTGGGTAAAACGCCCTCACGGCAGCCACTTCTCTCCCCCTTACAGCCAGCCCAATCCACACTGTACCCACGGGCTTCTCCTCACTCCCACCTCCAGGACCTGCAATACCCGTCACAGCCACTGCAATATCCGCACCGCTCTGCTGCAACGCCCCCTCAGCCATCGCCTTGGCAACCACTTCACTCACCGCCCCATGCGCTTCTAACGCAGCTTCATCCACACCTAACAATTGGCTCTTCGCCGCATTCGAGTAACTTACAAACCCGTGTGTAAATACCTCTGAAGCACCCGCTACATCCGTCAAGCGACTCGCTATCGCCCCCCCCGTACAACTCTCAGCAGTCGCTATCAGCAGCCCTTTCTCGGTTAGAAGGTCCACAACTACCTTCTCCAAACTCCTACCATCATCACTGATCATTTCATCAGGGAAGACCTCTGCCACCAACTGTCTCGCCTCTTCCACCACCTCTGCCTCACCAATCAATCTTAAGTCAACCTCAGAGGGCCGAGCACAATACCCCACCTCTAAACCTCGAATCGCCTGTAAGCGCGAATCTAAGGACTCATGAAAATCACTTTCTCCAATCCCAGTAAATTTCATCTCAACCATCGTATGACTCTCGCCAATGTCAGCCAACGCCCTCACACGGTGCGGCACCTCTGCATGATACATCGGATACAATTCACGCGGAGGCCCAGGTAGCAAGAAAACGGCACAAGGAGCCCCCTTCCCCAATCGAGGAGGCACATACACCCCCGGTGCTGTTCCATTCGGATTCGGCAACACCTCAGCCCCACAAGGAATCAAAGCCTGCTTGCGGTTCGAGGGCGCCATCTCTTTTCCAATCTTTTGAAAAAATGCCTCTATCACCCTCAACGCATGCTCATCCTCTATCAATTCGATCCCCATCGCCTCAGCGACTGCCTCCCTGGTCAAATCATCACTCGTAGGCCCTAAACCTCCAGTCACAATCAGTATATCTGCACGCTCAACACCCTCCTTTATCGCCTCCATCACCGGCTCACCATCTGCTACCGTCACCTGCCGAGCCACACGCACCCCTAAATTCCTGAGCGCAGCTCCGAGCCACCCACCATGCGTATTCTGAGTCGTGCCCAGTAACAACTCAGTGCCAGTATTCAATATCTCAACCTGCATACCAACTTCATAGCACAGAGTGCCCAAGCCGCTACCCAAATTCCTTTCTAATCCACCTTCTGCAACGCTATCATCGTGATATCATCCGACTGCATCGCTCCATCCACAAACTTTTTCAGTTCTACCACCATTTCAGAAACCACCTTCTCCACCCCCTCTGACGCCGACTGCTTAAGCACTCGCACCATCCGCTCTTCCCCAAATTCATCCTCACTAACATTGCGAGCCTCAGTCACTCCGTCCGTATACATTAGCAAGGTATCCCCAGATTCTATCTCAAACTCATAGAGCTTGGTTACGCGCTCAAAGACATCTCCGTCATCTAAACCGATAGCCAAGCCCGCTGGCTTCAACCACTCCACCTCTCCACTCGCCATCCTTAACAATGGGGCCTTATCATGCCCAGCCCGAACCAGCTGAACCTTACCATCCCCCTCATTGATCACATAAACAGCTAGACTAATAAACGAATCCTCACGGATATCCGGGAATAGCTGACGATTTAACTGTGAGACCGCTTTCAATGCATCCTTCTCACGCATCAATTCAGATCGCAACACACTACGACACATCGCCATTAGCAATCCTGCCGCCACCCCCTTGCCTGAAACATCGGCTATCACCACTACCCAACGCCCATCTCCCAAAGCAATGTAATCATAGTAATCCCCACTAATCAATCGAGCCGGCTGATTTACCCCCTGAATACTGTACCCATGAATCTTCGGACATTCTCGCGGCAATAAAACCTGCTGAACCTCCTGAGCCGTGCGTAACTCACTCTCAATCTTTCGCTTCTCACCAGCCTCTTGATGAATCATTGCATTCCCTAATGCAAAGGCTGCCTGCTCACTAGCAGACTTAAATAATTCAAACTCGTTCCCCGTAAACTTTCCATCCTCATGCTTTCGCGCCACCGCGATCACCCCCAAATCGCGCCCACCATACTTCAAGGGGGCAACCATCGCCGACACATCCCCAAAATAATGCACGAAGGCATCGCGAAACGCTTCATGATTCTTCACATCCCTCACCACCTGCGTCACCCCAGAGGACAAAACTGCCCCCAACATCCCCTCATCAAAGGGCACCTTACTTAGCTGCACATGACTCTTCAACGCCCGCACATCTCCCCCAGCCTTCTTATACACTTCCACTGGAAGTCCTATCAAAAGTGGACATTGGTCAGAAATCGCCTTCGGAACCAAAAATCGCCGGGTCGATTCCAATAAGTAGAGAGCCCCACCTCGCGCACTCACCACATCCACTAATCCATCAACAATCTCCCTGTGCAACTTCGACGCCGAATGGTCCTGCTCCAACGCAATCCCTAAGGTGTGCAAGAACTCAAACATCCGATGCTCCTCCCCCTCAATGACCTGCTTCTGCTCCTCAGATACCGTCAACTTTGCACGCATCCTCCTCCAACTAATCAACAGTGAAAACAACAACACTGTTGAAAATAGCAAACTCAGACCAACTAACGTGTCCGTCTCGCCAAATACAGAATCTAACTCAACAAACAAACTCTTCACTCAGCCAAGTTTCGCTATTGCTCATTAGATGGATCACGCGAAAGCAACTCAGCTTCCAAACAGTCCAAAACCGTAGAAAACTTATCCGTGTTACTCTCATCCGCTTCGACCAAGGTCTTGTGCGCATCAAATACATGCTGGGTCCGATCCGTAGAATTCGCCAATCCATACTCAGTCAGCGACTTCCGAACGCTAAATTCCTGACCAGCCCATTCCGGAGACTCAGGGTTAATCGTCATTAACGAACTTAAGCCTAAATCATCCAACGACTGACTATTCTTCTTATCTGCAGATGCTATCTCTAACAAACCTCCGGTGGTCTTCACCAAACGCATTGCTAATCCCGCCATCGTACCCATGAAGGTCGAATCCATTCCTGTACACTCCTCCAAATCAATAACGATATGCACGATACCAGCCTGAAGTTGGTCGTCTGCCCATGACTTCAGTTTGGGGCTATTCATGAAAGAACCTTTGCCTTCACAGCGGACCCATCCGAGTCCGTTTACATTACCCGCAAGAATGATATTTGAATTGCTCACTGTTGGAATCGCTGATCTACCTGCCAGCCTTAGTTTTGATGATAGCTTCTTATGGCGAACCGTCAATCAATAGAGCAGGAAAAATACCATTCAACACATCGCACATCACAGCGCCTTGATCTGAGCCTCATTCCCATAGATATGATTGCTCAGAAGCTCGCAAATTAGCCCCAGAATATAACTCTGTACGCCAACTTAGTACCCTCCCATTCTTCTGATAGGGTTCACCTATGATAGCGAACTCACACTTCCCTTTTGTCTGATTTGCTGCAAAAACCTGCTCCCGCTTCAACACCTTCGCCCCAGTTCCTGCCTGCTGATATAATAAGACCACGCGCACTGGATCCACTCCCCCCGACTCCCCCAACTTCCAAGAAACAGTGTAATAATGCCCCTTGCGCTCTCTCTGCTCCTTCGCACTCACCGCCCCTCGCAACCTCTTCATCTGCTCAGCCCTTACTACCCGACTCTCGCGCTCAACCCGCTTCATTGACTTCAAATGAAACTCACTAACCTCCACTGCGTCCTCCACTTGATTCGAACACGACACCACTAAAAACATAGGCAGAAGAATGGCACAGCGATAAAATTTCATACACATCGTGTTAGCCCATGATCCAAAAAATCCAACTCTCAATTGTTGCCAAGATGCTATCAATCTGCAAAAAACTCCTAAGACCCTTATGAGCATGCTAGCGGAAATCCACGATAAACTAAACCTCTTCCTCAAAACCAAAGGATTGCGCAGCACCCCCCAAAGAAATGCTATCATCGATATCATCTTCGAATCCGATGACCATTTCACTGCCGATGAACTCTGGGACCGCATTCGTAAAACGAACTCCAAAGCATCCCGAGCCACTGTCTACCGCACCCTGAGCCTCCTCGTCGAAGCCAATCTCCTCCACGAAATTGACCTCGGAGAAGATATCAAAACTTACGACCCCAACTTTAACGATAAACCCGCTCACAACCACCTCATCTGTGTCGACTGCGGAAAAGTGATCGAGTTCGAAGACAATCACCTCGAACTCCTCAATAACTGCCTCACTAAACGCCTAGGCTTCCTCCCTAAAAGCCAATCAATTAGAATCGAAGCCAATTGCGAAGAACTCCGAACTAAAGGCTCCTGCTCTAACCTCATCCAGGCTAGACTCAGCGGTAAGCGACTCCCAAAAAAACGCTAATCATCCATCCGCATTTCGTGATTGCCTCATCATAAATGATTTGTATAAGGATCTATCAGATCCCCACCCCCCCCCCCTGCGCGATCTCCCCCCTCACTCCCCCACACCTAACACCACAATGCCCCCCAACACACCTACGAACCTAACAGATGAAAAATCTAACATTTTTTCAAGAACACCAACTACCAGACCACGGCGAAGGCCTCTTTGACCACCTTCCCGGCTTCCTCTATTTTGTCAAAGACACCGAACTTCGCTTCGTATCCGCTAACGAACGACTCGCAAAAAAACTCGGAGTAGAAGTCCCTCATGAACTACTCGGCAAAACCGACCGAGACTTCTTCCCCCCCAGCCAAGCAAGCGCTTACGCAAAAGATGATATCCAAGTCATCACTTCAGGCAAACCCCTTTATAATAAAGTAGAACTCGTCCCCCGTGGTAAAGGCTTCGTCGACTGGTCTACCACCACAAAAATCCCCCTCTTCGCCCCCTCAGGGAAAGTAGTCGCCATCGCAGGCACGACCCGCCCATTCTCCACCGGCACCTCCGCCATCGACATCCACTCAGAACTCGGCACCCCACTCAAGGTCATGCACGACCGCTTTGCTGAAAATATCCGTGTCACCGAACTCGCAAAACTCGCTCACCTCTCCGTGAGCGCCTTTGAGAGAAAGTTCAAAAAACAACTCCACATGACCCCGCGTCAGTACATCCGACACCTCCGCGTCCACGATGCCTGCTATAAATTAAGCCACACTGACGAACCTCTGGCCGGCATCTCCGCCTCTTGTGGCTACGTCGACCAAAGTCACTTCAGCCGTGAATTCTCGCGCATCACAAACGAGACTCCTCTTCACTATAGAAAACGACACCGTGCAAGAGTCGGTCGCTAGACCCACTCCACACATTGCCGATTTCATACAAAAAATTCACGTAGCCATACAATACACCCAGCATTTCACGTATATGCTGGGTGTAGAAATTTTTGGTGCTCAGCACTGAGCGCTTCGAACCCAATAACAAAACCAACTCATTATGGCACTCAAACTACACAATGCAATGTGGCCCGGCCTCGTCGGCAAAGAAGAAGGCACCGACCACCCACCCATCTCACTCGATCGCATGATCGAACTCACCAAGAATGCGGAAGTCGACGGCCAAAAATATGACGGCATTGACCTCTTCCTTTTCCACCCACACACCGACCCAGAAGCTTCCATTGATGATATCCGTCGCATGGCTGATAAAATTGCTGAGAACGGTTTTAAAATTGGCTCACTGGTAGCACCAGTCTGGCCTGGCACCGTCGGAGGCTGCGCATTTGGCTCCCAAGACGACAGAGATAACTTTGTACACGCCGTCGCCCTCTCCGCTAAAATTGGTCAAGTACTCAAAGAACATGGCGCCAGAGATTACGGCATTATCCGTATCGACTCCGCAGGCGGCCCAGAAGATTTTGCAAAAGACGAAGTAGCCAATACTAAATTGCTCGCAGAAACCTTCCAGCGCGCTGGTGCCGTCGCTGCTGAACACGGCGAACGCCTCGCTGCTGAAGGTGAAATCTGTTGGGGCGGCATGCACTCGTGGAAACACATGCTCAACACTCTCGAAGAAACTGGCATGCCCTCCACTGTTGGGTTCCAGGCAGATCTCGCACACACTTACCTTTATCTACTAGGTTACAATGCCCCAGAAGCAGCACTACTCAAGGAAGGATACAGTGAAGAAGAATTCTGGGCTGCTTATAAGACCATGACCGACGCACTTCGCCCATGGACAATCGATTTCCACGTCGCTCAAAACGACGGATCAGTGCACGGTACGGGTGACCACGATAAAACAGGCCGCCACTGCCAGGCTGATGACCCGAACGGAAAACTCGACATCACGCGCTGTGCAGAAATGTGGCTTAAAGATTATGACCAACGCGGTATCGAACATATCTGCTGGGACGGCTGCATGTTCGACAATGCTGTCCTCGAGGCTCCAAAAACGTGGGATGCCATCTTGGACGCAATGATCAAAGTCCGTAACGCTGTCGGCTAGCCTCCTCCATGCCCCCCGCATTACTAACAAAACACAGTCTTATCATGCCTACCGTATCCGCTAACGGAATCCAAATGCATTACCAAGAGTCTGGCTCCGGCGAACCTCTCATCTGCATCATGGGCATCACTGCCCCTGGTGCTGTCTGGGAAGCACATGCCGAAGAATGGTCTAAACACTTCCGTTGCATCATGCCAGACAACCGTGGAGTTGGCCTATCCGATAAACCTGAAGGCCCTTATTCCTCTGCCATGATGGCTGACGACTATGCAGCTCTCATGGATACTCTTGGGATCGAATCTGCTCGCATCGTCGGCTGCTCCATGGGCTCCATTATTGCCCAACAACTCATGCTTCGCCACCCAGAGAAAGTCAAAAGCGCTATTCTCATGTGCACTTGGGCACGCTGTGACAACTACGCAAAAGGCATCTTCCAACACATGGCAAACTGTAAAGCTCGCTTCACACCCGGTGAATTCATGCACTACATCCAGACATTGATTTTCGCCAAACCATTCTGGGATAATGCCGATTGCTACGCATCACTAGCCGAAGGCCAACAAGCCGCTGACCTCGACCCAACCCCACAACCCCTCCACGGACTCCAAGCTCAAGCTGCTGCCTGCACCAGCCATGACACCTTGGAACAATTGCCTAACATTCAAACTCCTTGTTACGTCACTGGGGGAATCGATGACATCTTCACCCCACTCTGGATGTCTAACGAAGTCGCAAACGCTATACCAAATTGTGATACCTACTTCTACGATAACGCTGGCCATGGCTTCCACTTCGAAAACCTCGAAGCATTCAACTCAAAAACAACTGAGTGGCTTCTCGCAAACTAATCCCTAACTAAAAATCTAAACACAAACACACTTATTATGAGCGACATTAAATTTGGCGCAGAAGTCTACACCTGGTTCATGGACGGCTACGGTGACGGCAATGCTAACAAACTCGACCACATGGCTAAGGTAGTCAAAAAAGGTGGTTTCAAAGGTATCGAACCAATGGTGTTAGAACCATACGATACATACTGGCTCGGCGATTTTAAAGATCCTGCAAAACTCAAAGATGCTCTCGATGAAGCGGGTGTCGAGCTCGCAGCTCTCGCACTTATCTGTGCCTGGGACCAAGAAGAAGAAACTGAGTCCGAGCGCGCCTGCGCCGATTGGACAATCGAGACTCTCAAACTCTTCCCGGGCGCGGCCCTCGGCACGGTCCCCCTCCCTGGTGGCCGCCACAACCTACAACAACGCCGCCTCAATTTGGTGAACAACGTAAACCATGTTTCTCGCCGCGCCGCTGAAGCTGGCCTCAACTGCTCCTTCCACCCGAATTCACCTCCGGGATCACTCGTGCGCACCCAAGAAGATTACGATGTTGTTCTTAACTCACTCGATCCATCAGTCACAGGCTGGACCCCAGACGTCGGACACATCGTGCGCGGCGGTATGGATATCATCGACACCATGACCAAGTGGCAACACCTGATTAATCACGTCCATTACAAGGACTTCTCTGGCAATGGCCCAGAGCCTTGGTCACAGATGGGCTCAGGTAAGGTCGATTTCCATAAAATCACCGAGTTCCTCGTCCAACGTAACTACAAAGGCTGGATCATCTGCGAAGATGAATGTGAATACGCCATTAAGCACCCAGACGAAGTCACTATCCAAAATGGTGAGTGGTGCAACGAACAACTCGTTCCACTCCTCGGATAATTCCATCATCCGGAATCACACATGATCTACCCTAATCTGGGGTAGATCACTCACACTCCCCCCTCCCCCCTCCCTCAAGGGCGCATACACAGCCCACACCTCTAGCTCGCAGCGTACCGACCTCCCAAGCCGCGCACACTTGAACCGTTTCCAATGAAGAATCTCTACAACACGAAAGACGCACCCAAAAAGGATGACCTCGCACTCCGCGTCTATACATCTCGCCTCCTTGGCCAAGAAGCTGACCTCGTCCTCCACGGTGGGGGCAACACCTCCGTCAAAACGACCGTCAAAGACTTCTTCGGAAATTTCGTAGAAGTGCTCTGCGTCAAAGGATCTGGCTGGGATCTTGCAACCATTGAGAAACCTGGCTTCCCAGCGGTGCGCATGGACACCCTCCTCAAACTTGCAGAACTCGAGACTCTATCAGATGCCGATATGGTTGAACAACAACGTCTCGGGCTTCTGGATCCAGCGGCTCCCAATCCATCTATCGAGGCTATCGTCCACGCAGTCATCCCCGCTAAGTTTGTTGATCACACTCACGCAGATGCCATCCTCGCTCTCACCAATAACCCACAAGGTAAAAAACACATCAAAGCGTGCTTCGGCGACTCGATGATCGTTGTCCCCTACGTCATGCCTGGCTTCGTGCTCGCTAAAGCAGTCCAAAAAGCCATGGCCGGTAAAGACCTATCAAAAGTCGATGGCCTCATCCTCATGAACCACGGGATCTTTACCTTCCACGATGATGCGAAAAAATCCTATGACCTCATGATCAAAAAGGTCACCCAGGCGGAAAAATACCTCGCAAGCCACCTCAAACCAAACCCCATTAAGAAAGCGAAAGCCAAAAAGGACCTCCTCGGCCTAGCCGCTCTCCGACAAGCCGTTTCCAAACAACGCGCCACCCCCTGCATCGCACGCCTCTCTACTTCAAAAGCCGCAACCGCTTTCGCAGCTACTTCCAAACTCGCAGCGATCTGTAAAAAAGGACCTGTCACTCCAGACCACACCATTCGCACCAAACGCCTCCCACTCTACCTTAGCGATGGCGCGGACCCATCTAAAGCTGTCTCCAAGTACGCCAAAGATTACACAGCCTACTTTGAAAAACATGCTACGACAGAAACGATTCTCGATACCGCGCCTCGCTGGGGCGCCTGGGCCAACCACGGTGTCGTCTCCTTCGGTGCCACCCTCAAAGAAGCCAATATTATCGCCGATATCGCCGAACATTCCGTCGATACTATCCTAAAAACAGAACACGCATTCGGCGCTTGGAAAGCTCTCCCAGCCAAAGACCTCTTTGAAATCGAATACTGGGAGCTAGAACAAGCAAAACTTAAAAAAGGCGCTGCTAACAAACCACCCCATCAAGGAAAGATTGCTCTCGTCACTGGTGCCGCTGCCGGTATCGGTTTCGCCTGCGCAGAACAACTCGCCCTCCAAGGTGCCACTGTCATCGGTGCTGACCTCAACCCTGAAATCGTCGAGGCCATGGAAAAAATTGGTGGCTTAGGAATCGTTGCCAACCTAACAGACGATAAGGCGATCAAAAATGTCGTTGAAACCATCATCTCTAACTACGGTGGCCTAGACATCCTCGTGTCTAATGCTGGCATCTTCACAGCCGGCGCTTACCTCGAGGACCTCGAACAACAAAACTGGGACAAATCCTTTGCAGTCAACCTCACTTCTCACCAGAAACTCCTCCGTGAGACCATCCCCTTCATCAAACTGGGCATAGGTGGCGCTATCGTTCTCGTTGGTTCTCGTAACGTCAACGCCCCCGGTGCCGGTGCAGCTTCATATTCCTGCGCAAAAGCCGGCCTGAACCAACTCTGCCGTGTCGCAGCTCTCGAGCTCGCCCCAGCAGGCGTGCGCTGCAATATTATCCACCCAGATGCCGTCTTCGACACCAAACTCTGGACCCCAGAAAACCTCCAACGCTCCGCTGAACGCTACGGACTAACAGTCGAGGAGTACAAGACCCGCAACCTCCTCAAAACCGAAATTAAGTCCGCTAATGTCGGACAGATGGTCGCAGCTATGGCCTCTCCACTCTTCGGTAAAACCACCGGTGCTCAGATCCCTGTCGATGGCGGGAATGACCGCATCATCTAACACCATACCTTCAGAGAAAAAATACTACCACAGCAACAGGGCACAATACTTTGCCCTGCCATCCTAAAAATCACAATATTATGGCTAATTTTGCACCCAAACTCCTCAACGACCCTCTCAAAGCAGCAGATGAGCTGCTCGAAGGACTCGTCGAAGCCTACAACGGCCAATGCTACAAAGTAGGCACTCGCTCTATCGTTAAAAATGATATCCCCGACGGAAAAGTCGCCCTCCTCGTTGGCGGTGGTGCTGGCCACGAACCCATCTACCACGCTATGGTGGGTAAAAATATGGCCGACGGCGCTGCCTGTGGTGACATCTTCGCCGCCCCAGCACCTAATATTGTCCAAGAAGCAACCTCTGCAATCGACCGAGGAAATGGAGTCCTCTACCTCTACGGCAATTACGCTGGAGATGTCATGAACTTTAATGTCGGCGCCGAAATGGCAGAAGCTGAGGGGGCCGACGTTAGAACCGTTCTCATTGCCGACGATGTAGCCTCCGCTCCACCAGAACGCAAACACGACCGTCGCGGCATCGCAGGCCTCGTCCCCATCGTGAAACTCGCTGGTGCCGCATCTCAATCCGCTGAATCACTCGACGAGCTTGCAGCCGTGGCCGAGAAAGCCTGCCTACAAACCCGCTCTGTTGGTGCAGCTATGGCTCCCGGCTCCATCCCCGCAACAGGAAAACCCACCTTCGAACTCGAAGAAGGCATGGTGGGCCTCGGAATGGGTATTCACGGTGAAGCGGGTGTCGGTGAAATCCCCATGACCACCGCTGACGACCTCACTGTCCGAATGCTCGATCTCATCGTCAAAGACTATGCAGACGATGCCGATGTCGCCCCTCTTAAGTCCGGTGACGAAATCATCCTCTTTATCAACTCACTCGGCGCAACCACTATGATGGAGTGCCTCGTCTGTATGCGTAAAGCTGCCGAATATTTCGAAAACAAAGGAATCGAAATCTTCGACGTCGTCATGGGCCCATACGTTACCTGCCAAGAAATGGCCGGCCTCTCATTCTCCGTCACTCGCGTCGATGAAGAGCTTAAACAACTCTGGTCCATGCCTTGCGAGTCCTTCTGTTACTCAAAAATGGAAGGTCCTCTCAAAGGGACTTCATACACCCGCTCTAACAACTCTAGCGAAGCGGCTAAAAACACTGTGAAGGCCAAAGCTAACAAACAAAAGCTCCTTGACCTCTCAAAATCTAACGAAGGCCTCACAATCGCCCAAGCTCAGGAAATGGCCCTCGCCGTCGCAGACAAAATCATCGACTCAGAGCCAATTCTCTCACAAGCCGACCGCGACCTTGGTGACGGAGACCATGGACTCGGCATGGCTCGCGGCTTCACAGCCCTCAAAAAAGAACTTACTGGCACATCCTTCGATAACCTGCGCGACCTCTATCAGACCGCCGGTAACGCCCTGCTCACGACGATGGGTGGCGCCTCCGGTGTCGTCTTTGGCTCACTCTTCCTAGCCGGAGGTAAAACCATGCATGGCGCAGACTGCTTTGGCTCACACGAATTATCGCACCTCCTCAACCAATCACTTAAAGATGTAATGGGCAGAGGCGGGGCAAAGCCCGGTGACAAAACCATGATCGACGCCCTCGCCCCTGCTGCTGAGGCTGCTAAAGCGAATATCGATCAGCCTCTCGCTGTCTCTATCAAGGCCGTAGCCGCTGCTGCTGAAGCCGGTAAAGAAGACTCCAAAGATATGATCGCCACCATGGGGCGTGCCAAAACACTCGGTGAAAAAACTCTCGGCCTTCCTGACGCCGGAGCCATCTCAGTCACCTTCATTCTCGAAACCATGGATGCCTATATCAACGGCTAAAACTACTTCCTAAAAATCTCAGTGTCGCATCTAGCGACCTTAAACATAAAAGACTAAACTCTAACACACTAACTCCAATATGGCAGATACAGACGACATCAGAGAAGGCAAGAGCTTCGGCCTTGATACTCCAGCAGACACCAGCGGCTTCTACCTCAAAGGTATTAACAACTCCGACTGGGGCTTGAAAAACCGCATGGCTCGCATCTTTAACCAGAAGTCCGGTAACACAGTCATGCTCGCATTCGATCACGGCTTCCTCATGGGACCTACCTCCGGCCTAGAGCGTGTTGACCTCAACATCGCCCCGCTCGTAGAACACGCAGACTGTATCATGGGGACACGCGGTATGATCCGCTCCTCTATTCCAGCTGGCTGCTCAAAGCCTGTCTGTCTTCGTACCGATACCGGCACCACTATCCTCACCGAGATGAACCACAATGTGCTCATCGCAGAAGAAGACGCTATCCGCATGAACGCCTCAGCTATGGCTGCTATGATCTCAGTCGGTGAAGAAGAAACTGAGCACAAAACCATCGCCAACTTCAGTAAACTCGTAGACATCGGCAGCAAGTACGGCATCCCAGTCATGGGTGTCACCGCAGTCGGAAAAAAAATGGCACGTGACGCCCGCTACTTCGCTATGGCCTCCCGCGTCTGCGCTGAAAACGGCGCCTCCATCGTCAAAACATACTACACCGAAGGGTTTGAAAAAGTCGTTGCTTGCACACCCGTTCCTGTCGTTATCGCAGGCGGTAAAAAGCTTCCTGAACTCGAAGCCCTCGAACTCTGCTACAACGCCATCCAATGCGGTGCCGCAGGCGTAGACATGGGTCGCAACGTCTTCCAATCTGAAGCCCCTGCCGCCATGATGGCCGCTGTCGCAGGTGTCGTCCACGACGGACTCAAACCACAAGAGGCACTCGATCTCTTCAACACACTCTCTGCCGAGAGTTAGTAGGAACTGCCATGCAACTGGCACTCTGGCCCCGGTGGAGTGCACACTCTCCACCGGGGCTATTTTTTTGAATAAAATCAGCAACGTATGGCATCCTTCCGTCAGAATACTCTCTCAGCGTAACATTTTGACAGATTTCCCCCATACATCCTTATATATCCTCTACCTTCAACACACACAACAAGATGAAAGCTACACTCACCTCAGCCCTCACACTCACCCTAACAGCATCTACTTTGATGGCTGCAGACACTGACCACCTCGTTTTTGAACCGACTGGGACTGCCAACGGCAAGCATGTCGTCCTCCTCGCAGGTGACGAAGAATACCGTTCCGAAGAAGCCATGCCGATGCTCGGCCAAATTCTTGCCAAACAAGGCTTCAAGTGCTCAGTCCTCTTCTCCCTCAATGCCGATGGCACCGTCAACCCAGAAGCTGGTGCCAACCTCTCCCACTCAGAGTCACTCGAAAATGCAGACGCCATCGTCATGAGCCTGCGCTTTCGCCACTGGGATGATACCTCCATGGAGCGTTTCGACAATGCCCTCAACCGTGGCGTTCCTATCGTCGCCCTCCGTACCTCCACCCACGCCTTCAAATTTCCTAAGGACAGCAAGTGGGCCAAATACAGCTTCAATGCGAAAAAAGACAGTGGCTGGGAAAAAGGCTTCGGCCGCCAAGTGCTCGGTGAAACCTGGGTCAACCACCACGGAAAACATAAAAAAGAAGGCACACGCTCCGTTGTAGAACAAGCGAATGCCAAACACCCAGTCCTCAATGCTGTGGGCACCATCTTTGGAACCACCGATGTCTACGGAGCCAACCCGCTCGCTCCCTCAACCATCCTCTTGCGCGGAGAAGTGACCCAAACATTGGATCCAAAATCCCCAGCTGTTGAAGGCAAAAAAAATAGCCCCATGATGCCAATCGCTTGGCTCCGTGAATTTAAAAATACGGGCTCTAAACCTAACCGTATCCTCACAACTACTATGGGTGCAGCCACGGACCTCAGTGACGAAAATCTCCGTCGCCTCGTCATCAATGGCGTCTACTGGGGACTCGAAATGGACGTTCCAACAAAAGCCGATGTCACACTACCCGGCTCTTGGAACCCAACCAAGTATTCCTTCAAAACATACAAAAAAGGCCTCAAGCCTGCTGACTTCATCGTGAAGTAAGCCCCCTACCTCCTCCCCCCAACATTCCAATACCAACCATTCACCACGATCATGATAGATAGAATCCATTTTACCCTCACGAGCTCAGTAGCGAGTCTAGCTCTCGCCACTGCCTACGCCACCCCTGTGGAACACATCCACACAAGCCAGTGGAGCCAGTCGGCAACCAGCAGCTCCTCAGCCCTCACCATTACCCCTAACGCCCATATCACCATTATCGGTAACGGCCTTGCATCTAGAATGCCCAAATTCGGCGACTTCGAAACCGAACTCCAAATGCGCTACCCAGATGCTAAGCTCACCATCCGCAACATGGGCGATGAGGCAAACACCCCCGGATTCCGTCCCCAACCTGGACGTGGCTATGATGGCCAATACGCATTCCCCGGCGCTAAGGACCTCGTCAGAGATGACCTCAAAGCAAAAACCGGCGCCACCGGCCATTTTGAAACTCCAGATCAATGGCTCACTAAACTCAAGACAGATACCGTCATCGCCTGCTTCGGCTTCACCTCATCATTCGATGGCCCCGACCAAGTCGAACGCTTTAAAAAGGAACTCGATGCATTCCTCAAACACACCAAAGGACAAAAATACAACGGCAAGAGTGCGCCTCAAATAGCGCTGGTCTCCCCCACTGCTTTCGAAAATCTCTCTGCCACTCAAGACACCCCAGATGGAATCGTCGAAAACCAAAACCTCGCCCTCTATACCAAAGCTATGCAAGAGGTTGCGGCGTCTAACAATGTTCTCTTCGTCGACGCCTTCAATGCATCTAAAGCTTGGATCACAGCAGAAAAAAAGCCCATCACTCGTGACGGTGCCTTGCTCAATGCCAAAGGCTATTCCCTTTTCGCACCATTCCTAGCAGATGCCGTCTTCGGGAAGGCTCCTGCCAAAGCAGCTGACAAACGGGAAAGAATCCACAAGGCCGTGAACGAAAAGAATTGGCTTTGGCACAATTACTACAAAATCCCTAACGGAGTCCACGTCTATGGCCGACGCTTCAAACCATACGGCCCCCAAAACTACCCCGATGAATTGAAAAAAGCTGCAGAGATGACCCAGGTTCGAGATCAGGCAATTTGGGCTGCTGCTAACGGCAAAACATTCGACCTCGCTGCGGCCGATGCGAAAACGCATCCTCTCCCAGAGGTAAAAACGAACTACAAGCCAAGTAATAAAAATGGCAATCCCGACTACAAGAGCGGTCAAGAAGCTGTAAAAGAATTCAACGTTCCTGATGGATACAAAGTCGAACTCTTTGCCTCAGAAACTGACTTCAAAAACCTCGCTAACCCAGTACAGATGGCTTTCGATAATAAAGGCCGTCTCTGGGTGGCCTGTATGCCATCCTACCCACACTGGCGCGTGGGTGATCCGAAACCTACCGATACCCTCATCATCCTCGAGGATACTAACGGCGACGGTAAAGCGGATAAAGAAACTGTCTTTGCTGACGACCTCCACATCCCTATCGGCTTCGAATTCGCTCCAGAAGGAGTCTACGTCTCACAGTCCGATTCCCTTGTCCTCCTCAAGGACACCAATGGTGATGACAAATATGATGTCAAAGAATACGTCCTCTCAGGCTTCGACGATCACGACACCCACCACGCAATTTCAGCCTTCTGTGCCGATCCGTCTGGTGCAATCTACATGGGTGAAGGCGTCTTCCTTCATTCCAACGTCGACACTGCCTACGGCCCGGTCCGAGGAACCAATGGCGGCTTCATGCGCTTCGACCCAGTCAAAAAGAAACTCGAACGTACCACTCAGCTCGGTATCCCGAACCCTTGGGGAATTGCCTTCGACGACTATGGTCAAAACTTCTTCCTCCACACTTCCGGCACCTCATTCAGCTGGATGGGCCAATCCTCTATCAAGCCGAAATATGGTCGTAACCTGCGCGCTCCAAACTTACTCAAGAGCAACCAAGTCCGCCCGACTTCAGGACTTGAGTTCGTGTCGAGCCGTCATTTCCCTGATGAAGTCCAAGGCGACATCCTCATCAACAATAACATCGGCTACCTCGGCATCAAACAACACGCTGTCAAAGAAGACGGCACCGGCTACACAACCGCCTATCGCCAAGATCTTCTCAAATCAAATGACAAAAACTTCCGCCCGGTCGACCTCGAGTTCGCACCAGACGGCTCCCTCTACTTCGTCGATTGGTCTAATGTCCTCATCGGCCACATGCAACACAACGCTCGTGACCCACATCGCGATCACGTGCACGGCCGAGTCTATCGTATCACCTACCCGTCGAGACCACTCGTAAAACCAGCTCAAATTGACGGTGCCAGTATCGATCAATTGCTCGAAAACTTGAAACTCCCAGAATACCGTACGCGCTACCGTACCCGTCGCGAACTCCGCGGCCGCAATGCCGAAGAAGTTGCCACAGCGACAAAAGCCTGGGCGCGTAAACTCAACAAGAGTGACGAGAACTATGAACGACTTCTCTTAGAATCCCTCTGGGTTCTCTGGGGTGTCAACCAGGTCGACGAAGCACTCGTTTCTAACCTACTCAAGGCTAAAGACCATAGAGTCCGCGCTGCCGCTGCACGCGTCGTGCGTTACAACCTAGATAAACTCAGTAACGCCCAACAATTGCTAGAGCTCGCAGCCGCCGACGATCACGGCCGCGTACGCCTCGAAGCCATCAACACAGCTAACTGGTTAGATACAGATAGCGGCCAATCCATCCTCGATATCGCTAAATCCAAGCCAGTCGATAACTGGATGAAGCAATCTTTCGACCATGCTAACAACGACCTCACTGGCTCAAAAGTAGCAAAAGAAAAAGATAAAGAAGTCGAGGGCTGGAAAAAAGCAGGCATGAATAAAAAACAAATTGCCTACCTTAAGAAAGGTCGTGAAATCTACCACCGTGAAGCACATTGCGGCACCTGTCACCAAGACAACGGCAATGGTCTTCCAGACGGAGGCTTCCCACCACTCGCTGGCACCAAATGGGCCACTGGTGACCCTGATCGCCTAATTAAACTGTCGCTCAAAGGCCTCATGGGTCCAATCGAAGTCAAAGGTAAGAAGTACAATGGCGCCATGACTCCATTCGAAGGCCTCCTCAATGATGAAGAACTCGCAGCCGTCCTCACATACGTCCGCAAGAGCTTCGGAAATAAAGCTTCTGCGATCAAGGCCGACCAAGTGAAAAAGGTGAGGGCCGCTACGAAAGGACAAGTCGGACTCTACCAAGCCGACGCCCTCCTCAAAGAGCACCCACATAAATAATACCAACTCCCCCCCCATCAATCCTTCCCATCTCAAAAGCTCAGAGTTCCCTACTCTGAGCTTTTTTCTTACAATACCTAAACCACTACCACAAAAAACATGAAAAATAATTCACGTTTTAATTTGCGCGTTTTGTTTTTGATGGAATCTTTTCATGTCCAGAAGAGGAACCCCTGAACCATTCCTCAGCGACATAGAAAATATGAAAAAGTTGACCCTCAAAAAACACCTCATAGCCCTGGCCAGCTTACCAGAAACGAACGCCCCCATCCTCAGTGTGTATTTTGATGCCAGCTACACGCGGCAGGAACGTCACAAACACCTCAAACAATGGGCAGCCCTAGCGCGCCACGCTTTCCGCGGCCAAGCTCAGTTTGATTTTGACGACGCACTCGAAGAAATCCACATCGCAATCGACGCAGCTAAACTTGGTCACAGCCTGGCCATATTCAGCCGTTGGGGTGAACACCCCCTCGTATTGCCTATGCACCTCAAAGTACCCGTCGAAACCCAATGCCACGCGGGCACTCTCCCCATTATCTACCCACTCGTAGAGATCAAAGACCGCTTTGACCGCTTCATCCTCGTCTCAGTAAACTCAAGTTCAGCACGAATTTTTGAAATCAACCTAGGAGACGTCTCACAAGACCTCCTCAAACACCACCCAGAACTCAGGTCGCGAATAGGTAAAGAATGGACCCGTGAACATTATCAAAACCACCGTAGCCATCGCGACACCCGCTTCATCCGCGAAAAAATCGCCGTCATCGACAGACTAATGAGCAAACGTGGACACAACGCTCTAATCATTGCCGGTGAATCAAAGTATGTTAGTCGCCTCAAGAAATACTTACCTAAGCACCTAACTGCTAAACTTTCTGGTGAACTGAAAACTGGAGCTAGGGAAGAAACCACGGAATTTATCGTCCAGCAATCTATCCAACTCTTCCTAGAACAGGAACACCGTGAAAGCTTCAATGCTGTACAAAAACTTGAGCGTGCACTCCGCTCAAATGGACTCGCAGCCATGGGAACCCAAGCAACTCTCGACGCCATCAGGAGCTATCGAGCTGACCTCATTATCCTCTCAACCACCCTTCCAGACAATGAACGTGAAATGGTTGTTAGAGCTGCCGCCAACCAAGACCTGAGCATTGAAACAGTGCAACACAACAACACCTTAGAGCGCTATGGAGGCGTCGGCTGCCTTCTGAGGTACCTCCCCCCAAAACTGCCCCTGAAGCAAACGGCACAAAATAAAAAACGCCCAGCATAGCCCCCACACACAAGCTTCACTGAGTTCTTACTCAGTGGAGCTCTCCCTCACTTTCTCTACTCCTCGAGTAGGCGGTAAAGCACATTGTCTGAAAAAATAGGATCCTGTGTCATCGTAAGATGGTCTCTAAACAAAAAGAGCACGTCATCTAATACCATGCTGCTCTGAACTTTTGGAGCATAGCCCTTTCCCACTCGTTCATCGCCCAGAGCACTGCTCCGCAATACGATCCCGTCACCGGGCCCATACTTCGTCGCCTCAAATACACCCGAATCTAATTGGATCTGCACACGTTCTTTCGTAGCGACAGCATCCCCAGCAACCAACCGCAACTTCACCTCAACCGGTGGCACAACCTTCTTATCAAGAGATCGTTGAAATTGCTCAGCATTCTTCAAACACTTCCTTAAATGATCACGCGCAATCTCCCGCCTCTCAACTCGGTCCGATACCTTCGATAAAATAGCATCTAACTGAGAACTTTCCTTAGCCTGCATCAAGCCCCACCCATATCTCTCCCAATTGCCAACATCGTAAACATTGACAATGTCATCAGTCTGATCATCCACATAGGCCCTGTGCCGCGTCCTGGGCATCAGCTCATAGAGCGATGGGTAAGTCCCTAACACTCCAGTACTGTAGTTAGGAATACTCACCACACCCAACTTCTGGGCCCACCCAGGTGCAAATTTCTTTCCCTTAGCCAAATCTTCAAATGCTAATACAGACCCCGAGTTCGGAGTCCCCACCATAATCAATTGATTCACATGCCGCGCCCCCGCCCAATTTAACTGAGGCAAACTCCCATCGCTAGGTAGACTCTGGCCTCCATAACGTAAGTAATACCGCGCTATCAAACCACCCATCGAGTGCGCCACTATATCAAACTTTATCTCCCCCCTATCCTTACCATATACCTCTCTATGCTTCTTCCTAACATAGGCCTCTTTCTCCCGAATGAACTCAGCTAACCGCCCAGCATTCTCAACGTTAGATCGACGCCAATCATAGGCAAACTGGAAACAAGTAAAATGATCATTGCCGTAGTCAATAGCTCCCGCCTCCGCCAGCTGTTGATCCTGATACCCGGCTGCTCCCAGAGTCTCCAAAATTCCAGCATAAGCTTTGGCTTCCACAGGAACCCCAAAAACGCGTATCTTCAATCGGTCCAAAGCAACATCAGCTTCAACCGAGTCCTTCAACGCTCGTAGTGCTTTCCCCCTCTGCATTGGTAAGGCCACCATCGCCGCATTCCCATGCTTTGAGGGATCTAAATACGCCCCATCAAACATCCCCCATACAGGCAACCCTGTCTGACGATCAACAAGACGAGATCCGAGAATGCCAGGTATGACAATCACCGGGTTGCGAGACTCATGGTGCTTCGCCGCAGCCTCATCATACAGGGCATTCAAATCCGGCGGCTTTATCTCCTGAGTCACACAGGAGCTCAGCAAGCACCCTGCCCCAAGCACGAGAAACAATGTCTGACCAATTCTACCCAGCATAGACTGGACGCTAACAAATCACCCATTGCCAGACAAACTCAGATTATGCTGAGTTCCTCCCCCCACTACTAACTATTGCTATCAACGCGTAAGTGCACGCACCTTGAAATCAGGCTCAACCACTAAGTATGCTGTGACAGCCCTGTCCTGATAGAGCTCTCTCGGCAAATCAAATATAATGGGCTGACTCTGATGCATGCTCCCATTCTGCCTCCAAACCAAACGCGCCGGACGCCCCTGATATTCCTCAGCTTGAAAAGCTGTCTCAAACTGACTACCTGCTAGCACGCGGTTGATGTTGACCTGCTGAGTAGCCCCCTCAATCAGCAGCTGAACCTCGGTGATATCCGTCGTAGTCTGGTTCACTATGAACAAGCCCTTGATGTCAGCTCGCTCAGGGCTAGCTGGCTTAGACTCACCAACGGAATGTGTCGTCTCACATTGACTCAATGCGACCACGATCAACCCAGCCAATAACTTGCCAATGCCCCCCATGCTTCCCTAGGTTAAAAGATCTCGAAGCTTCTCCTGAAACTTGATCAAGTCCTCTTCATCCGGCTGGTAACCAGGCGTGTCAGCATCCAATGAAAGACGCCCCATTTGGTCAATCGCCCAAAGTGCCTTCTCACCATCGCTAAAGCAAACGGAACCCGATTTCAATGCCCCCGGTCGTACAATCTCATCCACCGTCGCCTCCACAACTCCCGTCGGAACTTTTATTTCCTCCGCCTGTGCCTCTTCTTGCTTCACCTCTTCCTGATGCAACTCAATACCTAGATCTAACACGAGAAAACGTGTGTCCATATAGGTAATCTGAATAGAAAACTCCTCTTGAAGCTTCTTCTGAATATCAGGTAGTTGGGCTCCCTCTGCTGCCCAAGACGCAATCTGCGCCTTCTGATCGTCGGATAATTGAGATACGCTAAACATTGTTACAGTTCCTTACCCACTTCTATGTTCAAATCCATTAGGAGAAAAGTACCATTTCCCCTATTCTAGCAATTCACGCATTTCCTCGCTGCTCAAACCACTCATCATTGGCTGACTCTCATCTCCTATTGCAGCACCTATCAAACCTCGCTTCTTCTCCTGAAGCCTCAGAATCTTCTCTTCCACTGTCCCCTTACTGATCAACTTATAGACCGTCACTGGCTTTGTCTGTCCAATCCGATACGCTCGGTCTGTTGCCTGCGCTTCCACTGCTGGGTTCCACCATGGGTCAAAATGCACCACTGTATCTGCTGCTGTTAGATTGAGACCGTAGCCTCCAGCCTTCAAACTAATTAAGAAGCTGTCAGGCCCATGAGCCTCTTGAAACTTCCTCACCTCACCCGCTCGATCACGCGTGCTTCCATCAAGATACGCATAGCTAATGCCATTCGCCTCAAAGGCTTCCTTTATCAGCCCTAGCATTTGAGTGAATTGACTAAATACCAACACCCTATGCCCACCGCGCTTTGCCTCTTCCATCAATTCAACCAATAAAGTCAACTTACTCGACACCTCAGCTTCGCTCGCTTCAACTTCACCTCCTAACAACCTTAAATCGCAACTCGCCTGACGTAACCTCAACAATACAGTCAACATCTGCATACGCGCCTGCCCACCTTCAAGCGACTCCACCTTACTCACTCCTCGCCTCAAAATCTCTTCGTAGCTGTTCTTTTGAAGTGCACTAGGATCGCAGTACAATACCTGCTCCAACTTCTTCGGAAGATCTTTAGCAACTTCTGACTTCGTTCTGCGTTTCATGAAAGGTTCCACGCGCAACCTGAGACGTCTCAGAGTGTTCTCATCCGGCTGAGCACCACTCAAAGCCAATTCATAACGTTGCTTGAAATCCTCCCGACTCCCTAAATACCCAGGCAACAAGAATGCATACAATGACCATAGATCTCGCACAGCATTCTCTACAGGAGTCCCCGTCAATGCCAACCTCGATTCCGCCCCCAATTTACGTAACGCTTTCGCGGCCTGCGTGTCAGGATTGCGAATCACACTCGCTTCATCAATCACTAGCATTTCTAGATCAATATCTTGGTACAATTTTAAATCTCGCGCCACGAGAGCATAACTCGTAATCAACAAATCATAACCCTCAGCTTGATCAAAATTCTTGTGACGATCAGCCCCATGTAACACCATCACCTTCAGCTCCGGCGTCCACTTCTGCGCTTCATCCGCCCAGTTGCCTAACAAGGATGTTGGGCAAACGACCAAGCTGGGCTTGCCACTCGCCTGAAATAGTTGGATAGCCGCCAAGGTCTGTAGTGTCTTCCCTAATCCCATATCGTCAGCTAATAAAGCCGCTCGCTCAGATTTGAGCCGCTGATAGATCCAAGCAATCCCCTGCAATTGATAATCTCTCAACACAGAACGTATCCTGTCAGGTAGCTCTCCAATCTCAGCCTCACCATCACCCACTTGCGCCTGACCTGAGTAGTATGAGCGCAGGTGCTTTAAATAAGCACCCTGGTTTGCAGCCACATAATACTGACCTCCTTCTTGCCTCGGGTCCGTATCTCTTAAAACCGACTCCATCATCTCCGCATCAAACTGCGAGATCACGACATGCTTCCCATTCTTCGTCGTCCCAGAACGTTTCCCTGAAGCCAGCATCTTTTGGATAACCTCTTTAGGAACCCCTTTTCCGGCATCAGTCTCAAACCCATAATCAAAGGCGAGCCAATCTTCGCCACTCCCCTGAATATCTAACTTCGGGCGCACTCGCACCAAGTTCCCCTTTGCAGCCTTCAGCCCCCCCTGCACCTCAACCCTCCACTCAGCTTCAAGCCCAGGCAATGCATCAGTCAGAAAGTCTAACACTGCATCGTCACCAACTAACTCCCAACTGCCACCATTGCCAGTGAGTTGAAAACCGTACCGCATCAGCACACCTGCCGCTTCATCTTCAGCATCCCGATTGCGCTCAATCCACTGACCAGATCCCTCAGGCTGCTCCAGAGGGAAACTGATCTCATCAGCACCAAAGAGGCCCAAAGTTAATACAGCACCATCTGCATACTTCGCCATCAGCTGAGCTTTCAACTTCTCGGTGCTACCCTGCAATTTGAGTATAAAATCAGCCTTCCCTTCAGTCAGCGGGATTGCATCAAGCACCGAGTCATCATCCCATAAAGCAAAGCTTTGCCAAGCACTCTGCTCTCGCAGAAATTGCTTCATCGGCAAATACACTGCAGCGCCAGACACAATTCTCAACCACTGCCTTTCATCGAGAACACTTCCAACATCCAGAACGACTAAGACATGCTGCCCCCGATCCCATAACCATAAATCTCCATCCGCATACCACGCCACCCCCTGTCTCAAAACACTCGGACATAAACCCACAGCCACCCGATCCTCATCGACCTCCAAGTGCATGGGCACACGCACCCCAGTAGTAGAAACCCGGACTTGCTGCTCACCTGCCAATACCGCGGAATGCCCATCAAGAGATTTCAGAAAGCTCAATGCCTGCTTCCCCTTGAGCCCCATCATGGGAGGTATTTGCCCGCCAGCATGCTCTAGCAACCACCGGCCTAAACTCTGATCCCCACTCTTTTCCCCTCCCCCCTCACGTTCTTGCAAACGCAGCGAAAGCCCCCCCTCTGGTAAACTCCCTGGAAATTGAGGAGCCAATAGCACACGTAGCCTAGGGCTTTCGATACGCACCGCCTCCATCGTCTTACTCGCTTCCCCCCTCTGTAAAGTGGGCTTCGCTTCCTGAAGTGTGGCCAACATCACTGCCACAGCATGTGCACACACCGCCCCAGTCCTGCGGCACGCCATCCTCGGACAAACCGTATCAATATCCGTATCTGAGTGAATCCGCACCGTGACCCTCAATGGCTTCCCGCCCCCATGAATCTCTCCCGACACGACTCCTTCATTGCGCTTAGCCTTTGCCACCACCCCTCTGGAAAAAATTTCTTTCCCTTCCTTCATCGCCTTCCATCCGGCGGCTTTTCGTATCCATTGCTCGTCAATCTTCATTCGCCTGCGCTTTTCTCTTCCGTGTCCGCCCCCTTTTATGCAAGTCTCAGCCCGACCTGCAACGTTAAGCGCACCATATTCGCCACATCTCGTAGAAATTCCCGCCAGTCACCGTATTCAAACGCACATGAACGTAGTCGCCATCGCCAACCAAAAAGGAGGAGTCGGTAAAACCACCACTGCCATATCACTCTCTGCTGCTCTCGCAGAACTCGGCCAGCGCGTCCTCCTGCTCGACCTCGACCCTCAAGCCAATGCGACTTCAGGCCTCGGTGTTGAACCCGACAGCGAAGGCTCCATGTATTATCCACTGATCGGTGAGGCTAAAATCCAAGAAAAAGTCATCCCCACACGCATCGAAAACCTCTCACTGGTCCCATCCGGTATGGACCTCGCTGGTGTGGAAATCGAACTCGCTCGCAGTGATGACCACCTCACCAGACTGCGCAAGCTGCTCACCAACCTCAAACGCGGCAAGAAATACGACTACTGTATTCTCGATACCCCGCCCTCATTGGGTGTCCTCATGACGACCTCCCTCGCCGCAGCCGATGAAGTCATCATCCCCCTCCAATGCGAATGGTTCGGCCTCGAAGGCCTCGCTAAAATTGTCCATGTCATCGAACAAATCCGTGAATCTGGTGCCGCCCCGAAACTCAAACTCGAAGGCATCCTCATGACCATGTTCGACGGCCGAACCAACCTCTCGCGCCAAGTCGTCGAAGAAGTCTCAAACTACTTCCCCGACCAACTCTACCAAAGCGTCATCCCCCGCACCATCCGCATCGGGGAGGCCCCCTCACATGGCAAAACCATTTTCGAACACGACTCCAGCGGCATCGGAGCCCAAGCCTATCGCTCAGCTGCCCAAGAGTTCCTCATCCGCCATTCCAACGTAGGCGGCCCAATTGCCTAATGGTATCTCCTACCTGCCTGAAACAGGCCAGTCGCCACAATAAAACACCTCGCACCCTGTCAGAATGCGAGGTGCAGTTAAATGAGAGCACTCTTACTTAACGTAAGGCAAGGAAGCCGCAGTCTGGGCAATCGCTTCTCCATTGTCAGCAAGCTCACCAATCGTGTCCCACTTGCCATTCACTAAAGCTTCGCGTGCGCCATCTGGCATATCCATCACAAAAACCTCTTCACCAAATCGCACAGTCTTCGCCTCTAAATCCACAGCCACCTCTTGATCTGGCGCCTGCTCAACCAACTGCATCAACTTCTCGTTGTCTTCAAGGCTTAGTGAAACACAAGGCATACCCAAGTTTACTGAATTGCCAAAGAAAATCTCTGCAAACGATACCCCCACAATAGCTCTAAAACCAAATCGACGTATCGACTGCGGTGCGTGCTCACGAGAGGATCCACAACCAAAGTTCGGTCCGACCACCATCACGGAAGCTCCCTTGTACTTTTCAGCGTCGATCGGGTGCCCTTTGCTTGAGCCGTCTTGCTCAAATCGCTCATCGTAAAACATCCCCTCTGCAAGATCATCAAAAGTCACACACTTGAGGAAGCGTGCAGGAATAATGCGGTCAGTATCCACATCTGCTCCAGGCACCGGCACCGCCTTGCCCACTACTTGCTTGATCTTTTCAATTGCCATAACGAGGCGAGACCATTCGCCAATTCCCCCATAAAATCAAGCCCACATATTGGCCTATACCTTTACCATTCCACAATCACTCAGGAATAAATAGCGTCACCGCAGGACTTTCTCCTAACTAGAGCTTCGCATAGCGAGGCGATGAGGTGATCTGATCGTGATAATGCTTCACACGTCCCTGAAACCAACGCCACTTCGCACCAGGTTTCCCGTTATCCAAGAGATAATGTGGGCAATTCTTGTGGGGCTTTGACAATCCCTTACGAGGCCAATGGTAATGTGGCACCACGTTCTTCAGCGGAATATTGTGCTGGTGCATCAAATAGGCTGTCAACTTCGCGGTACGCTCAATCGTTCTGGAGCGGCTATTGCCGCGGTTTTCACACATCTCAATACCGATCGAATAACGATTCCCTGGCCCGTCAAAATCAGCGTGCTCACCCTGCTCGTTCGTCGGTAAATGCTGTACAGCCACACTCTGGTCTACCGTAAAATGCCATACCAAATAACCGATCCGGTTCCCACCCTTGCGCTTATACGCCCTCAACTTCCCATTCTTTAGAGCCAATGAATGCCGGTAGGCATCTGCCCCTGATGAAAAATTCTGGGTGCTGTGAATCGTGATGTAACGCGGACGCATCGAACGCTTGTACTTCCTCGCATGCACCCCCCGTGGGATATAATCCTTATGTAAATTGACCTCACCTAACAAATCACCCGGGCGCTTTCGCGGTCTCTCCATCACTGGCTTGTAATCCCCCCCACTGATATAAGTGGCTGTCGAACCCAATGCCGGGTCTCCTGAAACAGGTTTGACCATTACCACCGGCGGCGAAGAAGGTGAACAAGATAAAATGGCTGCACAGAGCCCTAAAATACTGAGTGGGAGAAAGATGAGAAGACCGCGCATGACGTTAGACTATTACCATATCTACACAATAATGGCGAGGTGAGTTTCAAAAAATCCTCACCTCGCCACCTATTTGATGACTTGCCTCACAATTTCTGGTGGATTTTAGGATCACCACCTCTGGCATCGTCCCCGTCGATATTATCAGCTCTTTGAGGCCAGCCTCTCTGCATACAGAAATCTGTTAGTTGTTCTCACCTGTTACCATGATCCCGTTGACAAGCACCTCGCGATCCAACGAAAAGCTCACCCGATTAAGCTCGATCCAAGTACTCGCACCAAGAGTTTCATCATAATCTAATACTGTCGTGGTCTCTAATATAACGGTGTAGTTCACACCGTCTTGATCCATTGCCGATTCATAGAGTTCCTTACCCAAGACAAACCTTTGGTTCTGCACATCATCAACGTCCACAACGTGCTCATCAGATTCATAGATCAACTGAGCAACACCTCCAGCATCTCGATAGATGGTCACCTTTGTCTTGCTTCCAGGATAGAGCTGGTAACCCCATACTGAAATCTGAGAAGGAGTCGCATCCAGCACATCTCCGTCTTTTAACACCTTTTCAGCCCCATCATAGTCAAAATCCGAAGCGTAGGCTGTTGGTAATATGCGGATGGACGCTGAGTTGCGAATCAACCAATCCGGATTTGCCTCATCCTCATTGACCATCACATAGGTATCAATGGTCTCAGTCCCCCGAATCCCACGCGTGCCCTCCGGACTCGTCAAATGCGTGAAAATCTCATCAGCCGAGTGCGTGACTGAGGTATCCGTACTGGACACTACTTGCGTTAAGTTAAATTCTGCAGACTCAGTAGACAAATAATCCGCAACTCCATTATCCATAGCTGCGCCACTTTCGTCCTTGGTCACTAATGAGAGCTTCATCACTTTAGTTGAGGGGGCAAAGGTCTCTCCATTCTCAAGATTACTGAGTAATGCATCATCACTTAAATTAACCACCTTCACTGACACTCCGAAGGGGACGTCAGCCCGGGTTCTTGGGTTTGCCGGGTCCGAATTCGTATCCTTGCTTGTAAAGGTGATTTCGGCTGTCGGTTTAGCTCCGACCACTGTCGAGGCTACCAAATCATGCCCAGTGCCATCGTTATTCATCGCAAACAACCCAAACCATAAGCCAGATCCTACAGCATAGTTTGAGGTTCCCACACCCGAAATTTCTAGTGAATTCGGATCGTTGCTCGCTACCTCATGAATAAATGCTGACCAGCCCTCGATGAGATCAGTCGGATTCGGATTAGCTGCCATGTCAGCTAACCGCACTTCCAGAATTAAATCTCCATTGTAGTTCACTTGGGCCTCTGCCGTCGGTAACAACGACGTGGCACACAACGTGGATAGAATGCTCACTAGTTTTTTCATTTTTCTATTCTCACCTCAGTTAAGTTCATTTGTTTTTTACGTACTATTGATGTCGGCTGGCCATTCCGCACCGCAATCACCACCTTACCTGTCTTCTTCAATCTCTCGAGGCGCTCCTCGCACAAAGGTGCATCCCCCTCCATCTCAGATTGTGAGACTTCTACCTTCATTATCCACACCTGATTCTTCTTGTAGAAATCTCCAAACCTTAAATAAGTCCGGTCTTTTTCTGGGAGAAACTTCGCTTCTAAGCCCTTTGGCACGTGCAGAACACTCCTCTTGGGAATATAGGTGAAATTCCCCCTGTCTCCCATCACATCCATGATCGATTTGATCTTTAGATTGAGAGTTCTCCCCTTGGTTTCAGCAACTGCATCAACACTCGTCACGAGAGGAATGACAGCCAGCATGCAAACCACGCGCAACAACGAGTTCTTCATCATTTTCATAGCTGATCTTTCAACTAAACTTAATTACGACCCTTGTTACCTTCTGTAGTATCTATGCCAGTGGTACCATCCTCATAGGAAGCGTCCGAAAGCTTCTTCTTCTCATTCCACTTCGTTAAGGCTGCACCCTTGTTATCATCGTCGTAACGCATGCCGTCTGCGTCAGACTCATTGTTACCGTGACCTGAGTCGAGTGAGGTTGTCGCTTGCTCCGTAGCAACCACTGTGAACTCCACGGCCTCATCTTCCACGACAAGACGCTTCATCATGAACGAGAAGTCACATTGCTTTGTGGTATCTGCAACCGAACTTGTTGCCAGCACATAGCCCACTACTTCAGGTGCAGTCTTCAGCCCATAACCATTGAGCTTGATGAAGCTATTGGTGTCACCAGTCATGTTTGTCTCCTCACCTAAAGTAAACGTCAAAGACACTGGACCATCCACTTCAATCGGTGTTTCCAACACTACTGAGATCGTGCCTGTGTAATCACTCACATTATCTGCATCTAAGTAAACGTTGTGTGATGCAAGCACCACTTCCTGTCCATTCACACTCACCTTAATGCTAGATTGTCCCAGTAAATCTGAGCCATCGTAATGCGCTAAATGTCCACCATTGCGTACTATGCCTTCCAGCGGAGTACCTGCGGCCAAAGCCCATTCAAAACCTGTGATCACATACTTCCAATAGTCGATATCCTGACCAGTTTCGGAATCCTTAAGAGTGATGGTCTTACTACCTTCAGTAGTCGTAAAGCTATCTTCAGAAGTCATTCCTGGAGCGGAGAACACCAAATCCGCACGCGAATCCACAGCTAACAATGCAGCAGTAGCTGCAAGAGCAACAAGAGTTTTCATTTTTTTGGGGGGTTATTGGGGGGGTTAGGGGGATGTACCAAGCCACTTCCGCTAGAACCATCTCTAGCAGAAATCCACAAACTTGGTTCACTTGTTATCGTAGGTCAAACATCCATTTAAACTCAAGGCTCTTTTGATAGTTTTTTACAAATCAACCAAACTACAAGGGTTTGAGGGTCAATATATCTTAAAAAAATAATTTAGTTATACCAATAGTTTAAACAAGCGTAGAAAAAACATCCCTTTGCTAGCTCACCTATTTCACCAACCAAAGAGTCAACCAGTCAACGGCGCGACTTACATATCCAGAGCCGCGGTAAAAGCAGCATAACGCTCCCTCAAGGTCGCCTCCTGACTCTTCGAAACATCTGAAGCTAAATGCTCCTGAGCATGCTGGAGCGCGCTGTGAATACCAGAGGCATTGCCAAGCTCCGTATTCCCCAGCTTGATCGCACAACTCTTGAGAATATCGAGAATCTCCTCCTGTATCTCCACACTACTGATACGAAAGATCTCTACGAGAAAAGGAATCGCAGGCTCTGCAGCAGTTGCCAACTGCCCACTACAAAGTAAGCGCCATAGCTCCTGACTCGCCCGCATCGAACGCGTCACCTTTCGCGACGCCAAATCCTGCATCAGTTTAGGCAACTTATCAGCCCTACCAGAGTTCACCTCATAGCCCCCCCAGTCGACCTCCCTCAGCCGCATCCATAGTGCATCTTGCTTCATATAGAGATCCTCACTAGCGCATGTCAGATCGATGGCAAGCTCGCTATGACTGTACCACCTAAAAAATCCCCCCCGCCCTCTGCGGTATTCCTGCAGATCCAGCCTTCACAAACCCACTTCTGCACGCCACACTCCCGCCCATCGTGAGTGACATCCCAAAAGCCTTCATCCTCGGCGCCGGCCTCGGCACACGCCTGCGCCCCCTAACTGAAAACCTCCCTAAACCCCTAGTTCCATACCTTCACGAGCCACTCATCCACCAAGCACTGCGCCATTGCCAACACGCCGGCATCAAACATTGTGCCATCAATACCCACCACCTCGCTCACACCTGGCCTCAACAGTTCCCTCAAAAAAAATTTGAAAACCTCACCCTCGAGTTCTTTCATGAACCCGTATTGTTAGAAACCGGAGGAGGCATAAAGAACATCGAACCCTGGATAGGCTCTGACCCCATCCTTGTCTACAACGGCGATATCCTCACCGACATCGACCTAAAAGGCCTCATTCAAGCACACCAATCCGCTGATAACATCGCCACCCTCGCCGTCTTTTCAGAGGGCCCCAATTGCAACGTCGCTCTCGAAGGCTCCCAGATTACTGACATGCGCCACAGCCTCGGCATCCACCCTGGCACCCACCAATTTTCTGGAATCTACATCATTGAGCCCTCAATCCTCCAGTACATCCCAGCCGGTGAAAAAATCTCCATCGTACCCGCCTTCTTAGAACTCATCCGACAGGGCAAACTCGGTGCCTACCTTGCCGACGGGGCCACTTGGAAAGACCTTGGAACCCGCGAAGAATACCTCGCAGCCCACAAAACTGCCGCACTCACTCACACGGTAGAACCGATCTCGCCCTCTGCCAGTATTGCCCCTGAAGCACAAATTGATAGAGATTCCTGTTTTATTGGCCCGCATTGTGTGATTGAAAAAGGCGCAAAACTCAGCAACACCATTGTGTGGCCAGGCGCTACAGTCCACGAAAATGCCAACTTAGATGGCTGCATCGTACGTCAGTCCGCCCAGGGAACACACCAAAACACCGACCTCTAGAAGCACATTCTCTCCAACCCCTTTCCTAGCAAACACACCTAACCATGCCTACCGATACCCTACTCACAGCCACGCGCACTCACCTTGAGTTAGAACCCACCCATTCGGTGATCATCGAACCCATCGTCAAAGGCGGCTCCGGCCGTACCATCGTGCGAATCAAACCCGAGGGCCACCCGACCTACATCGGCATCTACTACACCCTCGAACGTGCAGATAATGCCAACTACCTTCCCGTCTCGAAGTTTCTCAAAAAAGCCAAGCTAAACGTCCCAGAGGTCCTCTACGACAACACCGGCCGTCGCTGTGCTCTGATCGAGGACCTCGGTGAGGTCGACCTCCTGTCGCTTAAAGATCAACCGTGGGACGTCCGCGAACCCATCTATCGCTCCGCCCTCGCCCAACTCGATAAGCTCTTCTACACCCGCGCTCCAAAAGATCTCGACTTCCAACCCCCCTTCGACCCTGAACTCTACCAATGGGAACAAGATTACTTCTTCGATAACTTCGCCGAAATCCACCTCGGTATGAGTAGCGGTGAAACCGAAAAACTCCGCACCCACCCGGCATTGAAAAAAATGACCGAATCGCTGGGCGCCTCAGCACGAAATCTCGTCCACCGCGACTTCCAGTCCCAAAATATCATCGTCAAGGACGACAAAGCCTTCCTCATCGACTTCCAAGGGATGCGCCGTGGCCGCCAAGAGTACGACCTCGCCTCACTCCTCTTCGACCCCTACATGGAACACAGCGCCGAAGAACGAGAAAAACTTCTCGACCTCTGGGAAGACATCAGTGAGGAACGCCCAATCGATGACATCCTCAAGCGCTGCGCCGCTCAGCGACTCATGCAGGCCCTCGGCGCCTACGGTTACCTCGTCTCCAATAAAGGCGAAGAATGGTTCGAGCAACACATCCCCGCCGCCTGCCGCCTCCTCAGCGAGGTCATCCAAGGCATGGACATTGAGGAAGCCATCCAGCCCGTCCTCGATGTCGCACAAGCAAAGTACGCATTCTCATAAATCATCGTGCCGCGCGTCCGAACCATTCAAGCCCTCATCTTTCTCATCGCCATGGCGATGGGAATGGTCGGCTTGATGGTCTGGCAGCCCAAAGGGCACCTCAAATGGGCCGAGAATTTCCTCTCGCCTGTCAAAAATGAATCCTTCCGCGTCGGGGCCAAGATCGAAGACAAGCTCCCACCAGATTCTCGTGAACGCGTCATCCGTGAAGTCACCCCACCAGCGCACACTGCTCTCGACTTCGTCATCTGCGAGATCGATGACGACCCAGAGCAAATTAACGCCTTCGGACTCTACCACCCTGCAGACCTAGCCATCACTCTCAATAACCTGCGAGACCAAGGGGTGAAACAAATCTTCATCTCAACCCACCTCCATTGGCCCAATAAAGAGCCCGCAGAAAACAACACCCTTGCTACTGCCATGCAAGGCTTCGACTCCGTCGTCGTCACCACGCCTCTCCGACGCCAGCTCGCAGGCACCCCCATCACTCCAGCCTTCTTGCGAAGCTCACTCCCACTCTCAGGCATCGACGGGGATAGCGAACTGCTTCCCCGCGTCAATAGTTTCAGCCTAGAGCCCAACCTGCGCTTTCCCCAAAACACCTATGCTGGCTTCAGCACCCTAGAATCTGAAAATGCCACCAGCACGGTTCCTCTGCTCGCCCGCTGGGATGACCGCCTCGTATTCTCCTCGCTTCTGCTCGCTCTCATGCAGCAATACAAAGCCACCCCTGAGGATGTCCAAGTCGTACTCGGCTCCTACATTCGACTCGGAAATACCGGCAATATTATCCCAATCAATAGCTTCGGCCATTACCAACCAGACCTCAGCTTTACCGCCAAACCCGCCCCCCGTACCATCACCTCAGCCCTCAGTGGCCAATCCAGCATCATCGGTGCCACCCAAAAATCTGCCATCCTTACAGCCAACGGCCAGCGTAGCTCCCAGTTCGAAGCCATCGACTCCCCCTACTTCAAACTCTCCCAACTCGCTTTCACCCCCCGCGTCTCAGCCCCCATGACCCTCAAACGCATCCCTCTCTGGCTGGAATGCATCCTCATCGCCGATGTTGCCTTCCTCTGCGCCTGGTTTCTCGCCTATCGTTCCATGCGCCGCAATACCGCCTTCCTCATCAGCCTTATCGGTATTGGCCTCACCTTCCTCTCAGTCTACCATATCTTCCACTACTGGAGTCCCGTCTCAGTCTACCTGCTCACCTTGCTAAGTGGCTGGACACTCACCACCATTCTCGCTAAACCTGCCCGCCGCAGCCTCCTCAGCGAGGAGCACTAATTTTCCATCTACCTTACCATGTCCATCGAAGCCTACACCGCAAAAGCCGCTACCCTCATTGAAGCACTCCCCTACCTTCAAGCCTTCCGTGGACAGACCTTCCTCATCAAAATGGGCGGCTCCGCAATGGAGGACCCAGAGCTCGTTAAAAAAGTCATGCGCGACATCGTCTTCCTCGAAGTCGTAGGCGTCAACCCCGTCATCGTCCACGGCGGTGGAAAAGCCATCTCTGCCGCCATGCAGGAGGCCGGACTCGAAGCTAAATTCATCGGTGGCTTCCGCGTCACCACCCCAGAAGCCATCGAAATCGTCGAAAAAACCCTCAGCGATACTCTCAACCCAAGTCTCGTCGAAATGCTCAGAGAGTTCGGTGGAAAAGCCGTTGGAGTTCCCGGCACCGACGTCTTCATCGGCGAACGCATCAAAAGCACCAACGACCAAGGTGAACGCGTCGATATCGGCCGCGTCGGCCAAGTCGTCGGCTCCCAAAAAGAAAAAATGCAGGAGGCCCTCAATGCCAACATCGTCCCTGTCATCTCCCCACTCGCTTCCGAACTCGGCACCGGCAAACCACTCAATGTCAATGCCGACCTCGCCGCGGCTGCCCTCGCCAAAGACTTGCGCGCCGCCAAACTCATCTACCTCTCAGATGTCCCAGGCCTCATGCGCGACCCCGCACAGCCAGACACTCTGATCCCCTCAATCAATCCAGCTCAAGCTGCCTCCCTCATGGAAGATGGCACCATCTCAGGCGGTATGATTCCTAAAATTAATTCCGCCCTCGACGCCCTCAACAACGGCGTCAATAAAGTACACTTCATCGATGGCCGCCAAGCCCACTCGCTCCTCCTCGAAATCTTTACCAAGTCAGGAATCGGCACCGAAGTCACCAATGCCAATTAAGCGCACCCCTCGATGCTCTAGGCGCCCAAAGCTCCCATGATGAGGGGCTCAGCGAAGCTCCTCACTCAGCCAGAGTAAACACCCTCTGATGCATATCCGGGGGCAGAACCTACTGCCCCTCCTCTCCCAACTAGTAGCCACGTATCCGGTCGCGCATCAAGGTCACCACCAATGCCGTCCAGCCAGTCTGGTGACTCGCCCCCAGCCCTTGACCCGTGTCCCCGTTGAAATACTCGTAAAACAATACGAGATCCTCCCACTCCTGCCCCTGACAATAATGCTTCAGTGCACTCAGGGCCGGACGACACCCACAGTCGTTAGGCAAGAACATGCTCACAAGTCGATCGCTGATCCGATCCGCCACTTGGCCTAAACTCAGCTTCTCACCCGAGCCCGTGGGAAATTCCACTTGGAAATTGTTGCCATAAAAATGCTGATACTTCCTCAAAGAAGCAATGATGATATAATTCACCGGAAACCATATCGGCCCTCGCCAGTTAGAATTGCCACCAAACATATATCCATCCGACTCGCCAGGTACATAGCTCACCTTGTGGTTCTCACCCTTCCACACAATGCTGTATGGATGCTCGCTATGGTCCTTCGATAATGAACGCAATCCAAAGTCAGATAAAAATTCTTCTTCGTCTAACATCCTAACCAATATCTTCTCAAATCGCTCGCGCAGTGGCAGCATCAACAAACGCGATTCCTTATCATCACGTTGCTCGTCACGATACGTCGTGTACTCAGCCAAATCCGGTCGGTTCTCAATAAACCAATCAAGCCGCTTCTTAAATCCAGGCATGTGCTCGACCTTCTTCATGTCAATCTCTGCCACCCCCATCATCGTCAGCAAGCCAACCATCGAGCGCACTTTTAGCGGAATTTTCTGCCCATTCTTTAACACCAGATGGTCGTAATAAAATCCATCGTCCTCACACCATAAACCACGACCAAATTCTTCATTCATCGCACGCGCAATCCGCACAAAATGCTCGAAAAACTTCGAGGCCATATCCTCATATGCTGGCCGAGTCTCAGCTAATTTCAGACACATCTCTAACATTTGTGAGCAAAAGCCTCCCATCCAAGCAGTTCCATCCGCCTGCAGCAAGCGCGCACCATCTCCAAGGTCCTGAGATCTATCAAAAACACCAATGTTATCCAATCCAAGGAATCCTCCCGAGAACAAATGATTCCCATCGTGGTCCTTTCTGTTCACCCACCAAGTGAAATTCAGACACAACTTCTGAACGGCTTTCTCTAACCACTCCAGATCTTCAATCCCGTTGCGCTCGAGAATCTGATAAACTTGCCAAACCGCCCAAGCATGCACCGGAGGGTTCACATCCGAAAAACTCCATTCGTATGCTGGAATCTGCCCGTTAGGGTGAAGATACCACTCACGTAAAAATAACAACAATTGCTTCTTCGCAAAGTCTGGGTCGAGCCTTGCAAATGCAACCATGTGGAATGCCGAATCCCAACATGCAAACCACGGATACTCCCACTTATCAGGCATCGATAAAACATCGCGGGCAAACATATGACGCCAGTCCTTGTTGCGCCCACTCACCCGTAACTCAGAGGCATTCTCCCAACCATTATCGCCGTAGAGCCAGTTCTTCACCACATAGTAATAGAACTGCTTAGACCACAACAACCCGGCATAGCCCTGTACTGCTACCCGGCGCTCTTCTTCACTCAAGCCCTGCGGTAACATACAGTCATAAAACTCCGCCTCTTCCCTCTCACGAGCCTCAACAACCCCATCAAAATCACTGAAGCCCTGCCCCTGGTCATCTTCCTCAGCAATCAAGCGACAACGCACCTCATAGCTCTTCCCCGCGGGCACCGTCACCTTCATCCACGCCGCCGCTTTCGTGCCTCGCATTTCAGGATTCACAGCATCCTTGCGCACGTTAATCAAATACTCGTGAAACGCATCCTTCAAATACGGTCCGGGATTCTCCTGCCCAAATAGGGACTTCAAGTTTGAGTCATTCTCCGTAAATAACCATTCCACTGGCACCTCTGGGTCTTCATCGATGTAAAAATGAAAAACACCCATGTCACAGTGCTCTAACACAAGCCTATCACCCTCGAGCCGAATCTCCGGCCGCTGCCATTCTGACTCAAAATGATCCTGCCCCCATGACCACGAGTTCCGCATCCAAACGCTAGGTAAAACATGGATAGTCTGTGCTTCAGAACTCTGATTAGTTAGCTTCAACCTCCAACATAAGTCGCTCGGTCCGGCCTTCGCCACAGTTGTCTCCACATCCCAATACTCCCCACCCTCAAACACACCCGTGTCCTCAATCCCATACTCAGGCTCCTCTGGACCGCGGTGCTGATTTGTATGCACCAAGTCAGAATACGGATACTCAGCTATCGGATACTTATATAGTGCGCGCGTGTATGAATGCGTCGGCGTACTATTCAGGTAATAATAACATTCCTTAACATCCTCACCATGGTTCCCCTGCGTCCCACTCACACCAAAGAGGCGTTCTTTTAAAATCGGATCCTTCCCATTCCATAAAACAGGTGCAAAATTTATCCGCGACTTCCTATCACACCAACCTAGCAAACCATCTTCTCCCCAACGGTAGGCCCTCCGCCTCGCCTGATCGTGCGTGAAATAGTTCCATGCGTCCCCCGTCTCTGAGTAATCCTCGCGTACTGTCCCCCATTGCCTCTCAGCCAAATACGGCCCCCACCTCTTCCAGTTCTTCTCAAATGCCGCCTCCTCAGCGAGCCTCTGGCGTTCGGGGGTATTCTTTTCGCGCTCCGTGATCATTGCCTCGGCAAGCTAGCACAGCCCCCCTCCTTTGTGAACCTAAACTGTGTTACAACTGGGAGTTCACTCCTCCAGCTCAAGCTTGGATGAATGCCCCCACTCAAAGCTGTGAATACCATTCATCAAACCATTACTCACCAGTCACTTACTCACATTGTAAAGCTTCTGATAATATTCCTCCGCCATCCGGTTAGATCCAAACTCCGGAGTCACATCCTCCATGCTCTGAACCACCATGCGCATCCAACTCTCTGGCGCGTCATAATAGCTTGGCAAGACAACATGCTGCATCAACTCATAAAAGCCCTCACAGTCCCTGTCATCACGCTCCGTGTCCCTCAATCCCAGATCCGCAGTAGGAATGAGAAATGCATTCTCACCTCCGCGAGCAAACTCACAAATCCAACCGTCCTGAGTCGAAAGATTAATAGCACCGTTCATCGCAGCCGTCATCCCCGATGTCCCTGATGCCTCGCGTGTCACGACTGGAGTGTTAAGCCAAATGTCTGCACCACCCTTTAGAAGCCTAGACAAAGCGAGTTCATAGCCTACTAACACAGCCACATTAGAATGGCTTCGTGATAGCCGAACAAGACGATTGAAAGTATCCACTGCTGCATAATCTTCTGGGTATGGCTTGCCCGCCCACACCAACTGCACAGGATATTGGCTGTTGGCTAACATCGCCTCAAACTTTGCCATGTCCCTGAGAAGTAAATCCGGCCGCTTGTACCCCGCAAAGCGCCTCGCCCACACAATCGTCAAAATATCTGGGTCAAATATTCGACCAGTCTGGTTAGCCACTTCCTTCACTAACTTTTCCTTAAGCTGCCGCTTTCTTCTCCCCAAGCCTCCAATGTCGCCCTCCTCTGCACAGACAGCTAAAGCACGATCCTCCCAAAACTTCTTATTCTGAGCATTCGTGATGTGGATGATAGGACACAGCCCCTCATACCCACTCCACATCCTGCGCGCTACCTCACCATGTAACTTCGATACCCCATTCGCTATCCGACACACCCTCAAGGCCACTAAACTATGGTTGAAGGTGTCGTCCTCCAAATCTGTCACCCGACCTAACACATCGTCGCTTAATCCTGAAAAATACCCAAACTGCCGTAAGGTCTGAAAACTCGATTTCTCATTCCCAGCTTCCTCAGGCGTGTGCGTCGTAAACACAAACCGCTCCCCCACCCAGTCCAGCCCCCACTTCTTTGCCTCGTAAAAACACGCTGCTAAACCATGCGCCTCATTTAAATGCCACACCTCAGGAACAACATTTAACACTTCTAACAACTTAGCCCCACCCACCCCTAATAATATATTCTGCGAAATGCGCGTCAGCTTATCCGATGCATAGAGCGAATGTGAGATCGTCCGAGACAAGTGGTCGTTCTCAGCAATATCAGTCGTAAGAAAAAACATTGGAGCCGTCCCAAAGACCTCCCCCGGCAAATACAGCGCCTTCACCCAAACCTCAGCTCCATGCACTTGGATCGAATACACCAACCCCGTATCTTTTAGAAAGTGATACATTTTCTGGCGGTGCGCCACCGCCATTTCCCTGTTCTCATCGCGCGCCTGATCATAATACCCGTATGTCCACAGAATCCCAATACCCAACATGTTTTGCCCCAGCTCACAAGCACTACGCATATGAGAACCAGCCAAGAACCCCAAACCTCCAGAATAGGTTTTTAAAGCCTGGTCGATGGCAAACTCCATCGAAAAATAAACGACACTCTTCTGGTACCCTTGAGCTACTTCATAAGTGTGTTGGTAGGGCGTAGGTAAAAAACTCATAGATGACATACGAATGATGGTTATTCTTCTAACTACACCACTATCAAAGAAATCATACGAGCAAACCCCACACCAGTGACAGTCCTGTCAGCTTCCTCACCTCGCTGACTTTACACGTTTGTTGCGCATTACCGTCGAGAAATAGACATCCTCAGAAAGTTTCTCCAAGGACTTATCCTTATTAACAGAGACACTTCAAATCTTAGAATAGTGCCAGTAGTTGCCCCAGAAATGCGAAAGCGAATACAGCACTAACAGATAAAGATTTCACGACACACACAAGGATGAATCTCTACCTTCTGCCTCGCCCACCCCAGCCACGCATCCAGCGGGTCTGACTTTCCAAACTCTGCCTGTATTGGCTCTGCTGCGTCTCAGTAAGAATGCCGTCAAACCTCTGCACCTTTGCGTCAATGTTAGCTTGCTGCATCTCTTCCACCTTCGCCTTCTTTTGCTCAGCATCAAGTGACTCATCCGCTTCTATGGCCATCCGCTGCTCCACCATTGAAGTATCAATGTTCATCATCATTCCTCCTGTAAATGCCGACATCATAGAAGACACCGGCGAGTTCTTATCCACATTGCTCTCCGCTTCCGCATAGAGAATGTCATACACCGCATCTTTTTGCGTGTCGTCTAAAGTCACCACCCCCTGTAAACTCGCCATCGACTTCATCGCGCTCGATTCGATATCATTCTTCCTTTCACTCGTCTTGAGCGCTTCAAAATCACCCAATTGCTCGTCCGTTAGAATTTCTTCCATCGCAGCGGTAAGGTCTCCATCGCCCATGATCGCTGCCATTTTCTCCATCCCATCCATGCTGCGCATCCCTTCAAAACCACCCGCCATCATTTCTTCATACGCCTCAATCTTCTTAGCATAATGCGCACGCAACTGCTCTTCCTGCTGAGGGGTAAGTCCTAACTTTTCTACCAAGTTGGCAATCTTCGCATCAAATTGCTTTTGCTGCCTGTCGACCATCCGGCTGCTCATCTGCTTACGCCACTCTTCACGCCGCTTCTGGCGCTCAGCGTCCCGCGTCTCCCCCTCAGGCTTCACCTCCTCATCCTTACTAACGGAGTTGGATGGACTCACAGACTTGCGCGGGCTCGCCGGCTTTCCACTTGTCCCGGTCGCAGCCAACTCGGCAGGCCCAGCATTTTGCTGCTTACCCTGCGCCGTTTTCTCCGAGCCACCACCGGACTCAGAATCAGAATTATTCAGTATCCAGCCTGCGCCAAAGCTGACTGCAATGGCCGCACCAAATAGGAGATATGTAGGTTTCATTGAGGTAGGTCTATTAATGTTCAACGCTTACGCGATATGCACTAAGCGAACACACTACCCACACTTTGTCTCCCATAAAGAAAAAAGTAACCTCCCACTCATCCCACACACTCAACGATATCCTAAATACAGCATTTAAATCGCAACCTGCTAGAGTCACGCCCTAGCACACATATCCCCAGCGCTCCCCACCAGCACACCCCACCCTCATGACATCCCAGCGCTAAGATAAATCATTCTAACGTTAGCAGTATCACACCTGGCCGACATAGCCTGCGCGGCCATGAAAATTACGACACAAGCGTGTTCAATCGCCGGCTTAACTCTGACGATCAGCGGAGTTACGCTCGCGCAAGACTACCAAAAAAATCTAGAGCACGAGACACTCGACCGCACCACTATCACTGCAGACACTGAGCCTCTCTCAGGTAACAATGTTTCTTCTGAAGAAATAAAGGTTAAGAACCCAGCGGATCTCAAAACACTCTTCAAAAAGTCTCCTAACATCAACATCAACGGCGGTGCTAACCAAGCCCAACAAATCTTCGTGAATGGATTTGAGTCCACTAACATGAATGTAACCATAGATGGAGCAAGCCAAGGCAACCTCTTTCACCACCAATCCTCCACCCTCGTTGACCCAAGCCTATTAAAAAGAGTTGATGTCCTCCCGGGCGCCGGCTCAGCTCTCGACGGCCCAGGTGCGCTGGCAGGTTCTATCCGATTTGAAACAAAGAACGCATTCGACTACCTTCCTTACACTTCAGGTGTCGACATCAGCGGTAAGTCTCCAGTCGATGTTGGTTATAAACGCTTCGCTTCAGACTCTAAAGGTACTTACTTCAACAATGGTGACGGTTTCAACCTCAGCCAAACAATTGCTGGCAAGTTCTCCCCAGAATGGGGTTACCTCCTAAGTGGTTCCTACACTGACCGTGACGCATACAAAGATGGAAACGGAAATACCGTAGATAACTCAGACTACACATCCGGCGCGGGGCTCTTTAAGATCTCAGGTAGACTCCAAAATGGTCATAACCTCGATTTAGGATACGAGTACAACCAAACTGAAACTCTCTCCTATGATCGAGTAAACATCGACACGGCTTTCTTCCGCCCACCGCGTACCCCTGGGCTCCTACAACCAATGAAGGCTACACGCTCCACCGCCTCATTGAACTATGATTACCTGCCTAGCGATAATGACCTCATCCACTTAGAGTCTAACCTCTTCTTCACCGAACAAGACTTCGAACGTAAGCAAACAAATGTAAACTCTTCACTCGCAACTCTTGGCCTTGACCTACGCAACACCTTCAAGTTCTGGAAGCTCGTCTCCACGGTTGGTTTCGATTACCAAGACAAGAAAGGTACTGCTGACTACGGCCCTGCAGAAGCTATGTACAACCCTGACCAAGACGAAAAAGAGCAAATCTTTGGACTCTATAACCAGAACATTCTCTCAGTACATGAAACCGTCGATTTCTCATTTGGTGCACGCTATGATAATTACGACTACACCGATGGTTTCGGCCAAGACTACAAGTCTGATAGAGTTAGCCCTAATGGGAGCATTATATGGAGACCTGTAGACAACTTGACCCTCGATGGCGGATACTCAGAAGCCTACCGTGGTGTCGGCATTCGCGAAGCATTCCTCCCCGGCTCACGTCCAGCTGACCTCGGAGGCGAAAAAGCCAATACACTCAAAGCAAATATCGCATATGACAATGGCTCCTTCTTTGCATCCGGCTCCATTTTCCAACAAGAAATCAAAGACTACATCAACCCCGTTGCTTCCAGAGGTGCAGGCCGTGCTGGTGATGTCGAAACAAAAGGTTATGAAGCCCGCCTCGGCTTCCGTAAGAATGGGTTCGTTGGCTCAGTCGCTGTCACTGAAGCTACTCCAGAAATCAACGGCCAGAAAAATGTTGAAGTCTATGGCATCAATGTTGCCGGCCGTCGCTGGTTAGCAGACCTTAACTACAACCATCAAGACACCGGCCTTGGCCTCGGGTACTTCGTCGAATACCGCGAAGCTGTCGATGCCGAATACCTAGGCTACCCAGGAACATATACCAAAGAGAGCTACGCCCTCAACAGCCTCTACGCTTCCTGGGATGTACAACAGGTAAAAGGCCTCAGACTTCAGCTCAACATCGATAACCTCTTCGATAAATTCTACCAAGACCAGAGTGTCTATGTCGAATCTGGCCTTGCCAGCCCAGGCCGTGAAGTCCGACTCAGCGCCAACTACGTATTCTAGGCCACATCCTTCAAACACCCCTTATTCATAACCAACGGTTTGAGCAGGCTCATTTTTTTCGTGCATGGGCCTGCTCAAACTTCCTTTTTCACGATGAAAACTATTCTAACTTCTCTGCTCGCCGTCGCCAGTTCACTCCACTCTGCATTCGCAAAAACTCCAGAAGTGGATGCCCTCATGAAGCAAACTGCCGACCATGCTGTCCCACATATCACCGCAGCGATCGCACTCGCACAAAACACTCACCCCGACTCCCCCAATTACGCCGCCCTAGCTCAATCCATGGGCCAACTCGGACTCGGTATAGCCCCCCCCATTCCCAGACCACTGGATTTCCGGCGATAGAGAAGCCGACGACCACTCCCGCGCCGAACTCACCGAACGCATCAAAATGTTCGCTCAGTATGATGTCAAATTTATCAAAACTCTCGACGTCAATGGTGACCTCGAAACAAATGAAACCGAACTCCGTCAAGGAATTCGCAACCAGCTCCTCTTCTTCCTCAATGACAAACTTAAGGTCGACCAAAATAACGATCAAAGACTTACCCTAAAAGAATACGCTCTCTCCGTACCCGCTCGCTCAGATGAAAAAGATGAAGATGGATTCGACTGGCACCAACGCGGACATTTCCAACGAGATGACAAAAATAAGGATGGCTTCATCGACCTAACCGAAATGCTAGGCCACACCACCAAAGGGATTAAAGAACGCGCCATGCTAGTGCATGCCTCTCTCATCCTAAAGAAAGCCGACACTAACAATGACTCCGTCATCACTAAAGATGAGTTCCTCGCTATCAACAAAGAGGCAGAACCTGTCTGGAACAAAGCCGTGAAAGGCAACTCTCACATCGAGCTTTCAAATGCCTACCCCACCCTCTACTGGCTCTCTATCAAAGAACTTAGCATGCTCACTGATGCCTAAAGTCCTCCTTCTCTCACTACTTACTCTTCTCAGCTCTATCTCCGGGGCTGAGGAGTTTCTCTCATGGCACTATTCCTATCAAGATGCGCTTGCTGAAGCGCGCGCCACTAAGAAACCACTCATCGTAGAGTTCCGCTGCGCCCCATGTATCAATGGTCGAGAGTTCGACGCACAAGTCCTCTATACCAAACCCAACAGCCATAGAGGCAAGCTTCTCAAACAATTCGTCCGAGCTCGCATCACTACCATGACCGGTGTCGATATCGCGCATTTCGACCGAGACTGGCATAACTCGCTCTACTACTTCATCATCAATGCCAACGAAGATATCTACATGCGTTACGGCGGCAGAGATGAAGCCTCAGCCACCACCTACCTCAATCTCGATAGCCTAGAGCTCGCTCTCTCGCTTGGCCTGAAAGAACATGAAAAGTTCCTCGCAGGATCCCGCCCGTCGCCACCACGACCTAGGAGACGCACTCCTGCTAACCACCCACTCGTCAAAAAAAATGTCATTAGCACGGGCCGCTGCACCGAGTGCCACCTCATCGCTGACTACACAGCTCAAGAAAAACAACTCGCCGGCACACTCGACCCCATCAGCGACCTCTACCAATCACCAGATATTCAATCAATAGGCCTCCATCTCGACATTCCAAAAGGCTTGTTGCTCAAAAACACAAGCTCCGCCGCTAAGCAAGCAGGCCTACTACCAGGTGACACTATCACGGCGATCAACCAACAATCCGTCCTCACCTTCGGTGACCTCCAATATTATTACAACAAAGTCCCAAGAAGCGCCGAAGCCATCACACTCACTGTCCATAGAAACCAACAATCCTACACCCTCACCCTAACACTCCCAGATGAATGGTGGAAGACCGACCTTAGCTTCCGCCATTGGTCACTCGAAACTCAACTCTACTTCAAAGCCCAATCCCTCACCACTGAAGAAAAAGTAAGGCTCAAGCTACCTCCTGAGGGATTCGCCAGCAAAATCACCCATATCGACTTTGAAGCCTTCCTCAGCCGAAATCATCAACTCAAAGTGGGTGACATCATCACTGCCGTCGACGGACGCTACTCCGATCCCAGAACCTCCGACCTCAAAGCACACATCCAACTCTGCCACAGCGCCGGAAAAACACGCCAGCTCACCCTCATTCGTGATCAAAGCACACTCACTCTCCCCCTCCTCACCGGTCGTAAAGCGTTCCGCAAGGCCACTGAAAACCTCATCGCGCCTGACCAATCAGAGGTCCATTGGTCGCAACCCGAATCGATCACTAAAGGCAAACAAGTCGCTGCTAGCTATCGAGCATGCATCGCGAACCAACACCTCATCATCGAGGTCAAACATCAACCCTCTTGGCATACCTACGCCATGGATAACCCTGCTCGCGCCATCGCCACCCGCGGATTCGTCGTCGACCAAGACCTCCCCACCACCATCCACTTGCCCAACTCACTAAACACCTCAGGCCCCTGGCTCCAATCACCACCTCACAACTACTCAAATCCATCAATTAATTGGCTCACCTGGGGCTTCGAAGGCACCAGCTACTTCGCCATCAAACTTCTCTCCACACCGCAGGCTGACACCCAAATTCGGATCTCTTCCCAAGCTTGCAATAAAGACTCCTGCGCAGCTGCCAATGCTCTCGCACTCAAGGTCCCACCTCCCAATGCGACTCAAACAAACCTCATGATCTCCTTGATTCTCGAGTCGCTCATACCCGTCGCTAAATAATAAAAATGCCCGCCTCCACCTCAGTGAAAGCGGGCAAATCTATAATGATATTTTCCTACGCCAGCTCGCGTACGTCGCTGACCTTGCCCTTGACCGCTGCTGCCACCACCATCGCAGGACTCATCAAAATCGTGCGACCTGTTGGAGACCCCTGGCGCCCTTTGTAGTTGCGGTTCGAAGAACTCGCGCAAATCTGATCTCCCACAAGCTTGTCTGGGTTCATCGCCAAACACATGGAGCAACCAGCATGACGCCATTCAAAACCTGCCTCGCGGAAAATCTCCGCAATCCCCTCCTGCTCACATTGGTGCGCTGTAATCTGTGAACCAGGCACCGCAATCGCTTTCACCCCCTCAGCGACCTTGTGGCCCTTCAGTAAGTGAGCTGCCTCGCGGAAATCGGAAAGTCGCCCATTCGTGCAGGAACCAATAAACGCCACATCAATCGGGATGTCACTCACTGGTGTTCCCGCTGGTAACTTCATATACTCCAACGCTTCCTCAATACTTGCCTTCTCATCAGCACTCTCAGCCTTCGCTGGATCAGGAATCAACTCAGAAATCCCCACCCCATGATCAGGTGAAATCCCCCAAGTCACCGTAGGCTCAATGTCCTCCGCGTCAAAGTCGACAACATCGTCGTACTCAGCATCTGCATCAGATGCAAAGCTCTTCCAACGTGCTACCGCTTCATCCCACTCATCATCTTTTGGCGCATAAGGACGCCCCTTAAGATAAGCAAAAGTCGTTTCGTCCGGATTGACGTAACCGCATCGAGCCCCACCCTCGATCGCCATGTTACACACGGTCATCCGTTCCTCCATCGTCATCTTGTCAAAAACATCGCCGCCGTATTCGTAGGCAAAACCAATACCTCCCTTCGCTCCAAGCTTGCGAATGATATAAAGCGCCACATCCTTGGCATACACTCCCGGCTTTAACTTCCCATTCACATTCACTCGGCGCACCTTCAAGGCTGCCATCGCCAATGTCTGAGTCGCTAACACATCTCTAACCTGAGTCGTGCCAATCCCAAAGGCAATCGCACCAAACGCACCATGCGTCGCTGTGTGTGAATCACCACAAACAATCGTCGTTCCCGGCTGGGTGATACCTTGCTCAGGCCCCACCATGTGCACAATCCCCTGCATGCCTGTGCTCAATGAAAAATACTTGATCCCATATTCCTCTACATTTTTCTTCAGCTCATTGATCATCGCCTCCGCCAAGTTGTCTTGGAAAGGCTGCTGCTGGTTGTCAGTGGGAACAATGTGATCCACAGTCGCAAACGTACGGTTCGGAAACTTTACTCCTAGACCAAGATCACGGATCATACCGAAGGCCTGCGGTGAGGTGACTTCGTGAATCAAGTGTGAACCGATGAACAACTGCGTACGCCCATCTTCCAAGATTCCAACGCTGTGCGCGTCCCATGTCTTTTTATAGAGTGTCTTTCCCATAACTGTGACCGCCATCTCCGGCGGGCCGAGAATGTGGACAAGAATTCTCAGAAAGTCAAAAACCGATCGCAACTACCGCATGATACAATGCCAAACCCTCCACCACCCATCTGCCTGAGAGCATTTCAGAACTCCCCAGTCCCTGCCTACACTACTCCCCGACGCATCATAGATCCTACCTCTTGCCCATTTTCCTCTTGGGCTTCGCTTCCATTCTGCTAGCTTCAGCCTCATGCCTCATCCGTCGATCAAATGGTCTCTCGGGATTATCTCTCTCTCCGCCATCATTGGTGCCAGCACCGCCTACCTCACCCACCAATGTCTCCCAGACCCCTACGCCGAATTAGAATCGCTGCGATCTGAGGAATTGCGACTCCACCAAGCCCTCCTCGCTGAACAAGCAAAAGTCCACGCCCTCGAAAAACAACTCCAGCACCTCGCACAACACGCCACACCATCCCCGCCAGACACCAATTGACAACTTTGTCATTATTTTTAGCGATTTCGACTTAAATTCCTGCGTATTGATGGGCGTCCATGACCACCCTAGTCTTTTTTCTCGTCCTCCTCTCAGCATGCCTGCACGCAAGCTGGAATTTCACCGCACGCAGAGTCTCAGGAAATGCGACAGTCGTCTGGATGGCCAACCTGGTCTCCGTTCTTTTCCTAACACTCCTACTCTTCTGGGTCGAATCCCCCTTCACTGGCCAAGCTGTCTCCGCCACTGGCTGGTTGAGCCTCCTCCTCTCGGGCATCCTCCATGTCGCTTACTACCTGCTGCTCGGGCTTGCCTACCGGAAAGGAGAAGTCTCTATCGTCTACCCAGTCGCCCGCGGGCTCGGTGTCGCCACACTCCCACTCATCCTCTGGACCTTTTTTGAGGAATCTCTCTCCGCCCAAGGAGTCGCAGCAATCGGAATCATCGTACTCGGCATCCTCACCCTGGGCATTCCCGCTCTCAGAAAAGGCAGCCACAAACTCGGCATCCCCATCCTCATCGGCCTCGTCATCGTTTCCTACTCACTCGCCGATCGTACCGGCGCCAATGCCATGAACCCCATTTTCTACCTCTGGGGGATGATGCTCTTTATCGTCATTGGCCAACTCCCCTTCCTCTTCCGCTCACTCACCCGCCAATGGCGCCTAACTTGGAAATCGCATAAAAAAGAAATCTTCCTCATCGGATTCGCAGACCCTTCCGCCTACCTCATCATTCTAATCTGTTACACACTGGGAGCCGCCAGCTACATCGTCGCCCTCCGCGAGTTCTCTGTCGTCATCGCCTCCTTCCTCGGCCTCCTCATCCTAAAAGAAAAATTCACCTGGTCTAAAATCACCGCAATCTCCCTCATCACCCTCGGCATGATCCTCATGAAACTCGCCTAAGCAAACCACCCCTATAATCTGAGCCAAACGTGTTACCTATGATCTGAACCGTACCACCCCTGCCCCCTGCCCCCTGACCCCTGACCCCTGACCCCTCACTTCTCACTTCTCACTTCTCACTTCTCACTTCTCACTTCTCACTTCTCACTTCTCACTTCTCACTTCTCACTTCTCACTTCTCACTTCTCACTTCTCACTTCTCACTTCTCACTTCTCACTTCACACATCTAACTTATCAGATTAAAAAAGAAACGTGCTAGCACTCCGCATCATTGGTTCCCCCATCCTAAACTTTCTCAACTACCTCGGTGAGTTGAGTAAACTCGCTAGCGAAGTCTTCTCCTCCGTCTTTGTCGGGAAGTTTTGCTACAACCAATTGATGAAGCAAGTGGCTGAGATCGGCTACCGCTCCCAACCCGTCGTCATTCTCACTGGTGCCTTCACCGGTTCAGTCCTCGCTGCTCAGGCCCTCTTCCAGCTCACCCAAATGAAAATGGAAACCATGGGCGGCGCTCTTGTCAGTGTCGGTATGCTGCGCGAACTCGGCCCCACTATCACCGGCCTCATGCTCGCCGGACGCGTAGGTGCCGCCATGGCCGCTGAAATCGGCACCATGAAAGTCACCGAACAAATCGATGCCCTGCGCTCCATGGATGTGCATCCCATCGACTACCTCGTCACGCCCCGCTTCGGAGCCATGGCCATCTCAGTCCCTCTCCTTATTGCCGAATCCGCCTTCTTCGGCATCCTCTCCGCCTGGATCGTCGGCACCCAAATTTTTCACGTCCCCACCTCCTATTGGGTCAATCGCATGAGCGCCCATACAGACATGTCCGATATCACCATCGCCATTGTCAAAGGATTCGTCTTCGGCATGCTCATCGTCCTCATCTCCTGCCACCAAGGCCTCAAGGCAAACAATGGTGCTGTAGGCGTCGGGAAAGGCACGACCAATGCCATGGTCATCTCCTCACTCGCCATCCTCATCTTCAACTTCTTCCTCACCATGGCCCTCAACCTCGTCTTCCCACTCGGTCTCTCCCCCAAATAAAAATACCCAAGGCCATCACAGCCTCGGGCATAGAAAACAGTCTGGGTGCTGCACACTAGCAGCTCAACGATGTGAACTGCTCAAGAGTCGCCACCCCCCTACTTACTTCACAATGTGCATCGCGGCAGGAACTGTCACTACCTGCATGCCTGCAAGCTGAGCTGCCATAATCCCAGGTGCCGCATCTTCAAGCACCAAACATTCTTCTGCTGCTACCTCAAGGCGCTCAGCACAGCTCAAAAATACCTCTGGGTCTGGCTTGCCACACTTCACATCATCAGCAGTCACAACCTCATCAAAAAGTTCACAAAGACCAGTCACTTTCAAGGTCTCTTCCACCACCTTACGACTCCCACCTGTCGCGACGCCTACCGGCATCTTACCTCGCAGTGACTTCGCAAATGCTACCACATCTTCGTTGATCGCTACTAAGTCTAACCGCGCCAAAAAGGCCTTGCGCTTCGCATACGATACCGCTTCCGGATCTAAACTAAGTCCAAACTCGCCATTGAGTTCCTTCACAATGTCCTTCGTCGGACGTCCCCCCATCGTATAAAATACATCCTCAGGAAAAACATCCTTCGGTGCACCATTCGCTGCCAATGCCTCACGCCACGCCTCAAAATGCGCTGGCATGGAATCTACTAAAGTACCGTCGAGATCAAAAATAACAGCCTTGTAGCCTGACTTGGGGATATTGAGAGAGCCAAATTGTTCCATTGCCCGGTGTAGTGCCGTTATTCTTTTGCCATTGCAAGCGCAGAAATCATCAACAGGTCACAATTTCTTCACATCCCATCTCAACCTAACAGAATTGAGACCCGGTTCTCCAAAAAATAAGGGACTACCGCCCACAGAAGTAGCCCCAAACTTTTCGATGAATAGAATTCATTCAGTGCATCAAAGCACCACCTCTTCATCCTGATAGCGCCCGTTGGCCACCCATGAAGTCTCTTCACTCTCGTTCTTGATGCTCACTGATCCGAGAATCTCTACTGCGTCAGCAAAGCGAACTGGTCCACTCAAGCTCAACTTGTCAGCACCCTTCAATGAAGGTACTCCCAAGCCCTCCAAACTATCGACGAGCTTGTACTCATCGCTCAGGCTCACCACCGGCGGCTTTCCTCCACGCTCAGCCAACAAGGCAATACGACCATCCTCTGTCGTCTCATAGGCATCCGACCTGAGAGCAAATAAGTCAGCTGTAGTCTTCACAGGCGCGAAGCGCGAACGCGGGACACAGATAGCATCAGCCCCCTTAAAGCACTCAATCGCTGCACCCATCGCAGTCTCTAACTGGTACACAGCCTGTGACCCTTTGTTGCGCGGATCGACAGTCTTCTTGTTGATAATCACAGGGAGCGGTAACACTCCCCCTTGGCTCTCTAACTCAGCCTTCAGAGACTCTAAATTAATCCACAAGCTGTTGGTATTGAAATACTGATGCTTCTCCACATTTTGGAACTCCGCAATGTCCCCCTCTGGACACTGTGCTACCTCGCGTAACAACATCTGCTGGTCTGACTTGCGAATCGCCAAATGCCCCCCCTTCTTGTCAGCCTCCGTACGGCGTGTCGCTTCCATCAAAAATGGCTTACCACTCTCCGCAAAATAACGTAAAATACCCGGATCTAATACCGCCCCTAAATTGTCAGAGTTGGAAACAAACGCGTACTTTACCCCATCCGCTAATAAGCGCTCTAACCACCCAGACCCAGCAATTGCTGGATACAAATCACCATGCCCAGGCGGACACCACTCCAAACTCGGGTTCTCAGGGAATACCACTGGCTCCAATGATTCAGCATGAATCTTGGGAATCTGATTCTGATGCAACTCCACCTCATCCTTGGCAGCCAAGCCACGCTCCGCATACTGCGAAAGGTGCTCCAGTGTGTCCTCAGATGTGCTGAAGCTATTCATCAACAAAAACTTTACCTGAGCTCCCGTGCTCTCGCGTAAATAAGAAATCTGATCCACAATGATGTCGAGGAAAGTCGCCCCCTCCTTAACTTCCAATAAACTCTTTGCCTTCTGCAACCCCATGCTCGTCCCCAGACCTCCATTCAACTTGATAACAACCGTCTGAGCTAACAGCACTGGGTCGAATTCCTCCCCGTCTCTCGATATCTCAGCTAACTCCGGTAACTTTTCCACAGGCTCGATGCTATCCTCGCTAATGTCCGTCGAACTGCCCTCACACAAAATCGCATAGTTGCGCTCAAAACTCTTAATTGCAGCCTCACTGACACCAGCTTGCTCCATCTTATCTTTAAAAGGGGTGAATGAACTCATTGGTAGGTATTCCTTTGCCTATTCCCGCCATCAAGTCACGCATGAAGTGCCCGTCCCACCTAAAAAACATGACAAGTTCGCCAGATTCCACTCACTTTTCTGCCCAGCCTCCCCACACCACACAAACCTCCCCCTCCACCACAATCTTGCCTTGCATTTTCTGAAAGCCACGGAACACTTCCACCATGAATCAAGAAATCATCCTCGAACGCGAAGTCGAAGCTATCCAAATCCCCAGCGGTGACGCCATCACACTCCCCGTCGGTACCCCCGTCGTCGTCACCCAAACACTCGGCGGCAGCTACACCGTAGCCACACAAGCCGGCCTCGCTCGTATCTCATCAAAGGACTCAGACGCACTCGGTATCGATGAAGCCGAGGCTCAAGCCAAAAAAGAATACGAAAATAAACTCAAAGACGCCCCACTCGAAGACCAAGTCTGGGGACAACTTAAAGAAGTTTACGACCCCGAAATCCCAGTCGATATCGTCAACCTCGGCCTCGTCTACGACTGCGTCCTCACCGAAAAAGAAAATGGCAAAACCGACGTTAACGTTAAGATGACTCTCACCGCACCCGGCTGCGGTATGGGCCCAGTCATCGCAGCTGACGCACAAGCCCGCATCATGTCACTCGATGGTATCGAAGATGCTCAAGTCGACCTCGTCTGGGACCCCGTCTGGAACCAAGATATGATCACCGAAGAAGGTAAAATGAAACTCGGTATGATCTAATCCTCCCCCATACTTTCCCTTTAAAAAAAGGCGACCATTCACGGTCGCCTTTTTATTTTCTTACCTTAACAACATCCCCACCCCTCAGAGAAAAAAAACTAACAAATTCTAACACATTCCATCATTTCCCGCCGCCTACTCTTCCCATCACTCGATCATGGTAAACTTAATTGACCAATTGATTTACTTAGCCCATCGCCCTCCTCCCGCGTATAGCTAGGTTCTTGAATTCCAAGCCCTAAGCATCGCGCACGGCCACATATTCAAGTTCAAACCTACAAGAACTAACTATGATTAAGAAACACCTCAGCCTGGCCGCCCTCGCAGCCTGCACCGCAGCCGGATTCCAATCCGCTTCCGCTGCTACAATCGCCATCACCAACCACAGCTTCGAATCCGCAGTAACCAATTCCGTTGGTACCACGCCCACTGGCTGGACCGCTGAAGCCGCTGGTGGCCTCGTCAACCTCGATGCTTCGGATGTATCCTACACCGACAACACCAACGGACTCGATGGTGCACAAGTGGCCTTCTGGACCTCAGGATCTGACATCGCAGGACGTGGTCTTAGCCAAGTCCTATCTGGCGAAAAAGCTCTCGATAACACCACCTACACCCTCACTCTCGGTCTTGGTGAGCGTAACTTCACGACACGCTTCTCAGGGCTCACCATCGAACTCCGACTCGCCGATGACACCGTACTCGGCTCAGCACAATTCGGCCTCAATGATGTCACATTTGCAACAGCTGCGGAAAACGGCGAAGTCGTTGACGTCTCAGCTAACTTTAACCTCGCGGACGTAGACAACACTCAAGACCTCAAAGTCGTTCTCCTCGCAGGTGGCGGTACTTCCGGGGGGTCCACTGGACGCCAATCCATCGACATCGACAATGTACGCTTGGAGTACACAGCTATCCCAGAACCTTCAGCCACAGCTCTCCTCGGCCTTGGAGGTATGACCCTCTTGCTCCGCCGGAGACGTTAGGCCCGATCCCTAGCAATACATTTCATGTTCGTATCTCCCCTTCTCACTCCGAGAGGGGGAGCTTTTTTGTACCTACAAATGCGCCTCTCTCAGAAAAACCTTCCCCACCTCACCCCCAATAACGTTGCCCCTCCTTGCTTCCAAGCTATCATAGAATGATGAAAGGCTCGCGCTACCACCAACAACCCTCTGCCCACGCAAGCCCTGTCCCTACCGTCTATAAGGCCGAACTCGTCGTCGCTGAACTCAAAAAACGTATCAACGAAGCCAATTGGTCCGAATACCTCCCCAGTGAACGAAAACTCTCCGCGGACCTCGGAGTCAGTAGACCCATCCTCCGTGACGCTCTCGCCATCCTCGAAGCCGAAAATTGGATCGCGCGCCACCCAAATGGCCGCCCAGTCATTCACAAAACAAAACAAAACAAACTCACTCACCTAACACCCTAACACCGCTCATCATCCACCCCTCACCGATAAGCTCCATGCCTGCCTCTTCAGTCGAGATGCTACGCCATACTGAGGAAGCACTCGCCAAACTCGGCTACCACACACAGCACCTCATCTATCAAGAACGGCACCATACCAACTCTAAACAAGCTCTTGAAGCACTCCGCCAAAAATACCCGAACACCGTATGGCTCCTCCGCTCGCCGACTCTCACCACTCTCCAATGGTGTTATGATAACCAAATTCCATGCTGCATCATGGGAGCCCAACCTTCCCCTCCACTCTTTCCTGGTGTCGACCTCGATATCGAACGCGTCGTCACCCAGAGCATCGATTACCTCAAAAAGTTAGGCCACTCACACATCTTCTTCATCCACCCTAAAGGTGACACCCACGGCCTCACAAGAATGCTCCAAGCCACTCAAAATCTCAATGACATCCACGTCCACCCACTCGCTCTCCCCAGCGATGACAACCCACGCGCACTCTCTTTGATCAAAAAGATGTTGTTAGACCACCCTGGATTCACAGCCTGTATCTGTACCTACTTCCAACACTTCATCGCAGTTAACTCCACCCTTAGCGCGGCAGGTGCAAAAATCCCACACGACCTCTCAGCCCTCTGCCTCTACCCAGACCCACTCATGGATTGGACCTATGGCGGAGTCACTCACTTTAAACTCGATCCAAAACAAGCGGGCCTCCGCATGGCCACGATCATCAAGCAACTCCTCTCAGGCCAATCCCTCGCCCCCAAAAGCACCCTCTTCTTCCCCACTTTCAAAGAAGGCGCAACTTGCGCTAAAAAAACACCCTAACAGATCCTCTACCTTCCGAGCTCGCGGTCGAGCAATTCCTTGAAGCTCTTGTCAAATTCCCCACCCACCTCTCGAAATACCTGTTTCAACTTCTCTGGCCCCTCCACATAATCCGCCACTGTGAACGCTGACTGAGATCTTAGATCCATCAACTCAGAAAATAGCTTCTTCCCTTCAGAGTCCTCTAACCAAACACGCAACTCCACATGCGCTTGGTAATACTCGGCGTCTCCCCCGCTGTGCTTATCGCGAACCAGCCCATACCTCACCACCTCACCATCAAAGTAATGGCTGGCATCCTTCTTCAGCTTCTCCCCAAAGAAACCATCAGACTTCAAAATGCCCATCGCTCTCTGCTCGATACTATCTGCCAAACGTGGAACCACATAGTCACTCACACTTTGGTCTGCCTCACTAGCAGCCCCCAAGGCTCCTGAACGAATAGCATCCTCTAATAAAAGGGATAATGTCTCCGCGTTCTCAACACTCGGGCCACCCCTCACTCCAACATTCGCCCCCTCGCTCTGCGCATGCTCCGCAATACCCACTGACTGGATCGACTCGAGCTCACGCTCGCTCAAACTCTGAGTACAACTCGCTAAGCTACACCACCCAAATACCACTGGAATCACAGACCATCTCATTTTCATTGCTCCACCATCTCTCCACACCCCCTAACATCTGTCAAGCCCACGAACTCGACCATTCAGCTTGCCACCGTAAATCCCCTGCCATGCAAAGTCTTAATAAAGTTCTTCCCTAACTTCTTTCTAATTTTACACATGTGCACATCTAGCACATTAGAATGCGGGTCATCTCATCCACTGGCGTCTAGCGCCACCCACCCAACAAAATAGCCAAAAAAATCCTCTTTATTCAGGCAAGGAAGACGCTGGCCCCACGCCCACAACGGCAATATAGAAATCCAAAGCACCCCAGACGAGGGAACCACCGTAATCCTCCAACTCCCCTCTTAAGGTCGTTAAAAAACCTCACTAACATTCTGATTAGGCAAGAATTTCTAGAGTAAATAACTCTCCGCCCTAAGCCCTCAAGGCGGAGAATGCAATTCACGACAGAGTCCCAACACTGTTTTAGTTTCAAATTGCAATAATACAGACCTCTACAACCCACTTTCTGACCAAATATTAGTACAATCTCCTCATACCTCCCTCCCCCTATACGCATATACCCGCAGCCGCAGCGATTTCTCGACTCTTGTTTACGAGCCCTTCCTTTTTCATCTCACCCGCAAACATGGTTACGAGTTGCGGGTGCATCCCCCCCAACTCGCTACCTTGCGTTGATTACACCTATAGTACACTCCTCTCAGCCAATGCGGATGCGCATGTACTCACCCACATCATATGGGGACTAGCAAAGAGTCTTCATTCATTAGACCGCTCCCAACCAGTTTTTGACACGAAAACGCTCTCCCCATAGGAATCTTCAAACTTTTTCGTCAGAAGCCGTCCAATCATGGTCTTTTTTAAAGGATATCCCCAGATATCTATGAAATAACACATGATTGATATGAAAAAAGTAGTAAGAAACCTCATAATATTTTCGGCCATTGCTTCATCCGCACAGGCTGTAACTCTCGTTGATGCAACATTCACAACAGACACGAACTACCCCAATTCTTCAGCAGGCCAGTTTTTTCTCGATGAAACTGACGCTACGTGGACTATTAACTCTGGCGTTACGGTCACAGGAGGGAGATATTTTATTGGCATGAACTCGGGTTCAAGCTCAGCCCCTGCTAACTGGACGATCGATGGAGGCGGCACACTCGTCATCAACAGAGATGGCTTTCTAAATTTGCGACTCGGTAACGGCAGCACAAGTGAAATTGGTACGCTCACCATCAAGGAGGGCTCATCCGTTCTCATGACAGGCGCAACTCCAAGCCTTAGCACTTCCAAGTCAGGTAGTTTTGTCGCCCTAGAAGGCGTAGGCAGCACCCTCCAATGGTCAGGCACATGGGACGCGGTTAACAACAGAATAATCAGCGATGGTGGTACAGATTTAACCTTTTCTGGTGGCACTCTCGATATCAGCACCAATGGGGGCTTCACAACGGCCACTGTTGTTGCCGCCGTTCCTGAGCCTTCTGCGACAGCTCTTCTTGGCATAGCTGGAGTAACGCTCATCTTGCGCCGACGCCGCTAGACACACCTACATCCAGAATCTCATCCAGTTTTTATTCTTTTCTGGATGAGATTCCCTCCATCAACAAATACAGGTCGATCACACTAGTATAACTGGTGAAACGCATACTCGCTATAGCAATAAGTAATTAATAAAAAACCAACCCTTAACAATATTATGTCAACAAAAACCCTCATACCCATCACTGCCACTTGGCTAGCAACACTCGTTGCTGCATATTACTTCGGCTATTCCACTAACACGAAACACACAACACCTGAAATCTCAGAATCCGCAACTCAGTCCTCAAAGGCCAAGCTCTACTCCCAACTCAATGGCAACCGATACTCCTCGGAATCCACGCGATCAGCACGTGCTCAAAGCTATGACAAAGGAGCCTCCTCCTCTCCATTCGCAAAAATCAATCAACTTAATGACCCCATACAGCAAACCGACCAACTTAATAAATACATGCACACCATTTCTGGTGGAGAATTCGGTTCAATTGTAAACGTCGATAGAACTTATGAAGTTATCGGGGAATACTCCATGCTCCTGCACTCTTGGGGCAAGGCTGCACCTAGCGAAGCTTTAGCTTACCTCAAAAAAAACATCAAATCACCTGACTTTGCTATAAACATAGTCTTGGGGTCCTGGGCTCGCACCAATCCCGATGAAGCCATAACCTGGGCCAACGCAAACCACGCTGGAGATAAGGCCAACCCTTACCTCGTCGGCATTATACGAAGCCTAGCAGATACCAACCCAAGTCACGCAACCACGCTTCTCCAACAACTTCCAATCTCTGAAGAAAGCGACAAAGCACTCCATGGCCTCACCCCTCACATCGCCGATCTTGGGGTGAGTGGTGCAGAGCAATGGCTACGTAGTGTTGAAGATTCCAAGCTTGTCAGCCAAGCCTCTGCATACCTAGCTGAACACTTCACAAAACAGGACCCACAACTAGGAGCCCAATGGGTCAACTCCCTCACTGATGAAGCCGCTCGTAAAGAAGCCATACCAAAAGTGCTCGATAATTGGCTCTGGAAGGACCTTAGCGCAGCTAAATCATGGGTTGATACCCTCTCTCACAAGGACAGGGTCATAGCTGAACCAAAGGTGCTTCACACCTACGCATCTAAAAATCCCCATGCCGCCGCTGACTGGCTCGACTCTCAAACCAGCTCCGAACACTATCAGAAACTCCTTTTAGAATTTTCCAAAGGAGCGGCCCACAAAGATCCTATCATCGCTCTTAATTATGGCAACGAACTGCTTGATGAAGATGCGCGTACAAGAGCTGTCAAAAATGCACTTCTACACCTGAACGGTAAAGACAGCAGCAAAGCGCGTGAATGGCTCAACAACAACAAGATCCCAAAAGGTGTGGAAGGCTTCGCAGAGCGTGTGTTAAACGATCCTGACTCGTTCTAAACTACCACAAGGCATCAACAAAATCCCACCCTAGTTTTTAATTATGGCTGGCGAACTCTAGCAATTAAACAAGGAAAATAAGGATGTAGTGGGAATTGGGTAATTAATGTTTGGATATGTGCTCGTTCTCATATTAAATGATAAATAATAGTATTCACCTGACAATGGCTGCGTCTTAAACGAGACAGCGGCCACGCCTGTTTGGTAAGTTGTTATTTACCACAAAAACACAAAACCAAACATAAACATGACTGCTGAAAAGAAAGTCGCTCGTCGCAAGCTCAGCTTACTTGAACTAGCTAAAAAACTTAACAAGGTTTCTAAAGCCTACAGAGTAACGGGTACTGTAAACCCTACCAGTTACATGTCCCTAGATGAGTGAGACATTCTAAGTCGTTATATGCCCTCTTTAATGCTTTTCCCTAACAGACTCTTGGGCTTTTGTATGTTCAGCATGAATGCAGCACACACCTTATTAAGTTCGAGGGCTTTACAATCCAATAGCCTAAGACAATTAGCATCCGATTGACTCATTTGACCATATTTATTGCGCCAACGATGGACCATCGCCATTGAAGTTTACAAAAAGCGTCTTGAGTTATATCCCGCACTTCGCTCCCTCATGAAGTAAGCGGTTGATTTCCTAGCCTTATGAGCTTTTTAGGTTCATTTGTTTGGTTTTCAGTTCTACTCAAACTCCCACTCGAAATAGACCAGTTTTTCTGACGGCGACCACTATCACATCACACTTCTTCAACCACCAATTCAAAACAACTAATGGTATTTAACTAGTTATTATGAGGTAATAAAATACGTGTAATCCTCATTTGTGCACGGTTCGCAACTTCATCAATTTTTTAATGTCTTCCTGATTCAGAGCACCACTGTAGATATATAAGTCATCATAGGCTGCAAATATATTGTATCCAAGTCGTCCCATAAAAGGAATCGCATAAGACTCCCTTTCAGCAGACACCACCTCGTCTCCGTTGATAAAAATACGCACCTTATCCCCGATACTAATCGCGAAATGAAACCATTTCCCTTCCGGTACCATAGGAAAGTAATGAAGATCCCAGCCTGACACCTTATTATTATTATACGCCATTACCATCTCCCCCCCCTTCATGACAGGTCGGACACCAGTGTTACCCAGGTACCTCAATAAATACGGATCTTGTTTGATGCCCCATTCTGGTACATGACACCACACTGCTAAAGTTCGATAATTATTAGAAGTCTTCTTATGTTGATAGTTCAATTGCTCAAACCCATGGACCTTGATGCAACCACCTCGACCTTTGACTTTTTCTAATTTAGGCATGACTGGAACCATCCTAAGCGACCCAGTAAATAAGTTAGGACTCTTGCTCATAGTCAATTTTAGTTCCACCTTGGGCTTCGACTCACCTTCATTTCGCTTGCCTTTTTTTAAAGCTGAGTTGAATGCCAGATTGAGCTTTGAGCGTAAGCTAGGAGTTAAATGGCGAACTTTCAGTCTCCATGTGTAAGTCCCTGTCGTAATGCGACTCCAATTAGAGCTCACATGCTTGGCATTCAGCTTGGGGTACTCATCCTCAAGAACAACTTCCTCGTCCACCCTAGTAGAAGCGATAATTCTTCCGTCCACTAGCATTTCTAACTTATGCATCATAACCTTTGGATGATCATAGTTAGAGGCATACTTCCTTGCTCCCCTGAGCTTGTAATAATGATAACGGTTCATGGTCACATCGTATTGACCTATCGGGCTATCACCAAAGATCTGTTGACTGATATCCAGGCGAATCTCTTTTCTATTCCATGCAGCCTTATCGCCAGTAAAGTCCGCACAGCTCGGCTCCTTGAAATCGTCATAATACCCACCCCTGTTGGTAACTCTATGAAAATTCCAATAGGCCAAAAACGGCTGCCTGCGAAACTTGTGATCGATAAAGCTTACTCTCGAATACAACCCTGACTGCGTATCACTCTCAATAAGGTCATGCTCATTGTACGCATTGACTGAATTAAACGAATAATAAGCCAGTTCTTTTGCTCGAGGTGCTATAGTAACTATCACATTCCCATACCCAATCCGCCCCTCCTCGTCTACGATACTGTAACTAAAACGATCTTCTCCCACAAAACCAGCCTTGGGCTCATAGATAAGAGTGTCACGTGATGACCCGCTATCAGAAGCATACGATATACGCACTGTCCCCCCTTCGCGTGACGTCTTTTGAAATCCCTCTAGCGCTATCCTATCCAAATTCGTATCAAAATCGTTTGCCAAGCAATCAATAACTAATTGCTGATCAGGCGCACCTCTAACCTGATCACAAACTACATAAGGAGTTAGAGGAAATTTCACATTATCTACATACTCAACAGAATTGCGGAATGCTTCAAAATCCATCCTATACTTGGTATTTCTATAGCGTTGTTGTACATTCGGTGTCCCAAAGCGGTTGTAGTGCCCCCCATCAAAAATACCTGTAAAGCCGCCCTCCACTGACGCACCATGATAGTCGCCCCCCCAATCAAATAAATGACCTAATTCATGGGACATGACTGCCTGATCGTAATTAGCAGATGTGAAATATCGCTTATTCTTGTTGAGGTGCCTATATTTACCAGCTCCCCCGCCTCCGTAAAAACTAACATAGGCTAACGCATCACTCTTTTGACCCCTCTGAGCATCCTCGTAAAACTTCCTTTCCTTCTTATCTAGTCCCACAACTGGCCGCACAAGTAGCACATTCGATAATCTGAAACACTCATTTCCATCTCTCAAAGAGGCTGTGTCATAAAGTAGAGCACTCATCTCAAAGTTCATCTGCGCTTCTTTGTCAGCCTGCGTCAATTCACTGTCTGTAAACCCCCCAAAAAATGTATGCGATGTTAGAATGGTTTGATCGACCATTGTCGTATCAGTAAAAAATGGAGCATCGCCAGGGCTTGGCTGATAATAGCTCGCACCAGAGTATGGTTTACCCATTTGAATCTGAGGACTTCCTGAGATAAACTGATAAGGTCTTGTCTGTAAATTTTTTCGTTTTCTCTTGAGCTGATGAACATCAATGAAAACACCGTCATCGACATCGATTTTAGAATAACTTCCCGGTCCCATCAAACTCGACCGAATGCCATTGAGATACATCGGTCTGAGCAGACGCACCGCCACGGTTCCATCCTCATTCAAATAAGCATTCACTAGTGTATCAGGTAGCTCCTCACACCATCCCCGATAAGTACGCACTCCACCATTTTTTAACTGCCGTATTTTCCCATCTGACTCACGTATCTCTACTTTATATCTTTCGCCGCGCACACTATACTTCTCTAGGAAAAAGGTAATCTCATTTCCATCATCTGTCTCACTTCGAAGACGAAGATAATGTGGGGGATCTAAAGGGTTCACATCAGAGGATAACTGCAAGTCATTGAATCGCTCAAAATACCTACCTTTCTCGTATACAATTTCTCCAGCAGAGATATGAGCCACCTTTTCTTCTAAGGATGAAACATTTTTCTCATCACTACTAAAGATGCCCTTTGCGCCGTGAATCCCAGTCTGTTGCTTTTCGGCCTCAATTAAAAAATCTTTAACAATGGTTGCATCTTTACTTGTATCAATAGGCTGATTAACGGTAGATGATTCTATAAGAGGTAAAAGCTCATCTTTCACATAAGGGGTAATCAGATAACCCATTACTATCAGAACTAGTACCCAGAGAAAAGATTTCCGATTCTTAGGCGGTCTCCCAGAATTACCTCCACCAACATTCAGGCAGCTTTCACCACCATCATAATTAAAACTTACTGACATAATAACATACACAATAAAAAACTACTGCTGTATATGATAGCCCCACACGTTCTCCCCCTACGCATGGGACCATCATTTTCACATACACAACAGTGAAATCATCATTCAAAAATAAGGTAACTAACCTGTTCTGTTGTATGGGTGCGTTCACTATCCTGAATAGCATCCTCATCAACAATCAAAGTGACTGCATCCGCCATTATCGATTCATCCCCAAAAAATACGGGCCAACAGCCATCATATCCATCCATACCTGCTGAGCTCAAAACTCCTGCGCTTGCAGTATACAAACCACTCAACCCATACTCATACCCATTAGCGTTATTACTAAAATTTCGTACCGTGTCAGAGCCAACACCTGCAGAATAGGCTACCCCATTAATAACCCCCTCGCCAGATTCTATGATGATGTATCCTATAGTCTCATCCGCTCGAGTATTATTACTGTCTTCTGCGACGTGCTTGCCTATATTAAGATTAGTCGTATCTGCTGGATGTGTGGGCCCACTGCCCATACTCCAGAAAACTGACCAGTTCGTATCATTTGCACTCATCACCTGACCAAGCACCACTGGTGTGGTGTAGCTGTTTGCATAAGGACGAGCTTCAGCAACCCAATTGTTGTTCTCCCCACTAATCGTAGATGTAAACTTTACTGCTTCCATTTGCACGCCGTCACCTGCGAGCGTGTATACACCCTCTTCTACAGCGATCACGGAAACATCACAGCTCACGGCAGCTGTCAGTCCATCTGCTCTATCAAGCTTCACTTCGAAGCTGCTGCCACTCACGTTGCGGATGCGGGTCACCACCGGCACTTGTGCAGCATTCGCGTAGATCGGTGTCGCCACGATCACTGCCGAGTTGTAGTTCCTGCCAAGATCCACAGCGGTCCAGTTACCACTAGAGACACCGTTCACTATCGTCCGTACCATCTTAGGGGAAGGATCCGCTAGGGTGCTAAAACTCCCGACACTACCCCAGGTCGAACCTGCTATGTTACTTGCTTCTATCGTGTAATAATAATCTACACCATCGTCTAAACCTGTGACATATACTTCATGAGCCCCTTGAAACTTTGCCCCAAGTGTAACACTATGCTGCCACTTTGCTCTGGTGCTGCCGCCATCAGAGTCACCATAATGCAGTGTGACACTCGTTGCTGCCCCACCTGTATCAACAATATCAAAGCTTATATCAGCTTCACTCATTCCAATATTTGATACAAGACCAGTCTCAACAACAGCAACATCAGGTATCGACTCCTCGTATAAGGCCGCAACTTCCTCCTCACTCAGAGCTCTACCATATAAATATACCTCATCAATTATTCCGTCGAAAAAACGATTAATACCACCACCTCGCGCTCCAATAGCCCAGTTGGCTGATACACTCACAGCTCCCTGAGAACTAGCAACGTTTCCTATTTCTACACCATTTTTATATAACCTCCAATGCGTGCCGTCATATACACCAGTGATGTTAACCCATGTTCCAAGATCCGCATGCGCGTCCCCCCCTGTAGCCCTGTCACCACTTCCATTCCATGACCCGACTTGGTACTTACCGTCAAATATACGTAACATCACTTCACCATTTGGCGAAAATGTATGCCCATGTGCTAGGATATTATGATAATCCCCTACAGATTCAGCCTTGATCCATGCCGACATGGTTACCTCCCCAATCACATCCATTCCAATCGGATTGCCAAGGTCAATATATTGACCACTTCCGCTGAATTCGCGCGCCTTATCATGCGCACCAATGTCGACCGTCGCTCCAGTCACTACTCCATGGTGCGCATTGCCTGACGAATCATTAGCAAGTGATGTTCCCATGGCTTCATTCATCCTCCACCAACCTACTAAACCAATGAAATGTGACCCTGGAGTGGACCCTGTTCCATACGGATCAGTTCCTAATTCACACTCTATAAAATCATTCACCCCATCGCCATCAGTGTCCGTAGGACCAGCCCAAGCATTGTAGTGTGCTATAATTTCAGAATGTTCTAACACATCATTGTAGGCGGCAAATACATGCACACCTGAGCACGGACCGCTTCCCATCCTATTATCTCCAATAACAGTATCAGATGTTTTGATCAAAGCGACTTCGCCGATGTGACCTACCAGCTCACCGTCTATATACACACGCGTTTCACTATTCTCACTATCAACTACATAAACCAGATGATGTACACCTCCATAGGGTGAGGCCGTCGACGCTCCCGATACAGCTCTAAGCTGATAATCTGACTCCCCGTACCGAGTCACCCCTAACCTTCCTGACCTACTCCATTGCTCAAAACGAAGGCTCCAGACCGAATTATCCAGCAAATGCAAAACTGGCTGGTTGAGATCTTCAGCTCCCACAACAAACTCATATGTGGCAGAACCGGAGAGCCCAGACATGTCCAAGATTGCTGTCGTGCTGCCTGCGAGCCTCTGACTAAGCTTATGGGTAGACGCTGTCCCCGCATTTACCTCTTCCTCCCAAGCTGCAACCCCGTTAAGACCACTCTCATCCACATCAGTAACATTGACAGTCACTACCGCTGTCTCGATAAACCCTACAGCATCAGTCACTCTTACCCTAAGGCTATAACTTGAGACAGCTTCAAAGTTAAGACCTCCTGCTGTGCTAATTTCTCCAGTCGTAGGATGGATAGCAAACACTTCGCCATCATTGCCTGCAGTAATCGCATAGCTTTGATCGTCACCAGCATCTGAATGACTCACACTTACTGCACCAACCCTGCTTCCCACTAATGCAGCTTCATCAATAGATAAAGTCACATCATCCAGCCTAGGCGTTTGATCCATCCCCAATTGGCTCAATTCCGCAATCTCAGATTCACCTAAGTCCCGATTATAGAGGCGCACTTCATCAATGGCACCATGGAAATACTGATTATTGTATCGCTGATCTCCTCCTATTGCTATCCCTATTCTTTCATCTAGATCCCTAACTATCGTTCCAGTGACAGAACCGTCCTGAACCCCATCAACCCAGATCGACGCATTTCCTTGGTCGTCACGCTTGGCTAAGACATGATGCCATTGCCCATCATTGACCTTAGTCATTCCAGAGAAATTAAACTGGGTATTCCTACGCTTACCAAAAAGCTCAAAACCAACTGTTCCATTGCCATTCACAGTCAAACTAAAATGTCCAAGACTACCATTAACATTGTAAATGCTAGGACCATGCTGCTGGAGAATAACTGCTTTTGAAGCATGCCCGGTATTTACCCTTATCCATGCTGAAACCGTAAAAGGAGATGCCCCCTCTACGGAGGCAGAATTCCCACACCGCACCATATCGTTGCCATCAAAGCTCAAACCACTCTGATCACGTCCAACCACCCAACTAGCCCCTTGGATGTAACCATCAGCCCCACCTAACATATCTTGAGTGAAGTCTCCATAGCCTTCATCCATTGGCCACCATGCCTGGAAACCGTGATACACTGGATCCGGCTGATCAATCAAACACTCAAGGTAAGCATCGCCGATAGGCTCAGATCCATTGGCTGGTAATGCTCCTCCCGGAAGCTGCCATGCAACTGCCAAATGGTCACCGGCACCACTTTCTTTATGATACACTTCAATGTAGTATTTCTGCCCAGCGGTGAGCGAGATCAATCCAGACTGCTCCCCATCACTGTATGACCGGTAACCATTAAAACCTGTCTTATTGACGATAAGCACTTTGTTCGCCTCTGCATCATCAGTACTTAACCACAACTCAGCGTGATCATCAGAGGCAACATAAAATCGATATTGACCAGTTGTTGGAGGAATCAACCAGCCCTCCATCTTCTCACCATATCTATCTCCCGAGTTACTCGGAGTCTCAATACTGGTGACCATTTCAGTCACATCAGGAAAAGTTGGAAAACGGTCATTAGCAGTTAAGTCAGCAATGCGATTTCCTCCAATGTCATACCACACCTCACGTCTCAAACCTCCCACAGTGAGAGTTGGCGTAGCGGCTATGGTGACTGTTACGTTGTCGGACACTATGACTCCTTCAGGATGATGAACGAGACATACGTAATTACCTTCTGCTTGTTTGGCTACATTGGTAAGCCTTAGATTAGGGTACAGACTTGCACCCCATAATGACACACCATCTTTCTGCCATTCATAATAAAATGGTCCGTCCCCAGTCATTTCTAGACTCAAATCCACATTACTTCCAGGCGAGGAGATCCTTGACCTTGGCTGCCTTATTATGCTGGGTGCCGACACTGTCACTGGATCTTGGCCCACTATGAATTCGTAGACTTCGCTAGTAGTCAGAGCACCTTTACTGACATCCAATTGCAACCTGTACGTTCCAACTGCCGGGAATGTCACTGACGTGTCCTCTTTGCTTGTGGTAGAAAAGGTGACATTTCCTCCTGAGACTTGCGACCAAGTCGCGCTGTATCCAGACGCAATAGTTTCGCTATTATGGTCTAACACAGTCATATCTAGCACCTGATAGAGATCATTCACTGTCACTTGACGGCAATCTAACTCAGGCCAGGTATCAGCATGTGAGTCCATCGTGATATAAATCCTATTATCGGAGACAGCCGGGAAACTTGGCAGATTACCTGACATTACGGCATAAGCCAAACCTGGTATATATATTGCATCTTCTCGTTTGTCCGTTCCATCTGACACTGCTCTGAGTGGGAAGTACTGCATAGCTTCATCATGATTTTGAGTTAGTGTGAAATAGAATTGATTATTCTCCATGAAATGGCGTCTGGAACGTTCATCAATAAAAGGCATTAACATCATATTAAGGGACACCCCCGCGGATCCGAAACCGTGCGCATATTGCATGAGATCCCATCTGCGAACACAGTACGCCTTCATCCGGTCCAACTTGTTCAGGTCATCAGTATTCGCAGGAATGCCTCCCGCATTGAGATAGAGTGAGTAGCCTGCAGCGGCACCAGCAGTCCGGCCCGAACTATCCCAGGAATTGTTCGTAATTCCTGCATAGCCTACATTGCCATCGGCCTTATCACCCTGCGAGTTCATGCATGCTTTTAAAAATGACCAGCAGAGTTGAACTTTTTCCTCAATAGAGTAACCACTAGTACCTGAGAAAACATTGAAGTCAGCACCAGCCGCCCTTAGCATCGACATCGCAACCATTGTATGGGAATTGATAATATTTAAAGAATTATTACCATAGTCGTTTACAACTCCACCGTGCCCCATATGCCCCATTTTCATGGGGTTTTTTGTCTGGATTCTATTAGCCAAAAGTTCTGAAGCACGCTGTATAACTACATCAACACTGGTATCACCCGACTTTCGCCTGTATTCTGCAACAAACATTGCCGAAGTGACAAGAGCCCAATTTTCAGTTCCCGGCTTGACAAAACTGGGGTCGTCTTCCTCAACAGGTTCAAGAATGGCAGAATTCAACCTATTTATGCAATCGTTTAACAACGTGTCGATACTGTTCCCGTAATCGAAACTCCCAGTTCTCGTATCCCATTCGGGATGTGCCAAAAGGATCATCCCCAAATATCCTTCCCAGTATCCATTCCCGCGTGGTCTTGGAATATTAGTCTTAATATGTTGGTGCAACTCCAGACACAAAGTTTCATAATATGATGAGGAGCGACTATCCCCAATAGGATAGGAAACATTCCAAGCACTTCGAAGCGGCAGACTCAGATTCAAATCAACCTTCCCAACTCCAGAACGTAAAACCGAAATATTCAAAAGTCCATTGCCTGACTGCGCCTGAATGATTGCCTGTGATAGCTCCGTCACGGCACCTATCCAACTACTCTCATAACGTTGTCCCATTTCTGAGAGTAAGTGACCTTGTGCCGCATAAATGCCATCGCCTACTGAAAGTCCTGCAGATGCACCTGGCCCCCCAGGATCAACTTCAGTAATGACAAGTAATGATTCCCCTTGGGCGGCGCGAGCCTTAGCTCCGATAGGTCCTAGCGGGAATGGCACCTCAAGAAATTGAGCATATACCTGAGCTTCACATATCAGTAACACTGAGATTAACAGAATGGGTAATCTTTTTAAGTTGAATTGCTGTATAGTCATGGTTGGTTTTGGGTTATGGTTGAAGGCTTTTTAAAGTTCGGAAGCTCATTGTGAACTGGGCATAGTCAATGTGATGCGCACTGGATAATATCTTCTCGGAAGTGAGTGCCTATTAACTGTGAAGAGGCTGTCATCGTCGTTATTGGGCCGCAAACCATTCACGAGGGCTGCTCTGTCAGCGATGATAGCTATAACTGAGCCCTCTACTTGCGCAGCAAATGCCCCCTTTCGCAGATAAGACCCAGAGTAGAGCCAGGCTCCATCGGCTAAACAAACCTTGGCTTCTTTTGATTTGTCGGGTGAACAGGCGCGGACCACACTCTTGCTAATAGGTAGCTTCTTGATAGGCCCATTGCTCTTCCAGGACACCTCAATTCGGACTTGATTTTCAGGAGCAATACTAAGAAACCCGTCAGGCCATAACTCAGCAGACACCCCTTGCACGCCAAGCAACAAGCAGGCAACATGAACATCCCGGGGGCATGCAACTGTCGTAAAAACCGATTCGTGAACTTTACCCTGCTCTGACACTAAAAGATATTCCACAACACCATCGACCATATTAACCTTCGCAGGAAACATTATGGTGCGCTTATGCTTATCAAGATGAACTTCTCCTATGCGTAACCTCCCTTCTCCCAAAACCTCGACTTTCGGTTGTGGTGAAGCTTCTACTTTAGCCCCAACCTCATTGATCTGGGCGTATTGAGCAGAATACTTGCCTGAATTCGTCAACATTCCTCCACTCAGCCTGTTGTTGGAAATTCCCTCAGACTGCTCTTTATTTTCTGACAGATTTCTATCTCTGCTTGAAGATTCTTCAGCTAAAATCTCTTCTGAGGCTAAAAGAGTACTCAGCAAGAATAATAAGATATATACCAAGACGCAAAGAGAGCTTCTCTGTAATTTGAGAGTCCTACTTTCTCTTGTATACATATGGCACGGATAGAGCATTATATATAGAGACCTCAAACACATAAGTTTCTGACAAAAAAACAGAACCTCCCATTTTCTTACCCCTACTTAGCAGATGAAAAACCATTTCCTAACATTTCAGCCGAGACCCAGAAGTCATACCTTTAGACCGGCAAACAGAAGAAGCCGTAGCGGGGCAGCAGCACTGGACTCCAACTACAAAATTCGAAGCTATATCAAACCACAGACCCCATCCAACATTTTGACGACAATCAAATAACACTCTCGTCACCTAAGAATCAACAGGCGTTCCAAAAAAGCACAGCGCTAAATTTCTACCTCCCTTTGTCAAGTAACCTCAATAAAATTCGATGTAATTCTCGATAACACTAGAAAAATAAGAATCTTAACCACAACTTTAAACGACAAATTCCACCCACTTACCAGACTCATAGAGATCAAACCTGATGCCAGTCTATCAACTAGATGACAATGATACAGGTCAAATAACACCTAATTAACCTAACTAATCACAATTGAAAAAATAACTTCAAAAACCATAAACTACTACACATCAAAAAAGGTGACATATGGATGTACCTACCACTTCATCAACCATGAAGTTATAATGAATATACTTTTGCTCTCCTCTCACATCATAGAGCTCTGCGGCAACCACCATTAATGCGGCATCTTCCCCTCCCACTCTACTCATTGCAAGATAGAGTCTCAACCCTGACTGGATCTCACTCAGATCGATGTGGCAATTCATACTATCTCTTCTCCCCCCCTCAACTAACTGAACACCTGACTCAGAAAGAAGCTTCTTCAAAGCACTTTTCACTGACTTTAATGACTGTGGTTCCTCCAATGAATCTAAGTAATTCATAATATTAATACATCTCGAATCACCTTTTGAGTTATCCCCTTCCCCATAAGAAGGTTGCAAAAACCCACAACTAATAATTATCACCATTAAATAGAATTTCATATAGATAAAGACCACTCACATCACATTTCTGACAAACAGATACCCTATCTTTAAAAACACTGCCATAGACCTCTTAACCTATATTCCAAATCACACAAACACGAAGATATTGAGGACCCTATGACACCTAGAATCTCCCTTACCGCAATCAGCCGAGGAACCACTAATCAATCAATTACGCGGTGAGCATTACGATACACATTACCCACAAATATGAGAGTATTCTCATCTCTTAGCATGTGATCCTCTGTAAGCTTCACTCCAGGAATACTCAAACGCAGAACTCCATCTTCAACAAACCAGCGTGACTTACTAGCAGCAAAAATCTCCTCTCCATCACGATAGAGAGCTACTCCACCTCCCGGCAAAAAACATCTCTCCCACACACTTCCATTGTGCGCGTACCTCCATCTACCGCAAAAGTCTTCTTCACTTGCAGCATAGGCAATCCCCTCTTCGAAATACAAAATACCCTTGGCCACCGACTTACCACTCGGAACCTTCTCAACTCTGGCCATTTCAACCTTGAGGACCCATTCCCCCCCACGAGTCACACCATCACTGATTTCAAAGTCATAAATATTCTGCTCAGTGTGTCCCACAAAACCACTAGAGCCCAAATGAACATCTTCTGCAACCATCTGACCATCACACCATAAACTCGCATTGTAGATATCCACCTTGTAAACGCCTGACATCCACTTAACCAATGCGCGATATTTTCCAGGCGTCCACACCAAGTGACTGACATCAAATTCTAACACCTCCCGACCTGCTGAATGCACCTCCCAAGCAAACTCCCGACTAGGTACAAGCCGGACAAACCCCCCTCTATCAAAGGGGATCGACTCAAGCTCGGCTGGCTTCTTCACTCGCTGCAGTAATGCATGATCCTTCTCAATCAAAGCCACCTCATCACTTCCCGCAGGATGTAACTCCACCTCCCCCTCAAAGACACCTATCGATAAATCCCCACCCTGCCTTAAGTCGACGCCAAACTCCGTACCCAAATCCACCACCTTCCCCATGGGATAATCAACCGTAAAACCCTCAGCCCCTGGTGGAACCTGCGCCACAAACTTACCATAGGCCAAATTTCCACCATTTACCCCAGTCACTCTATACCTCGCGGGCCCCTCAAGAATAACTCGCGTCCCAATCGAATACACCAACTCTACCAAACCTGAATCAATCTCAATAACCTCCGGATTGATGAGATCGGCCGATTCTCCAGACCATCTAACACCAAACAAACTTGTGATAGCTACCCCATCTACCACCTTCACTCTCCCACCTGCCGACTCAGCAATCTCCTCTGACTCAGCAATCTGCGACTCATCGAACATATTTATAGAAACTCCAATAAAAAATGCCACAGCTGCTGCGACAGCCGCAGTCCACCAACCCTCCCGACTTTTCACATCCACACTCTCAAATGGAACCACCGCAGCATCAACAATTTCAGCCCCCTCTACAGCATCACTCATACGCCCCTCCACTGTCATCAACTTCAGATAATAATCCAAACAGTCATCAGACTCTAACAAACTTTCAAGGCGCTGAATTTCTTCAGCCTGCAGTGGCGGATCATCCAGCTGCTTATCCACGATTGCCTGTAGCTCCTTCCTCTCCTTTTCTGTCATAATGTTGAAGTAGATTTCTGTTCTATACAATGGCGGAGACTCTTACGAAGACGAGACAGTGTCTTGTATAACTTAGCGGCACTCTCCTCAGTTTTGTGCGCCAACTCCGAAAAAGGCACACGATCAACATACTTCCACCTTAATAATAGCCTTTGCTCTGCATTCAGCCTTCTTACACATTGAGATAAATGCATCAACCTCTCATCTTCTTGCTCTAAATGCTCAACCCCCATATTGGAAATACGCTCCAACATTCCATCAGACAACTCAACATATCCACGCCTCTGCCGATCCCTTATATGAGCTCGCACCCTAAAATAAGCCACTTTCAACACCCATCCTTTAAAATTACTACCACGCTCATATTGATCTATGTGCGTCAAAATGTAGGTATTCGCCTCCTGTAAAATATCATCAGCCTCATCACTCGAACTCAACATCGACAAGATATACGCCTTCAACTGAGGCTGAAATTGCGCCAATAACCATGGAGGATCCTCAGTGTCCACCACTTGAATCTTACGTCGAATTTCAGACTCTAGACCTTCGGAATCCATAGTAACATTTTATACCATTCTATAATAGCAAGACCATCTAGAAATCGTTTCTGACTAAAAACTTCAGTTTTTTTGTCAGATCCCAACTCGCCAAGGTCTAAATAAGTAACAACAGCACAAAAGCCCTCAAGTAGCTTCCACGCCTGCTTTCACAATCCACAGAAAGATCAACACAACATTATGCGTTCTTCTATTTGGCCCAAGCCCCCCCTTCGAGCCAATAAAAACAATCAAACACACCTACAATACACATGATCTCCAAATTCTTGTGCGCTAGCCTCCTAGCCACAACTACAACACTTCAGGCTCGCCCCGCTCTCGAACAACCCAATGTCATCATCTTCTTTGTCGATGACAGCGGCTATGGCGACTACCAACACAACGGCAACCCCGTCATCGCCACCCCTAACATCGCAAAAATGGCCAACGAAGGGGCCAACTTCACCCAATTCTACGTCAGCAGCCCAGCCTGTTCCGCATCGCGCTACTCCCTGCTCACTGGCCGCTACCCCGGACGCTCCGGACTCGGTAGCTGGGTCGTTGGACCAGGCTCTAAACGCCATATCCACCCCAAAGAAATAACCCTCGCCGAAGCTCTCAAAGACCAAGGCTACGCCACAGGGATGTTCGGCAAATGGCACCTAGGTTCCCCAAATAAAGCCAACGCCATGTCCACCGACACCCTCCCCCTCGCTCACGGCTTCGACCAATGGGTCGGCACCAATGTCTCCCATGACTACGGCAATGCCATGTTGCTACAAAGCTCCCCCTCAGATCAGGACCCCATCAAAGGCTACAAAACTCTCGCTAAAAACCTCCCCTCCGATATTCCAGCCTCAGAGTCACTCACCGGTCGCTACACCGACGCCGCCATCGACTTCATCAAAAAGAACAAACAAAAACCCTTCTTCGCTTACGTCGCTCACAACCAACCCCACCTCGGACTCTTCGCTACCGATAAGTACAAGGGCATTTCCAAACGTGGGCTGCTAGGCGATGTCATGACCGAACTCGACGACTCGATCGGCCGTGTGCTCCAAACTCTCGAAGACGAAGGAATCAGCAAAAACACCCTCGTCATATACAGCTCGGACAATGGCCCCTGGGTCATGTTTCGTAATGCTAAAAAAACCAAATACGGCGAGGCCCGCATGCATGTCGGATACGCATGGCCCTTCCGCGACGGCAAAGGCTCCACCTGGGAAGGTGGTCACCGCATCCCTGGTATCTTCTACTGGCCAGGTGTCATCCAAGCCAACACCGTAGTCCGCGAACCTGCCAGCACACTCGACATCTTCCCAACCTTGATGCAGATCACAGGTGGAAAAGTGCCCACTGACCGTACTATCGATGGCCGTGACATCTCCCCCTACCTACTCGCCAACGATAAAGACGTCCCCCCCTTCTCCTTCCTCTATTCCTACTCCGATAACAAACCCTCTGCTGTGCGTGTCGGTCCATGGAAACTCCATATCCGCATTGGCTCACAAACAGGCAACAACTACGGTTACAAAGCCACTGAGGCTACTCCTCTCCTCTTTAATGTCGAACAAGACCTCAACGAACGTATCAACCGCGCCGATGAACACCCAGAACGTGTCGAATCTATGCGCAAACTACTACTCGAAAAAGAACAACAACTTCTCGATGAAGCCAGCTTCTGGGGCCCCGTAAGAGAACGCAAACGTAAGTAATAACCCCATAATAATTCAGCTCCCCCCCCACTAGCCCGTGCATCCTTTCACGGGCTTTTTTCTGCCCATATCAGAAATTTATTCTGATTCTTGTTAACGCTCTATAGCATCTTGCCATATGTTGGTAGGATGCCTTCTTCCCCACAACAGACACAACAATTTGTAGCTCTCCTGACCGACCATCAGGAAGTCATCCGCTGCTACATCCTCTCGTTGTTGCCCGGATCCTCCGATGTCCGCGACCTTCAACAAGAGGTCAATATGTTCCTCTGGGAAAAAATGGAAGAGTTCCAGCTAGGTTCTAACTTCGGCGCTTGGGCATGCACCGTCGCCTACTACAAGGTCCTCGACTACCGCAGAAAACTCAAAAAAGATGGCATCCTCGTCTTCAATGACACCCTCTGCGAATTGCTCGGCGATGATTCTCAAACCGACGCCCAACCAGAAGCTATCAGCCAAAAACGCAGCGCCCTAAACCAATGCCTGCTCAGCTTAACCCAAAACGAACGTAAGCTCCTGATCACCCGCTACGCATCCGATCACAACCCCATGGATGCTATCGCCGCCGCTACTGGAAGATCAAAAGCCTCACTCCGTGTCACCCTCAGCCGACTCCGATCTAAACTGCGCTCCTGCATTACTAAACGTCTCATCCAACAAGGAGGTACCGCATGAATCACGATGCCTTACATGAGAAAATCTCGCGCCTCCTCGACCAAGACCTCTCTCCAGAGGAGTTCGCCGAACTCGAAAACACCCTGATCCACGATCCTGAAGCGCGCGCCTATTACCGCCAGCAGGCCCAGTTTCACTCACTCATGGCTCTGGAATTCGACAAAGCCACCAATACCCATCCACAACTCAACTCAGTCGTGTCGATGGATACAATCCTCGAACGCCAAAAATGGCGCAGCCTAAAAGTCTCCGCACTCGTCGCAGCCGCTGTCGTTCTCATCAGTATCCTCAGCCTCAATTTCTTCCTCATCCCTACCCCTTCTAACACACTCTCCTTCGAAACCGCACCCGCCAGCATCTTTACCCTAACAAAAGCGCGCCCAAATCCTAACAAGCCACATGACCAGATGGAGCCCGGAGATTCCCTCAAACTCGATCAAGGCGCCCTCTCACTCACCTTTGCCTCAGGCGTGCGCTCCATCATACTCGCCCCCGCCGACCTCACTCTCACCACTGGTGGACACCTCACCCTCCAACAAGGCTCCGCGTGGTTCGATGTCCCCGCTAATGCCACCGGCTTCACCGTAACTACCAAAGAACTAAAAGTCGTCGACCTCGGCACCCAATTCGGTGTCACCTCCCGCCCCAAAGGATTCGATGAAGTCCACGTCTTTAAGGGCTCAGTCGAAGCTCATAGCCTTCGCAAAAAAAATACCTCTCTCACTCTCAACGCCGGCAATGCCAGACGCCTCAATACCGTCGGCGCCCTCGTACACATCCCTGCCGACCCATCAAACTATCTAACCAACCTCCCTAACGCGCTACCCCATGTCCACTGGAACTTTGATGAAAACTTCCAAGCACAAGGGAGCCACCCGATCGCTAACTCCATCCATACCCAAGCCAATGGCACACCGGAAATCACCCTCGGAAAAGTTGGCGCAGCCCTCCAACTAAACGGCTCAGACGCTTTCCTCCTCTCAGATTGGAACGGGTTCGCCGGCAACCGCCCACGCACCGCCGCATTCTGGATCAAATTCCCCAAAAACGCAGACTTCACCGGACACCCACGCGGTATCGTCGGCTGGGGAGATAACTCTATCAAAAATGCTAAATGGAAAATTGCCCTCACAGCGAATAAAAAATCCTCCTCTCCAACCCTCCGTGTCTCCTGGGGAGATTACTGGATCGATTGCCCCACTCCCCTCACTCCAGATACCTGGCACCATGTCCTCGTCACAAGCTCCGGCTCCCTCGACACCCAAAATCGCCCCCATGCCGACATCTACCTCAATGCCAAAAAAGTCCGCGCCAAACCACGCCCGATTGGCCACCAAACACTCCCTGCCCCGAATACAAAAACCTTCACCCGTAACGCCTCACCTCTGGTGATTGGCAATGACCTTCGCTCACACGTCTCGCGCATCCCCCTCCACGCAACGATCGACGAACTCTTTGTCTTCGATGGCTACTTGCCCCCTGAAGACGCCTCATCCTGGTTACAAAACCTAACCAGCCATTAAACACAACAAATAGATAACACATGAAAAAAACAATCCTTGGCGCCCTAACCTGTATGGCAACTTCTGCATTATGTAACGCCGCGACCATTCAATTTAATTTTGACGATAACGATGGTGTAGTAGACTTTAACGACTTCGGCCCTGGCGTCACCGTGAGTGATTTTGTGATTACCTCTGGAGGCGGCACTGACTTTCTAGGTTCCTCTCACGGAGGGCCTACTGACGGTATGGCGCGCGGTGGAGCTCGCAAAGCAGCTCAGGGAGGCATCACCATGTCGTTTTCCGTTACGATTGATGCTGCCACAACTATTGATTTGACTAATCTCGCATGGGAAAACGGTATGGACACCAATGGTGCATCTATGACACCGCTCTGGTCACTGGCTATCGATAATGGAGGGACAGCAACCCCCACTTCGGGCACCAACGCAGACATCACCGCAGAGGGGTTTTATGGCGAAAATAAAGCTAGCACCTTAACAAATCTCACAGGTCTTACTGATACTACAATTACCTTCACATGGGATCTGACTCAGGAAGAGCGTGCCAATAGCGTTGATATAATAGCGAACACAATGGATGACATTGTTCTTACGGGCACAGTCGCAGTGCCTGAACCCACCACCAGCGTCCTCCTCGGACTCGGAGGACTTGCTCTGATCCTCAGACGCCGTAAGTAAACCTCTTCTCTATAGAGAAAGACACTCTTTCATATGTTGGGAAAGCTGGTGGGGCAGAGTCATCTACCCACCAGCTTTTTTTTCACCCACCTAAATCACCAATGTCACACCACCCACTCTTAATCACCCTCTGCGCCCTCATCCTCACCTCTACTTTTACAGCATCCAAAGGCACGGAAGTCGCTTTCTCTCACCCAACGGAATCCACCACTCTCTCCATCAGCAAACCGCAAACAAAAGCCTCCCCACACTTTTTCAAAAGACAAAACGACAGCTTACTGTTCGCAGCGCGTCAACCATCACCTTCATTGCTCTTTAAGGTCTCGTCACCAACCCCTCAGCAAATTTCAGAAATCCACTTCCGCTATGGTTTCAATGAAACCTTCCACCCAAACCCAATCACCCCAATTTGGCAACTCACTACCTCACACCCTTCCTCCACCACGCATACAGGATCCCTTCCCACCTTCCAAGCAACCGGAAATAAATCGCAAACCTACTCCGCAAAATTCTCCCCTCCAATCCCTATCTCAAAAACCCCAACCACATTCACCTTCCAGTTCCTCACTAAAGAAAAACGCCACGCCGCACTCAATCGATCACATCAGATATCTAACATAACCCTAGTCACCGGAGAATCCACATTCACTACTGCTACCCTTATTGCAGTCGGAAACATCACTCTCTCCATGAGCACGAAACGATAGCCCCTCTCAGCAAATCAACGTGCCTGCTATCGGGCTCTCATTTTACCACTGCTAACACACTCACTGTGTCTCCCTCCTTCAACAATCGGCTGACACAAAGTGACTCCGCCCCCCACCCTATCTGTAAATGTTATTTTCCTGAACTGAGTCAATCTCCAACGAATTGACTGTAAATTCTCCGCACACCCGAAGCTCAGACATCAAAAACAATCTCACATAAACGCATGAAGTCTATACTCTATCTCTCCTCTTTTCTTGCTTGCCTCCCCCTCTCACATGCTCAAACCACACGCCTCAGTACCGATTTCACAGCCAGTGACATTGAGAAATCCGTAACTTGGAATTTTGATTCCCCCACCACACCTGAAACTCCGAGCAGCAATGATACCGGTCTAACCATCGGAAACTTCACATTCACAGCTCCAGCTGGAGCGGACTTCATCACAGTGCTTCCAGATGCCTCAGGTGATGGAACGACCGGAACACTGGGCTCAAACACTAGAGCCGCTGTGGCATCCCGAAACGATTCCGATATAGCAACAAACGGGGCTCAAGCCATGTCCTTTAACCTTACCATCGGCTCTGCTCAGTCCTTTGACTTCAACTCCCTGAGCTTCGAACACGGCTTCAATGAACGAGGTAACAACAGCCTGACCCCTGTCTTCACCTTGACCATTCACGACGGGATTTCGGAACTCTACCGTACATCCGGAAATTTACCCCAGCACAACTCCGGAACAGATCTCTTCTATTCTCAAGATGTCACCCTAGACCTCTCATCCGAGACAAATCTGCAGAACATCTCCAATAAAACGCTCACGGTAAAATGGGAATTCAGCAACCTTGAGGGCAGATCTAACAGTATAGCCCAGCGGGCTCATACCATCGACGACCTCACCCTCAAAGGAAAAACTTCCACTCTTTCCACGCCTCAGATTCATCTATTCACCGCAGATGACACCCTAATCGATCCCGGCCAAACCGTGGCACTTTCTTGGAACGTCAGTGACGCAGATCAACTCACCATCAACCCTGGAAATATCGACGTGACATCGGATCCGGATCAACAGATCGAGTTCGTCATCAACGAGTCGACTACCTACACCCTAACTGCCACTAATGCTGACGGCAGTTCAAGCGCAGAGCTCCCAGTGTATCTCAACCCCACAGTCCCTAACGTCCTCCTTGTCCTTGTAGACGATATGGGAACAGAGGATACCTCCGTCGATTTTAACTACGACTCAGCCGGAAATAAAGTCGACCGAGTTGACCCGACATCAGTCGGGCTCGCCGCATTCGCCACCGACAACCGCCACTTCAGAACCCCTAACATGGAGACTCTAGCAGCTCAGGGAATGAAATTCTCACGAGCCTACGCCTGCCAAGTGTGCTCTCCCACCCGCGTCAGTCTGCTCACCGGGCAAAACTCAGCCCGTCACGGTACCATCCAGTACATCGGCGGTGGAGGCAATCTCCACAACCTCAAAGCCCCTCAAAACCCCGGATTGAAAGATGCCAACCTCACCCTCGCCGAAATCATGCGAGACGCCGGGTACCGAACCATCATCTCCGGCAAAGGGCATATCGGCAATGTCTTTAACTCCAATGCTAACAACTATAGCTCGCCCGCTAACCCAGCCGATGATTACTACGGTTTTCAGGTCAATGTCTCAGCATCAAACAAAGGGTCACATGGAAGTTGCTATTCAAATGCATCAAACGCCTTCGGTTTGCCTGCCTCTGGAACAACAGCTTCACTCGTTGCCGAATACCAAGATAAAACCTACAACCAAATCGACCCAGAAAACTACCCCGCCAACCACCCTCAGGCCAACGAACCCATCTTTGTCACCGAAGCCATCACCAGGGAGCTCAACGAACGCATTGAAGACAGCGTCAACCAGGGCAAACCCTTCTTCGCCTACCTATCCCAATTCGCAGTCCACGACCCCCATCAACCCGACCCACGCTTCACAGCCAACTACCCTAACCTCTCCGGAGATGTGCTCGACTTCGCCACCATGGTCGAAGGCATAGACCAATCACTGGGCGATGTGATCACCAAACTCGAAGAGCTTGAAGTGGCTGAAAACACCCTCGTCATTTTCCTCGGTGACAATGGTAGCGACTCCAAACCACGCGGACCCAACAATCCCTCCACCCTAACCATGACCAATCCTCTGCGCGGAGAAAAAGGTATGCGTTATGAAGGGGGCATCCGAGTCCCCCTCATCATCTCCTGGGCAAAAACAAATGCCACCAATCCCCATCAACAATCTTTGCCCATCCTTATTGGTGGTCGTGAGAACGATATCGTCAGTGTTGAAGATCTCTTTCCTACCATTCTAGCCACATGCGGCATCCCTCTCCCCACCACCGATGACAACCAAGCCCCCCTGATCATCGATGGAACCGACCTTAGCCCCTACCTCAGAGGCCAGCCGGGCTCCCACCGCCCTCAAAAACTCATCACCCACGCCCCTTGCAGTAGCCGCAGCAGCTTCTTCACTACCTACCACCAAGACAACTGGAAGCTGATCTATAACTACACCACCAGCTCACCCGTCACCTCCACCAATGTGCCCCTAGGCACCTACGAACTCTACGATCTGGCCAACGATATCCATGAAGCCAATAATCTAGCAGCTACTCAACCCGAAGTAGTCATGAACATGGCACGCGCCATGGCCCGAGAGCTCGAACGCCTCGGCGCACCCTACCCTATCCTCAAAGCTTACGACGCCGACCTAGACGCCCTCGGTCTTCCCTCGGCCGCCAACGATACCCACCCAGTGATCCTGCCGCCAGCCGCCAGCGTAGACTCAGACAACGATGGCCTAAGCGACAATGCCGAAGACCCGAATCGTAACGGCCTCGTCGACCCCGGTGAAACCGACCCACTCAACGAAGACTCAGATCATGATGCCACCCCCGATGGGGTTGAAGAAAAAATTGGCACCTCACCACTAGACGCTTCCAGTTCCTTCCAGATAAATTCCCAACACCTCCAAGACGGTAGCTTGCTACTCTCCTGGCCCTCCTCCCCCGGTAACACCTTTTCCGTACAAACCAGCTCCGATCTTACCGATTGGACCGCGGCCCCACTCAGCACAATCACGGCCCCATCCAACCAGAGTTTCACCCAAATCCAACTCTCTCCCCCTATCACCCCTACACAATTCTTCCGCATCGAGCTCCTCAACAATAATCTCTAAACCCTTGAGAACTCTAGAGATGAGCAAAAAAATGAAATAAAGTTGTTTAGAAACCGCTCGGGGATTCCATATCGTAATAGGTATGAATCCTCACTCCCAGGAACTACATCACTTCGTAAAGCAACTCCTAGAGCACCAAGCGGCTCTACGAGCCTTTATCGTGTCCCTGATGCCCGGTTCAGACGATGCCGAAGATGTCCTCCAAAATACCAATGTCATCATCTGGGAAAAAATGCACGACTTCGAACCCGGCACCAATTTCCGCGCCTGGATCTTCGCCATCGCACGCAATACCGTCAAAGCACAATTTAAGGCCAATAAACGCAACCAAGCCACCGGTGTCGACGAAGAACTCATCATGGCCATCGACGCCATCTGGAATAAACGCAATTCCGAATCCACCAAACTCAAACAAAAAGCCCTCGATCGCTGCCTCGAAAAACTCAAAGCAACTGAGAAAGAGCTCATCCAAGTGCGCTACAGTAAAGGCACTAATATCGAGCAATACGCACACCAAATCGGCCGTTCTGCTGACTCACTCCGAACCACCATCTCACGCGTGCGTGCCAAACTCAGAGACTGTGTCCAAAGACGTCTCCAACACGAAGGAGGTGCCCTGTGATCGAACACTCACGACTTGTCGAATACATCGAACGCTGGCTCGATGGCACACTTTCCGCCCCAGAGATCCAATTGCTCAAAGCAGAACTTCTGCGCAACCCTGAGGCCCTAGAAACCTACGTAGACATCGCCGAAACCCACGGTCTCCTCATCCACGGAAACACCTCGCCTATCAGTCACAGCAATGTCGTGCCTGTTGACCAAATCCTCCAACGTGAAAAACGACGCAACCTCAAAATTGCCGCCCTCGCTGCAGCTGCCATCGTCGTCCTCTCACTCATCAGTCTCAAACTTTTCTTCGTCACCCCTCCTCCCACCACTCTCGCCTTCCAAACCTCCCCTGGCACCCTCTTCACCCTCAGCCACGAAAACTCTGAGACCCCGCCCCAAAACCAAACCCTCGAACCTGGATCCCGCCTCCAACTCGAACAAGGATCAATCGAACTCACTCTCAGCTCTGGCGTGAAATCCATCATCCTCGCTCCCGCTGACCTCACCCTCCACGACTACCAAACCCTTTACCTCAATACCGGACTCGCCTGGTTTGAAGTCGGTAAAGATGCCGTCGGATTCACCGTCAAAACCAAAGAACTCGAAGTCGTCGACCTCGGCACCGAATTCGGCGTCCACTCCGCCCCAGACGACTACGATGAAGTCCATGTTTTCAAAGGATCCGTCCTCGCAAAAAGCCTCGTCGGCAACCGTCCACAAACCACCCTCACCGCAGGTGAAGCCCGTAAATCCACCCTCACTGGTGGACTCGCTGCAATCCCAGCCCAACCCAAAAACTACCTCACCGACCTTCCCGACCAACTCCCCTTCATCCGCTGGACCTTCGATAAAAATTTCCAAGCCTCCGGCAGCCACCCCGACGCCCACACCATCCACACCACCCCCCTCAATAATCCAAATCGCTCAGTCGGTATCCAAGGCACCGCCCTCACCCTCAACGGCAATCAACAATCCCTCGAAACCGACTGGCCAGGCTTCGCCGGCGACCGCCCACGATCTGTAAGCTTCTGGGTGAAATTCCCCCAAAACGCCAACTTCACTTCCTTCCCAGCCTGCGTCAATTGGGGCGATAACACACAAGGGAACTCAAAATGGAAAATCATGCTCGCCCAAGATAAGAAAAATTCCCCGCCCTACCTCCGCCTCTCCTTCGGCGGCACCTGGCTCAATGGCACTACCCACCTCCAACCTAACCGTTGGTACCATATCCTCGTTACCTCCCCAGATAAACCGAACCAAAAAGGCCTCCCCACCGCGGATATGTACATCAACTTCTCCCCAGAAAAATACACCTACAAAGGCTTCACTGGCGTCCCCAAAAATAAAGGCATGAATACCGCCACCACAACCCGCAACGCTAACCCACTGCGCATCGGTAAATCCATCGTCCACCCATCTAACGCAACCCCAACATTCCATGGGGAAATCGATGAACTCACCATCTACGACGGCTACCTCTCCCCCCTCCAAGTCAAAGCAATCAAACAAGATAACCAGCGTTAATTTCAATACACCCAACAACACATATGAAAAAAGCAAACACACCCCTCGCCGCAGCTCTATTCCTCGCCGGCTCACTCGCAACCAATGCCGCCTCTATCAGCGTCAACATCCATATCAACACCAATGACGCTAATATGGTAGACGCAGGCGAATCTGCATTCGTCGGACTCGCTGGTGCCGAAGTCGTCGATGGCGCAAACGTCAATAACTACAAAGTCGACACCACCTCTAACCAAAATAACCTCGTCGATAACTCTGGCGCATCCACTTCAGTAGCTCTCGCTGACAACTCAGGCTATAGCTCCTTCGTCAATAACTCTTTCCCTAACCAAGCTACCACCGGTGATGCCGGCCTCACACAGTCCGCCGGATTTATCAACGACAGCGAAGCTTACACACTCACCAACCTCAATAGCTTCGCTTCATCCTACACCCTCATCTTGCTCTTCGAAATTGGCAATGACAGCGGTGGTGCTCTCAAAGCCAGAAATTACGGCTTCACCGTCAACGATGGCAATGGCCCTCAGTCAGTCTTTACCAACGATACTGCCAGCCGTGACCTCGACCTCACAAACGACGGGTCTCTCGAATACTTGCTCGCCTCAGGTGGCAGCATCGGTGCCGGTACTGTCGATGGCAACTACGCCGTCTTCACCGGCCTCTCCGGTGACACACTCTCTATCAGCGGTGCCCAAAGCAGCTCGCGCTCACCACTCCTTGGCTTCCAGGTTGTCTCAGAAGTCGCCTCCATCCCTGAGCCCAGCATCTCAGCGCTCCTCGGACTGGGTGGTGTCGCACTCATCCTGCGCCGACGCAAGTAATTCCCCCCGTAAAGAAACATAATAACGATGAAACACACACCCCTAACAAGCATAGCTTGCGCTCTCACTCTCACCCTGGGATCCGCATCGCTTACCGCTGCTACAATTAGCATCAACTTTGTCGGTAATACCAACCTCAATAATGTCGGTGCCGACTCACCGACCTCTATCGTTGGCCTCAATGGCGTCCAAGCACAAGACTGGGTCAACCTCGCGGGAACCTCAGCCACTGATGCCGATATCGATGGAGCCTCAGGCTCTGCCACCATCAGCTTCTCCACTAACTGGCGCTTCAACACCGGCGGCACCAGTGGCACTGAAAATCACAACATGATGGATGGTGCCATCCGACTCGGAGGAACCGGGGACTCCGCTCCCGTTATCAGCAATCTCGGTACGGATTTCACCTCCAGTGGCTACGATGTCTATGTCTATTTTGGGTCCGATAGCCACAACCGAGTCCATCGATTCACTCTAACACCCACTGGTGACTCCACATCTAACAACTCGGGAACCGAAAACCTCACTCAAGCATACAATGGCGCTTTCACCGAAACCAATGCCGATGGAGACGTAGGAAACTATCTCGTCTTCCGCGGTATCACAGCCTCCGAATTCACACTCTCAGACAATGGGACCTCTCCTGGCAAACCTGGTGTTGCAGGTATTGAAATCGTCGCTGTACCTGAACCGAGCCTCTCCCTCCTCCTTGGCCTCGGTGGCTTCAGCCTCACCCTGCGCCGTCGCAGATAAACTCCTTGCCCACCAAACGCCTTGGTGGGCTTCCACTCAACCACAATACCACACTGATGAAAAGACTCACACTCCCTCTCACTACCTTCGCCATTTTCACCAGCCCCATCGTATCACACGCTGCCTCTATCAGTGTCAACTTCGCTGTCAGCGCCACCGTCGACAACCAAGTCGTCGATCCTGGTGAAACCGCCCTCGTCGGTATCTCAGCCGCTGAATCCGTCGATGGCTCAAACTGGAATAATGTCTCCTTGCGCCTCGCAGGAAATGCTGGTGATCCAGGCACCTTCAGAACCAACACCCAAGGGGGGGCAAGTATCAGCCTCATCGATTCCTCAGGTGCAAACGCAGGTGTCAATCTCACCTCCACCGGCACCTTCTATACTAACTACGCGAACGTCAGCTCCCCAAGCCAAGGTGCGACCGGCGATGGTGGTCTCCTCCAAGGTTTCCTCAACCTCAATGACTCAGAATCAATCACGCTAACGGGACTCTCATCCTGGGCCCCCAGTGGCTACAAAGTAATAGCCGTCTTCGATATCGGCAGCCAAAGCCGAACATACAGTCTCTCTATGCAAGACGGCACGTCTACTGAGACCTACTGGACAAACGACACCTCTGCTGACAGTGACCTCGACAATGATGGATCTATCTCTTGGTTAGAAACAACCGCTACCACCCAAGCCTCCGCTACCACAGATGCGAACTATGCCACCTTCGGCACCTTCTCCGGCGATACTCTTACCATTTCCGGCTCCAATGTCGGCGGGCGCGCAACACTCAGTGGCTTTCAAATCGTCGCCATTCCAGAACCTTCATCGACCACCCTCGTGGGACTTGCGGCGCTAGCCCTCATTCTGCGTCGCAGAAAATAATCGACCACCCCAATCCCACCTCACCCAAAAAGTGAGAGAGCCACATTGGCTGCAGGGATGGGCATGCCCTCCCCATAACCACGGTAACACCAATGAGCAAAAGTTTCTGGTAGTATTTTCGAGCTGATTTTGCCGTTTCTCAAGGAATGAGAAAGAAGTGGTGCGTGCACCATGACTGACGAATGACGCAGAGAAACGGCAAAAGCAGCCGAAACTCCTAAACGATGGCGTAGCCCAATCCATAACCTAACAATCATAAATACTACCAGAAAATTTTGTGAGTTGGTATAACCTCTCTCACTCAAAGGATACTACATCTCTGACTCTCCACCAAGCGGGGTGGCCTCCTCCTTGCTACCTACTCACCCCGCTCTACCCTCTCAAGAAACGTGAAAACCTACTTCTTCCTTCTCGCCCTCCTTCCCGCCTCCACGCTCGCAAAGTCGATCAATATCAACCTCTACAATAATGCCGGCTCTGCGTCGAATAACCAAGTGACCGACAATGCTCTTGCTGGCGATGTCCCTATCAGCGCCGAGCACTGGAATAACATAGGCTTTAACAATGGCAATGTCGCCGGGGCTGCAGTCCAACGCAACCTCCCCGTAAAAGACGACGCCGGCACCCCCAATGCCGCAACCTTCATCTCATCACTCAATTCAGGCTACGTCGGATACTCCGGCGCTAGCCAAGGCGCTGGATCCGTAGGTAGCCGCGCTATCATGAATTCCTACCTCGCATTCAAACCCTCCGATGGCGGTAACCTCCAAGTCAGCGGACTCGACTCCAGCTTCACCGCCCCAGCTTATAAAGTCTACGTCTACTTCGATACCGACTCCGCAGATCGCTCACACACTCTCACACTCACACCTAACAATGCTGCCGCCATCTCAAAATACGGAGATGATTCAGGTACTTACTCAGGCACCTTTGTCCCCACCTCAGGGGCCGGCAACTATGCCAACCTCGCCGTTTTTGAAAACCTCCAAGCCACAAGCTTTACCTTAAATGTCGACTCCAGCGTCGGACGTGCAGCTGTCAATGCCATCCAGATTGTCACTAACAACCACGTATTCCCCCCCACGATCACCTCCTTCTCTGCCAACGACTACTACACTCCCCCTAGCTCTCCTATCACCCTCACTTGGAATGCCTCCGAGGCCGACTCACTCACCATTAGCCCATCGATTGGCGATGTCACCGCTCACACATCCAATGGCTCTGGATCCCTCACTATCAATCCCACTGCCACCACCGCCTACACACTCACTGCCACTAACAGTGGTGGAAGTAGCTCCAAAACTCTAAGAGTGGGTGTTGGACCTGCAAAACCTAATATCCTCTTCTTCCTCGTCGACGATATGGGCTGGCAGGATACCTCCGTCCCTTTCCACTACGACTCTGATGGAAACCCACTCCCAACGACCAATCAAACCAACAAAATAAGAATCACTCCTAACATGGAGACCTTGGCCCATAATGGTATGAAGTTCACCTCTGCCTATGCGTGCTCGGTCTGCTCTCCCACACGTGTCTCCATCATGACCGGAATGAATGCCACCCGCCACCGAGTCACCACCTGGACACACCCAAGCACCCCACAAGACACCGGAAGTAATAATGTCGCCCACCTCAAGTCCCCCAGTACCTGGCACAAGGCCGGCATGCAACCCACCGACATCGCCCTGCCCAAATTACTCCAAGACGTCGGCTACCGTACCATCCATGCGGGCAAAGCACACTTCGGCACCAATAGTTCCTTCGCCGGGAACCCTCAAGCCATCGGCTTCGATGTCAACATCGCCGGTCATGGCGCAGGTGGACCAGGCTCTTATTACGGAACCAATAACTATGGCTCTGGTATCTGGCACGTCCCAGGGCTCGAGCAATACCACGGCACTGACACCTTCCTAACAGAGGCTCTCACCCTCGAGATGAATAAAGCAATCGAACAATCTGTCTCCGATGGCGTCCCCTTCTTTGCCTACATGTCTCACTACGCCGTCCACCTCCCTTGGCAAGCCGATAGCCGATTCACCGCAAACTACCCCACCCTCACTGGTAATGCCCTCGCCTACGCCACTCTTATCGAGGGCATGGATAAATCACTCGGTGACATTCTCACTAAGCTCGACCAACTCGGTGTCGCTGAAGACACCATCGTCATCTTCTACTCAGATAATGGAAGTGATGCTTCCAACCCCGTCCTCCGCGGTAAAAAAGGCCAATACTGGGAAGGGGGCATCCGCGTCCCACTCCTCGTCTCCTGGGCGAAACTCAAAGCCGACAACCCATTCCAATCACAACTCACGATCCCAGCCGCCAGCCGAGAAGAGGATATCGTAAGCTGTGAAGATATGTTCGCCACCGTCGCTAGCCTCGCGGGTGCCAACTATTCCCACCCCATCGACGGCCATGACCTCACCCCCTACCTCCGCGCCACCCCAGGCACCCACCGACCACAAGAGTTTATCCAACACTTCCCACATGGCCATAACCACGACCACTTCGCACTCATGCGTAAAGGAAATTGGAAAATTATCCACCAGTACAGCAACGGCTCCACCGCACTCTACAATCTCGAAGATGATCTCTCTGAGTCTAACAACCTCGCATCAAGCCAACCAGAGCGCCTCATGAGTATGGTCCGCTACCTCCGCCAACAGCTCGATGCCATGGATGCCCAATACTCGGTGAATAAAAATACAGACCAGTCCGTCCCCCTTGCCCTACCGAACCTCCCAGACGTGGATTTAGACCAAGATGGCATCCCAGACCTTAACGAAGACAGCAATCAAAATGGCGCTGTCGACCCAGGTGAAACTAACCCCACCAATAACGATAGTGATGGCGATAGTACCTCAGACGGTGACGAACACCGCCTCGGTATCGACCCACTCGACCCTAGCAGTAGCTTCCAACTTACCCCCCAATCCACCAATGATGGTAAACTCAGCCTCTCCTGGCCTTCTTCTCCAAACACTGAGTTCCTCCTGAAAGAAAGTAGTAACCTCATCGATTGGACCCCCGTCAACACCATCCTCGCGGCCTCCGGCACCAGTACCAGCATCATCCTTCCTTCTCCGCCTACCTCCCAAAAATTCTACTGCGTAGAACTCCAGCCCGCCCCCTAATCCCCCACACACCTCCCCCCAAAAAACCTCCCAAAATTCTCCCGATCTCGTTTTTTTAGAAAAAAATTGGTAACGTTTCCATTGGCTCGATTGGTAATAAGCGAGTAATGGAAAACCAGCCCGAATCACTACAGAACTTCGTTCAGTTGATGACACAGCACCAAGGTGCCGTGCGGGCCTTTATTGTCTCCTTGATGCCCGGCCGCCCAGAGGTCAACGATGTCCTCCAAGAAACCAACCTCACCCTCTGGCGCAAACGCGATACCTTCCAAGAAGGCACCAACTTTATCGCATGGGCTTTCACCATCGCACGCTACGAAGTCATGCGCCAGCGCAGTAAAGACAAGCGCGATCATCGACTCCAATTCTCAGATTCACTCCTCGACGCCCTCAGCGCCCCCCCTGAACCAGACTCCCATGAGTCCCCTAAACTCCTCGCCCTCGAACGCTGCCTCTCCAAACTCTCCACCATCGAACGCGAAATCATCCGCCACCGATACACCGCAGGAAAAAGCATCGAAAACCTCTCCCAACACCTAGCAAAGTCCCCAGGGTCACTCCGCATCGCCCTCTTCAGAGTCCGCGCTTCTCTCAAAAAATGCATCGAGAAAAACTTGCTGAAAGGAGACCTCGCATGACCAAGCTCGAACTCGAAAATCTCATCCAAGGCGCTCTCGATGGATCTCTGTCACAAGAAGAATTCGAGTTGCTGGAACACACACTTCTCAACGACCCTCAAGCTCTTGACACCTACAAACGCTGGGCCTGGATCAGTAGCTCACTTGACGTACAACACAGCCACCAACTCCCAGGGTCTGCAGTGCCCATCGAAAAAGTGGTGGCACTCCAAAAAAAACGAAGCCTGCACATTGCTCTCGTTGCCGCAGCAGCCATCGTACTCCTCTCACTCGTCAGTCTGAAACTTTTCTTCGTCACGCCCCACCCCTCCAACACCCTCGTCTTCCAAAGCTCTCCTAACACCCAGTTCGAGCTCACTCACAGCCCAAAACACACCGACGAATCTAACCCACAAACTCTCCACCCAGGCTCTAGCCTCTCAATCGAACAAGGCTCCGTTGAACTCCAATTCAGCAATGGAGTCCGCTCCATCATCCTAGCTCCAGCCCAACTCACCCTCACCAACTACCAACAACTCCACCTCAAACAAGGCTCAGCCTGGTTCGATGTCCCACCCCAAGCCGTCGGCTTCACTGTCACTACCAAGGAACTCGAAATCATCGACCTCGGCACCCAGTTCGGTGTCCATTCCACCCTCTCTGGCTTCGACGAAGTCCACGTATTCAAAGGCTCAGTCCAAGCACGTAGCCTCCGCCTTAAAGAACAAAAACTCACCCTCACCGCTGGCCAATCACGTAGCCTCAATACCCTCGGTGCTCTCGTCGATATCCCCAACCAACCCGAAGCCTACCTAACACAATTACCTAACAATTTACCAAATCTACATTGGTCCTTTGATGATGACTACCAGTCCTCGGGTTCACACCCTGATGCGGCTCTCACGCATACCGACCCCATGCCCACCGCCCGCCCGCCACAACGCTCCAAAAATGGAGTCCTAGGTCATGCACTCGCCCTCAATGGCAAACAACAATTCCTCCTCAGCGACTGGAAAGGCTTCTCCGGCGACCGCTCACGCTCCGCAAGCTTCTGGATCAAAGTCAAAAAACCTCACAATGATCCCTACCACAGAGGTATCCTAGGCTGGGGTGACCCCAATATTAAATCCGCCAAATGGACCATCGTCACACACCCTAATGCCGACGGGTCCTCACAAAAAATCTCCCTCACCATCGGTAGTAAAAAATTCACCGCCTCCACTCCCATTGCCTATGACCATTGGCAACATGTCGCCGTCGTCTATGTCGGCGCCCAACAATCGGGAACCAATCACGGCTACACAAAAATCTATATCAATGGCCAAGAGTCCAAAGTTCAAGGTGCCCCCGGCTCAGTCGTCCAACCCATCAATACCCGCCAACAAACCCGCAGTGCACATACTTTCCGCATCGGACAAGCAATCCGCGGCCGCTCCGAGGACGACCTCACTCGCTACTTCCGTGGCCTACTCGACGAAGTCTACATCTTTGATGGCAGCCTCACTGATTCCCAAATCAAAGAGCTCGCCAAGCCCCCCTTCCTTCCAAATCGGAAGAAGCACTAAAGAAACAAAACATATGAACACAACAAATATCCTTAGCTTAGCGCTCATAGGTATGACTTGTTCCTCCATCCAGGCAGCTACTGTCATCTATGACTTCGCTGTAACTGGAGGGGGTGGAAGTAATAATAATACCGAAGGCGGTGGCTCCCCACCTGTCGGTAACGTCCTCGTTGCCGAAGACGCTGTCGGTGCCACCTCTGTCACCATCGACGGACTCCAAATCAGCCTCACCGCAACCTCACCAGACAGCTCCCAAAACTTTGGCGCAAACACTCAAGGCTGGGGCGTCGTCTCAGGCAGTGAGTCACTCGACACCACAACGCGTCGCCTCAACGATGGTGAATCCATCCAGTTTAGCTTCGACCAAGCTGTAACTCTCGACTCCATTCGCATGGGGAGCTTCACAAATGGAGAAACGATTACCATCGCTTTCGTCTCAGGTGTCAACCCCTTCGACTCAGGCTCATCCATCTCAATCAATGGGGCCAATGGTGGAGCGACAGGCCCTTCAGTAGACCTCGCGGTCACCGGACTCGGCACTGTCCAAGCTGGTACCATCCTCTCTATCAGCACAAGTGGTGGAGACGGAAGCCTGCTCAACAGCCTCAATGTTTCCACAATCTCAGCGGTACCTGAACCTAGCACCGTCACACTCCTCGGACTCGGTGGCATCTCCATCTTGTTGCGCCGCCAGCGCCGCTAAAAATACACTTCTTTAATCAAAAAAGGCACTTGGCAACCTTCTCAGCCAAGTGCCTTTTTTCTGCTTATACCGTGCCTTTCGCGCCCCTACTCAAACACGATATAAGAAACGTTCTCCGCATACTTCCGACGCTCAGAATCAGCCACTTGGTCCTCATCAGCTAGCATCGTCACACTGGACCCACTAACAGCTGGATCACCTAACAGAACAGCCCATGAGCCATCATTTGCATTCTGACCAGTTTGACTCAGCACGCCTCCGCTGGCATTACTCAGACCACTAAACGCGTAGCTATAGCCACTACTGCTATTGTCTGGCCCCCTCACACTGCGACCACCTACTGCAGCCACATACTGCACACCATTGAGCGTGCCACTTCCTGATTCGATAACAATATACCCAATGGTCTCATCGGCTCGCACCTGGTTTGGGTCGCCAGCCACGCTTTTGGTGATGTTGAGTCCGTTGGCATCCGCTATGGCTCCAGCACTCGCCCCATAGCTCAAGAAAGTACTCCAACCAGTGTCGTTGTAACTCATCACCTGCCCCAGTACCACCGGAGTTGTGTAGCTGTTCACATAACTGCGACTCTCTGCTACCCAACTGTCCTTTCCGGCTGTCACAGAGGAAGCAAACCGAACTGCCTCCATCTGCACCCCATCATCAGCCAGCGTGTACACTCCCTCCTCGACGGCAAAAATAGCAACATTACAGTGCGTCTCACTAGTCTGAGTATCTGCTCTATCCAACTTTATTTCAAAGCTGCTGCCGCTCACATTGCGGATTCTCGTAACTACCGGGCTCTGAGTAGAGTCTGCATAACTCGGCGTCGCCACAATCACTGCTGAGTTGTAGTTCTTCCCTAAGTCAACGGTCGTCCAAGTCACACTAGAAACATTACTCACGACCGTACGCACCATCTTCGGAGATGTGTCAGCCTCTGTCGTGAAGCTCCCAACACTCCCCCAACTTGTTCCTGAGCTATTGCTCGCCGAGACGCTGAAATAATAATCAGTCCCCTCATCTAGCCCATCCACAGCCTCTGAATAACTACCAACAGACTTAGCCCCAAGCACCAGACTGTGGTCCCAGTTGGCTACTACCTGGCCACCATCTTGTTCCCCATAATACAAGGTCACTACCGGCACCTCACCACCATCGTCACTCACACTATAATGAAGGTCAGCTCCAGTCATACTCACCATGCTCGCACTCTGAGTCGACACCACTGGGTTCGCAATTTCTAACACATCTATAATTGTCACTTGAACAACCGCCGTGTCACTGAGTTCACCATCACTAACCTGTACAGTTAGTGTGTAACTTGCCAGTGATTCATAATCCAAACCTGAGGCAGTAGTGACTACCCCATTTTGATCAATGCTAAAGGCTCCTCCTGCATTGCCTGAGACAATGCTGAAACTCAAAACCGATCCAGCATCGACATCACTAGCAACCACAGTGGCAACCACCGTTCCCAGAGCGACATCTTCAGCCACACTTCCACTGACATCGCTCACTACAGGAGACTCATTCACATCCCCTACGTCCACGCTTACAATGGCGCTGTCACTCAGAGACCCATCACTAACCTCCACTGTAAGCTGATAACTCGTAAGTGTTTCGTAATCCAAATCACTCGTAGTCACGATCACGCCGCTACTATCAATCGAAAAGGCACCACCTGTGTTTCCGGATACAAGCGCGAAGCTTAAGACACTGTCAGCATCAACATCACTTGCACTCACACTAGCCACGGTGCTGCCAATACTGATATTCTCAGCCACACTTACATCAACTCCCGTAACTTCAGGAGCTTCATTCACATTACTCACCGATACCGTAACCGTAGCGGTGTCCGTGAGACCACCTGCATCACTCACCTGAATCCCAAGAACATGCTCAGATTGAGTTTCATAATCGAGCTCAGAAGCAAGGGTGATAACACCACTCGTTGGATGCACAGCAAAGCTTCCACCACTCATCAAACTATAGGTCAAGACCTCAGAGGCATCCTCATCGTCCGCCTGAACTTGCATGACGACCGCTCCAACTAATGCATCCTCTGCCAATCCAGACGCTCCGTCTGCTAGGCTGGGAGCTTCGTTAACATCGCTGACGGTCACCACAACCAAGGCACTATCACTCAGCTCTCCATCGCTCACTTCTACGGTGAGGTTGTAGCTGTCAATCGCCTCATAATCTAATGCCTGAGACGTCGTGATTGAACCATTGGCATCCACTGCAAAAACGTTGCCGTCATTGCCTGCGGTAATGCTGAAGCTTAAACTCGCCCCCGCATCCACATCACTCGCCTGAACAGTTACAACAGTTGAACCAATACTGAAGTCCTCCGACACTGCCACACTCGTATTCTCAGCCACTGGTGACTCATTGAGATCACCAACCATAACGGTAATATCAGCGCTGTCATTCATCCCTGATGCGTCTCCTAATTCAACCCTCAGAACATGCTCACTTGCTGACTCATAATCTAGGGCCACCGCTGTGCGAAGCTGACCATTTGCATCTAGGGTGAAGGCCCCTCCTGCATCATCAACTAACTCCCATTCTAACCCACCTGTGCTCTGCGCGGGAGTGAGCGCAGCTACCACTTCTCCCGCAGCCACATTCTCATTCATCACATAACTAGCATCCTCTAAGACGGGTGCTAATAGCGGCTCATCTCTAAGTGCCAAAGTCGATCCTACAACAGTGAATAGCGCTGGGAAACTTCCAGCATTGCTGCCGTCCACACGCAAACGACCCGCTGACCACAACCCTTCGTAATAACCACTATCAGATCCAGTTACAGTCAATTGAGACATGCCTCCTGACTCAAAGTCAATGTAGGGCCCCGCAACGTTGATCGCAATCGCGTTAGTCTGCACACTTCCAGATTGCCCCATGACTAAGAACGCATAATCCTGTGGATCAGAACTCACACTAAAGCTCCCAATCTCTACATCCCCACCGTCCACTACGATCTGCGCACGGCCGTCACCATCATTCTGGTACTCAATGTGGTCGTTGCTTGAATCAGTTTCTAACAAACTACCTTCTCCCACTCTAATCACAGTCGTTCCAGAAATTCTAAGCACGCGATTTCCCGTGCCGTCATTGCTCAAGCTGCCCCCCTGAAGATCGATATCACAATCCGTAAACTCCGGAATAAAATTCTGATTTCGAAGTAAGGTCCCACCAGTTACTAACAGCTGGTATCCATTGAGAATATTACCACCAGCTGATGTGCTTCCTGTCCCAGGATTGGCGAAATCTTCACCTTTCCACCAAGTCGCATCACCAGTGATCAACCCCACTCCCGATGTCGGAAGCCCACCACTCCAGTTGGCCGGGTCAGCAATATTCCCAAGAGTAGCTCCCGCATCCGTGAACACGTTGGGATCCGATCCATCTGAAGGGTCAAAACCATAGGTTTGCTCCAACGCATTACTCACACCATCACCATCTGCATCGCCACCCGCATTCTGACTGCTCGTACCTCCAAAGTACGCAAGCTCCCATGCGTCATCAAGGCCATCGCCATCGGAGTCATCCATCGGCACATCAGTCACATTGACCCTCACCGTTGCTTCTGAACTCTTCGCTGAATCCGCGTCATCGCTCACTCGTACCACAAAACTATACTCAGAACTCTCCTCGAAATCCAAGCTACCACTCACAACAACATCTCCAGCTGCGTCCACTGCAAATACTGCAGCTCCACCTAAAATGGCATAGCTTAAGCCATCCCCATCTGGATCAGTCGCCCCAAGATTGCCAACCACACTGCCAATCTCTGCATCCTCAGCCACAGCAAATGTCGCATCCGTTACCACCGGTGCCTCATTAACTTCTAACACTTCTATTGATAAAGTCGCTTGGCTCACACCTCCATTTCCGTCGTCAATTCTAACGACCCAGTTAGACACACCAACATCACTGGATGCTGGCACTCCTGACACCTCTCCTGAACTTGAAACCACAAGCCAGTCAGGGCCACTCACCTTGCTAAACGCTAATGCCTGCCCTTCCGCATCCGTCACCATCGAACCAATACTTCCAGAATAGGCTAGCCCCTCACTCGCCGCCTCTAAAGTAATGGGATCTACCAACCATGTTGGAGCCGTGTTCGCAATGCTCCCAGGTTGATAAACTAATGAAATTTCTGTGCTGCTAGTCTGCTCAACACTCCACGTCCCCGCAACCCCTCCTAACGTAGAGTTAGTATCAAACTCTACCCGAAAATTTGCAGAACTAAACCCAACAATACTATCAGCCTCAATGATCACAAAGCTCTGCGCTAGCGTTGCATCAAATCCCAAGCTGTAGAGATCAGCCCCTGAATCTGACACCAAAAGCGCAATGTCTACTACTTCGTCAGCGGGCTCACTCACGGGATTGCCATTCTTTAGCCACTTGTCGCTCGGAACCACACCAGCAAGGTCTAAACCACCACTGACCTTAATCACATCCCACCCAAGTGGTAGACCGTCACCATCCACACCTGCGCGACCATTGCCAAACTGCCATGCATAGTGAGCTAGGTTGTCCACAAACATCCCTCCTGTATAATCCTGCCTTCCCACTTCACCATACGCCCCAGGTGACACACTCGACTCAGAGCGCAACACAACTTGAGTCGCAATCTCTCCCGTACCACATAAGTGCCCATAAAACCCATTGAAATCAAATGACTCACTCATTCCCGTACGCGTCATGTGCGGGGGCCTAATATCTACCTGAAGAGGGCTCGTCCCATTGTATTCAAAGGTCGAATAGGGTCCAACATCTATCGTGTCTGCCTGTAAACTTCCTCCCTCGTGCACCGTCACATGCGTCCCGTACATCGATGAAAAAATACCATTCACATAGTCGGGGTCATCACTCTCTCCCTGCAGGTCGATCGACCCAAAAATATTCACAGCTCCTCCATGCTTACAAATGATACTCCCCCTACCTGCAATATCTCCGCGTAATTCATACGAACCTCCACGTCCTAAATCCATAAACCAATGCTCCCGATGCATATTCACATCGTCTTCATCATTCATGTCATAATGGGTAGATGGCTGATCCCCTGTGAGTATCATCACACTGTCTGACAATGACGTGTCTCCATTGATCGCAAACATGCCAGTCCCTAACTTGAAATAGCCATGGAATTGGTAACCAATACTACTATCTCCCATCCGATGTAAGGTCAGGTTCTCAATGCTCGCCTCTCCCGCGCCACTATCCGCCCAAAGGGCACTACACCCTTCCATCACAACATCTCCCATCGCAATCGCTGCATGCAACTTCAGCTCTGCCCCCCTCCGCACCATCGCAGAGGCATCCTCTCCAAATGCAGCACTCGAAGTCCCTACTAAGGTTCCCTGCTCGACTTCAACATGGCTCCCACCTATCGTGTTCGCCCCGCCCAAGGCAACCTCACCGTGCCCCGTCTTATTCAAACTACCCGCTGTCGTGAGAGCACTAGCAATCACACTCTCACTGTGCGGCAACGCATGCAACTGCCCCGCAGCCAAATCAATCCCTCCTCCAGTAATGTGGTAGTCGCCCTCAAATCGTGCGCCCTCCATTCCTAGACTACCTGTTAGTGTGAGCTGCGCCAGTGACTCGTTCGCTGAAAACACTCCCATCTTGCCGCCCAACCCAGAGGTGAAATTACCACTGCCTACTGCAGCGTCACCATCCACACTCAATGCCGCCATAGTACTGTAATCATTACTTCCTGAACCACTCGTGATAGACACTGTCCAACCCACTACCTGACTCAAATCCTCAAAACGATGACGCACCAAATCTAAATTTGCATCCCCTGTGAAAGCATAATCAATCGCACTGTCATACGCCTCAACTGTCACACGGTACTCGCCACTCGCTATGTTGAGCTGGCTCACATCAAGTTGCTCTTGGCCACGCTGGTCAACGATCTCACTTCCATTGATAAACCATCTAATCAATATCGTGTCAGTACTCGCTACTAACACTTCAACCGTAGCTGGGTCCACCAAGGTCTGGTCGTTTGGAGTATGGCTGTCAATAGGGTCAAAAGCCTTATAATAATCGTGAATGATGTTATCATTCCGGTTCTCCGTATGGTTCCCGTTGTCCTTATTGAGGTCCATATACGCCATCCGGTAATCTTTATCAATCGCCCCAGAGCGAGCTAAACCAATCACTCCTGCATAGGTTTCAGGCATCTCTCTCCCCTTCCCTGCATAACCATGCCATTCCCCCCACAAACCACCCGTCGGTCCAAAGGTGGCATTCCGAGTTAATCCCACTCCCTCCCCATCAATGTGTTTGGTCCCATTCAGCAACCTCGCCTTGTTGCCGTGACCAAGTTTGTGGTGCGCGTGCGTCCCCTCATGAACCCAGGCCCATGCTGTCCCGCTCGCAGCTACATATGGCGTACTGGTTATTTTAGAATTTGCCCACAAACCTCCAGCTCCAGCTCCCGCAACACCCCAATTGTGATCGCCAATACCCCAAACATCCGGCGTCCTCGCTTTCACTACAGAGTGCAAAGACTTGTGCTTACTGTGGTAATACACCGGCCAATCCACACGAATACTGTCGAGCTTCCACAACTTCATGAACGGCGCATAACGTGCATAAGTATGCTCAATCAACGGATTGTTCACCACCTGACCCTCAGCCTCCGATGAGCGGTCCACCCCACGCAGCATCATGTCTGCCGCCGCCTGAATCCGGTAATTGTAGTCCGCAACAAAATCCTCCATGTTCGTCGTCACCGTCGCCCCATTGCCTTCCTTGTAGTGTGAAATATAGAAGTGATCGAGTCTGTTAGTCGACGGCCCACTGCCTTCAACCAAAACGTAGTTCACTTCGGATGATCGACTGTCGTATAACGCCTGAGCATCACTGTCTTCTAAATAATCCCACACAATGGGAGTTTGAGCATAAGTCACGCTTCCGAGTGCCATACTCGTGACGATGGATAGGTTTGTTTTTTTCATTGGTATTTTTTCGGGTTGCAGATGCTCAGCACCTATTGCCTTCGGCGCACCCCATAGGTAACGCCTACTAGCACAAGCAATGATCCTGCAGCGAATAACCAGAGACCTGACTTGGGTTTTACGTCCTCTGGTGACACCGCTGCCACTCTCAATGCTGCGTTCACGCCAGCTTCGCTATCTAGCTCGCTAGCCATCTCTTCAGTGCCTCTATCAGCACTCCAAGAAAATACACTCGACTCAAGACTCAGCCTAAACCTCTCCCGCTCATCACCCGCCTCAAAAAATACATCAACCTGCCCTGATTGCCTCGGGATCAATCCCCACTTCACTTCAACATCTTTAACCTCACCATCGCAAGAATACAACATCACCACCTTGGCCACTCGTCTCTCCTCTTCATCTAGCGGGTGATCTAAATACCCCTGCCCCCACTCAGAACCAATCTCCATATACTCCGTGATCTTCGGTCTCTCCTCTTCACCATTAAGCTTCACAGGACAATTCATCTCAAATGAACGCTCAATCGCTGCGTAATCCTCTACTCCTACCTCACCACCAAACTTCCTCTTTAAGGCATACACCTGTGAAAAATGCACCTCAGCCTCACACAACAGCCCAGCGTCAATCACCGTGAATTGCACCTTCATCAAATCATCTGGAGGATGCCCACCAGCTGATTCCGTGAACCACGACAGCGCGCAAACTAACACCACAATCAACTGACGCCAGCGTGCCTTCTGTCCCCGCTCCTTATGGACTCTTGTCTTCATTGTGTACTACCGATCGCAAGCCGGTCCCCCGACTCGCTATGCACCACTCAAATAAGTTGTGCATGTTAACATATGTCATTCGCTTCAAGATCGTTAACAACTTCCTAAAAGAAAAAGTGAAACAATCGTTCGCTTCTCACGTCTCCCCCTACCACACCTCCCTAACTACAAAAAGGCACTTGGCAGTATTCTCAGCCAAGTGCCTTTTCTTTCTTTATAACGTGCCTTTCGCCCCCCTACTCAAACACGATATAAGAAACATTCTCCGCATACTTCCGACGCTCAGAATCTTTCATTTGATCCTCATCAGCAAGCATCGTGATTGTGTTAGCAGTCACTGCCGGGTCTCCTAACAACACGGCCCATGAACCATCATTGGCGCTCTGACCAGTTTGACACACCACTGCAGCGGAGGGATTACTCAGTCCACTGAAGGTGTAGCTGTAGCCATTACTACTATTGTCCGGACCCCGCACCGTGCGTGCACCCACGCCAGCCACGTAGTTAACCCCATTGAGTGAGCCCCCCCCTGACTCGATCACGATGTAACCAATTTGCTCATCCGCGCGCGTCTGAGAACTATCATCCCCTACACACTTGGTGATATGTAAACTACTCGCATCTGCAATAGCGGTAGCACTCGCTCCATAGCTCAAGAAAACACTCCAGCCACTATCGTTGTAGCTCATGACCTGCCCCAAGACCACCGGCGTGGTGTAGCTATTCTGATAAGCCCGACTTTCAGCCAACCAGTTAGAGGAAGCCGCAGTCACCGTCGACGTAAACTTCACAGCTTCCATCTGAATGCCATCACCTGCAAGTGTGTAGACTCCTTCTTCCACCGCGATGATAGATACATCGCAGGTCGTTTCAGTCGTCAAGTTGTCTGCTCTATCAAGCTTCAACTCAAAGCTATTACCACTCACATTGCGAATACGTGTCACTACCGGGCTCTGAGTAGAGTCCGCATAAATTGGCGTCGCTACTATCACTGCCGAGTTGTAGTTCTTTCCAAGATCTACTGTCGTCCATGTCGCGCTTGAAACATCACTCACTGTAGTGCGAACCATCTTGGGTGAGGTGTCAGCTTCAGTAGAGAAACTTCCTGTACTTCCCCAGGTCTTGCCGGCCGAGTTCGTCGCTGCTACAGTGAAGTAATAAGAGGTCCCCTCTTCGAGTCCACTGATGCTCTCTGTGTAGCTACCTACCGAGCGAATTCCTAACACAAGACTATGTTCCCAATTCGCCAAAGTCTGTCCCCCATCAGTTTCACCATAATAGAGTGTCACACTTGGAGCTTCATCACCTTCATCACTCACTGTGTAGGCTAAATCTGCTTCAGTCATCGTGAGGTTCGTTGCTGAACCTGTTGCGATCACCGGCTCAGTAACCTCAAGCACGTCTGTCACATTCACGAACACCTGCGCAGTGTCACTCAATGCACCGTCACTGACCTCAACCGTCAGGCCGTAACTTGCCGTAGTTTCGTAATCGAGCCCGCTCGCGGTCGTGATCTCGCCATTGCTCGCGATGCTAAATGCTCCACCCACATTTCCTGACACAATGCTATAACTGAGGCTTGTCCCGTCATCAACATCGGTGCCAACCACACTCGCCACTAGCGTGCCAACAGTCGCATCCTCTGCCACGCTGCCACTCGTATCATTCGCCACTGGTGCTTCATTCACATTGCTCACATTCACGAACACCTGCGCAGTGTCACTCAATACACCGTCGCTGACCTCAACCGTCAGATTGTAGCTTGCCGTGGTTTCGTAATCGAGCCCGCTCGCAGTCGTGATCTCGCCATTGCTTGCGATGCTAAAGGCTCCACCCACATTTCCTGACACAATGCTGTAACTGAGGCTTGTACCGGCATCAACATCGGTGCCAACCACACTCGCCACTAGCGTGCCAGTAGTCGCATCCTCTGCCACGCTGTCACTCGTATCGCTAGCCACTGGTGCTTCATTCACATTCGTAATAAACACAGTCACTGTTGCGCTACCACTCAAACTCGACGCATCAGAAACCTGAGCTACAAGGCTGTAGACAGACTGACTCTCATAATCAAATTCAGATGCACTCGTCACCCGACCATTCGCGTCAATGCTGAACTGACCACCTGCATCATCAAGCAACTCCCATACCAGGTCTCCAGTACTGTTGCTTGGTGATAAAATTCCTACCTCAGTGCCTGCTTCTGAATTTTCTAACATGTAAAATTCAGCCACATCTAACACAGGAGCGCTCAGTGGTGTTCCCCTCAGAGTCAAGGTCTCACCATTGACCTCGAAGTATGCTGCAAAAGCCACTTCATTGGTGCCATCTAACTTGAGCACTCCGCTGTCCCAGAGCGATTGATAGTACACAGCGTCAGCCCCCGCTACAGTGAGCGACCCTCCTGTCCCAGTCTCAAAATCGATGTAACCCTCATCAAGCTGAATGCCACTACCCAACAGGCTAACACTACCGTCTCCCTGACCAAAGGTGACTGCAGCACCTCCTGCATAGCCAGATGCATCTGTAATGTTACCTCCAACTAAACTACCCCCCTCCATGACAATTTGACCATTATCAAACATCTCAAAAGCTCTGTCATTCCAGAGCACCAAGCTCCCAGACTGTAGCGTTAACGACGAACTCCCCTTGAGGCGCAGCACTCGGTGCGTGTTCCCCGCTGCACTGCTGGCAGTGTAGTCAAGCACCCCACCCGCGATCACAATGTCTGTGTCACCAAGCCATTGATAGATCGCATTTTCATTACGCGTAATCGTTCCGCTCTCAATGAGAAGATCAAAATCTGTGAGGCTCGAGTTTAGCGTCCCGTCATTGCCAACTAACCCCGCCTCCTCAGCACTCGGCAGCACACCATTCGTCCAGTTCGCGGGGTCATTCAAACTCCCTGCGATAAACTCGTTGACTTCCAATACGTCCGTCACATTGACTGTAACTACCGCCGTATCACTCAGTCCACCCGCGTCCGTCACACTCACACCCAATACATGCTGGGTGCTAGTTTCATAGTCGAGTGCAGTCGTCGTCGTGATTTCACCTGTTGCCCCATCAATACTAAATCCACTGCCACTCACGATCGAATAAGTCATGCTATCGCCTGCATCGATGTCGCTACCTGAGAGCGTCACCACACTTGTCCCGACCAATGCGTCTTCTGCTAAGCTAACTGAGGCGTCAGCTAACACAGGGGCCTCATTCACATTAAGTATGTCAATCGTTACTGTCGCAGTAGCACTAAGTCCACCTTCGTCACTGACACGTACAGTAAGAACCTGCTGCGTTGTTGACTCGTAGTCAAACATCACACTTGAGCGTACCTCCCCACTGCCGCTGTCCACAATAAACCCGCTGCCACTCTCTAAAGTGTAGCTAAATGCGCTATCCACATCAGGATCATTCGCAACCAGCGTCAGCACCACAGCTCCTGCTCCTACATTTTCCTGAATCGAACCACTAACGTTAGCTAAAGTCGGTGCTTCGTTAACATTGCTGACATCCACTAACACTGTTGCTGAGTCACTAAGACCACCACTATCAGTCGCCACCACTGTGAGTGTGTACTGGCTCGCTCCCTCATAATCGAGTGCTTTAGTTGTCTGAACCGAACCATTAGAATCTACGCTAAATGCTCCCTCTTCATTGCCTGCCGTAATACTGAAACTATGCGAATCATTAGCGTCAGGGTCACTGACCAAGACTGTTGCCACTGCCTGATTCACGGCTCCATTCTCAGCAATCACACCACTCGCATCGCTCGCAACTGGTGCCTCGTTAACATCGGTGACATTGATAATCACTGCCGCAGTGTCACTCAGTGTCGAATCATCTGTTAGCGCCACGATAATCGTATGGCTCTCAGCGGTTTCATAATCCAATGCTCCTGTGTGCCTCACCTCTCCACTCGCAGAATCTATACTGAATAATCCACCAGCATCATCATTCAGCGCCCACTGCAAGCTACCTGTGCTGCTACTTGCAGCCATTGTTCCCAGAACTCCTCCCACTGCTGTATTCTCTGACACCACCAATGTCCTGTCATCTAACACAGGTGCAGGAATCACCTCTTTCAATGATAAACTCGATCCAATCACATCAAATTGATCACTGAAATTTCCTGAGTTCACACCATCAACTCGCAACTGCCCAGCATCCCATAATGCTTGGAATGTCGCACTACTCGCCCCATTCATCGTTAGCGTTCCCTCCGTGCCACTCACAAAGTTCACGTATGGCCCAACCACATTGATAGTAATAGTATCAATCAACGCACTCCCGCCTCCCTCTGCAAATTCCAAAAACGCATACGCTTCTGCTGCAGAACTCACCGACAATGTACCCACATCCAAGGTCCCCCCATCCAATACGATACGAGCCTTGCCCACACCATCATTCTGAAATTCGATCTTGTCTTGAGTCGAGTCCACCTCAAACAAACTACCCTCACCCACAGTGATGATAGTATCACCAGACATCCTGAACACGCGGTTACCTTCCCCGTCAGAACTCAAATTACCTCCGCGTAACTCAATGATACAATCCGTCCACTCAGGAATAAAATTAGCTTCACGTATCAATGTGCCATCCGTGATCACCAAATGATAATCATTCAGAATATTCCCTCCAGAAGATGTACTTCCTGTCCCCGGATTTGCCACATCCTCGCCTCTCCACCACTTAGTATCTACACTAATATAACCAACCCCAGCCACAGGCACCACTCCCGCCGACCAATTGGCTGGGTCACATATGTTGCCATCAGTCGCCCCTGCATTCACAAATCGGTTCGGGTAACTCGCATCCACTGGATCAGTTCCTAATTCCCATTCTTCAGCATTCGTAAACCCATCATTATCCACATCTGCCGCACCATCATAGAGCGCAGTCCCACCAAAGTTGGCTAACTCCCAACCGTCATCTAATCCATCAGTGTCTGAGTCGTCATCAGCTACGTCTGTGATATTGACCACCAATGTCGTCTCGTATCTCACTCCATCACCATCAAGCGCTAACACATTAGCCTGAATCACTGGAGCACTCTGCTCATAGTCATACCTAACCAATGCCGTTAGCTCCCCCGTCGCCTCATTGATAGATACACTCCCCACTGGAGTCACATCGCTTATCTCCCACACCAAATCACCAGACACTAGATCCGTCGTCAGCTGACCAAAAACCTCTCCCACTTCCGTATTTTCCGCCAAACTTATCACATATTCAGGTAACTCAACCACATCACTCACCTGAACAATCAGCGCAGCACTCGCTGCTAAACCACTCTGGTCACGAACTTCAAATGTCAAACGATGCTCAGCGAGTACATCATAATCCAGCGGCTTATCTAAGCTCACCACACCTGTGGCCGCATCCACAGAGAAATAGCCACCTAGATTCCCAATCTTGATCTCATATTCAAGCACATCCCCCTCATTCATATCCACTGCCAATAGCTGACCAACTTCACTGCCAACTGCCAGATTTTCTGCCACCTCTAACACTGTCTCCATCGCCATCGGACGCATGTTGCTTGTGTCAATATTAGCGTACTCACTAGCATTCCTAAACCAACTTGATCCACGCCCATACTCAGCCCCCTCAGGACCATAGAAAGCAACTTCCCTGAAATCTCCACTCTGCTCAAATACTATCCGGAATTGGTCAGATACCGTGGATACAATAGCCATTAAGTTTGTACCATCATCCTCCCTGATAACCTTCCACTCCCCGTCTACCAACGCCTCAATCCTCCTCCTCTTGCGATCACCCGCAATGAATACCTCTGAAATCTCTCTTGCTTGATCAAATGTGAATGTAAAAATGTCACCGCTGGATACAGCCAAAGCTACATCCACCGCTTCATCACCTAACACACTTAAATCACCAGGACCAGATACTCCTGTAATAGTCGCCTTCCTCGCTGAACTCTCAATCTCTTCCCAACTTTGCAGATTCGCTGCCCATTCATTCCCCAACGCAACACGAGCTCTGTAACGCCCACCTCTGACCATACATTGGTTGTTCTGGTGCCTGTAAAACTCAGTCCCCAAAATATAACCATTATCAAGCACAAGTCGGTTCGCATACGCCCACCCCGAGTAATCATGCAAAGTCCCACACTCAATCTCAAATGAATTCAGGATGTTGTTAGGGTAACGGTCGTCATATATCGGATACGTCACATCAATCTCATAAGCCACTGGTGTCGAACCTATCGTGTAGCTCACCTTAATAGTAAATGTGTGCCCGTCAGTAAATTCATATGCCGACATATCAAAGACCATCCCATACGGACCGTCCACACTCATAACCAACGGATCAGCCATAGCCACCCCACCGTCACTTACCTCCACTTCCAAATTCCCCACATCGAAACCTCCAATCAAAAATCTTGGCTCAAGCTCCAATGCCGTACCCTCAAATTTTGACCCAATACCAAACCCAAATAAGAGTTCCACTATCTGCCCCCTACTACCTCCCTCTGGGTCTCCAGGCATGCCTAGAATCTCTGCAGCAACTGCCTCCACCTTCCCCTCATGCCAATCCCTAATAGAATCTAAAAACTCCTCTCCTGGCACAGGCGTGATACCGCGCAACTCAGCAATCGCCGCCTCAAATCCTGATGGTGCCATCTCACCTAATACCTCGTCAGCTAACGACCATGACCTAAACACATGGTTGTAATACTCTCGTTCCTCCATTGTTAGATCCGCAGTCTCCCGCGTAGGCGAATACGTCTCAGCCATGCCTGTCATCGCCAAGTTGTGTTTGTGCGCATTCAACATCAATAAATACGATGCCGTCGTCCAAAACGGATAACCCACAGCTCCATCTCCTCCGTGAAACTCAGTAGCGTAGTTGTTCTTACCTACCAAACCAAGATGATCTGGCATAATCGTGAAACGCCAACGATAGTAATTCATCATATCAATGAAATTCTGATCATCCGCAATCGCCACTCCCAAGGCCCCAAACATGAAATGCATGGTCTGTGTCGCATGCCCATCTTGCTCAGAGCCAAACTTCGGATAGGCAAACCTCGCATCACACGCATCCACATAGGCCTTATTCCCGCCTCGAACCTTCGCAGCAACGTAGTGCGGCACCGCCATACACCCATGGCCATGGTCCTTCGCGTCGTCAAAATACTTCGGCTTACTACGCCCATAGCCAGGCGTACCCGTCCGTGCTAACTCACGCACTCGTGCCATCATCTGGTCCAAGATATCCTGCCCCTCAGCACTCAAAACTCCCGCCTCATCCATAACTGCCATCCCCATCGAAATAACAGCTCCGCCTCCAACCCAGCCAGAACCACCATAACCAGGACGCTCTTTGTGACCAGCTGTGTAATCAGCCTGGATATACCTCCGGCAACGACGATATTGACGCTGCAATCCAGGTAACACTTCCGGATCCCTCGTCCTCAAATAATACTCAGCAAGAAAACTCAACTGGATCCCATTAGTATAACTCCAGTTCTCCCTACCCTGGCCAGTTGGTGCAGCCACATACATCGCAGCTTTCTTAATATGCTCAGCGTATTGAGGGTCATTCTCAGCCATCAATGCCAAACCACAAATCGAGGTGTGAAACGCAGGCAGCGAATAGCCAACTACCCAATGCCATGATCCATCGTCTTCCTGATGGCTGGCCAATCGGTGCGCCATCATCTTACGCATGTTCTCAGCCTTCTCACCATTCGGATCGTAATTCTCACCAAAAGATCCCACCGCGTCCAATGGCACATCGACCTCCTGATAATACGCCTGAAGTGACGCTGGTAGCTGCGCCTTACTTAAAAACTCCACGGCAAACTCCGCACTCCCCGAGGCCGTCACCCCACCACTTAACTTCCAATTGCCAGCATAGGGAACCTCCGCAATATAGCCAAAATAATCATACCACTTCCCAATCATCACCTCGTATTCCATCAAATCAACCACGTCCCCATTGTCCAAGTTCGTCAAAATCATCGGGGTCCCCGAGCTCTTCAAACTCGAACCACTTAACTTCTTGATCCGAAATCCACCAGCACCACTCACATCATAATCAATCAACACCTCTTCATTCGCTGCACTTATCGTGTGCCTCCCTTGCTCACTCAGTTGACGCACTCCACTCAATGGCTGCTCAACATAACCCTCAGGTAAACGCAACAAACCAACTTTCACCGTGCCATTCGATTGCGCATCATCAATCAAATTGCCCACATGCGGCTGAAATTGCCATGTCCCAGTCCGTTCATACTCACCATTCGCAAAACTTAATGGCCCCGCCTCAAAGAACTCCCCATCCAAGCTAACAATATAATCATTCGCCTCTATCAATCCTGCACTCGGGCTGTCCGTGTGAATGTTGCGCACCTCAATCACGTTGAACAATAAGCCAAATTCATCCCTTAAAAACTCCGGCTGATGAGCCTCAAACCCCGTCCACCCCTGATTGCCTGTTCTGTCGTGAAACCACGATGTGAACCCTAAAGGACCCACTGTCACAAACCATCCCTCGGCACACTCCAAGCTCTCTTCTTTATGATAAGAATTCCACGGCGCCGGGTTGTCACTCTTCCAACTCGATAAATCGCGCTCCTGACCACGTACCGACAACTTCCAAGATTCAAGATCAAAGCTCGATTGCGCGGACACTGAAATCCACGGGCTCATTGTTACTGCCACTGCAGCTAACAGACTCTTTGTTTGCATAGTTTTTAGGGTTTTGGTTTTTTGGGATTTTTGAAAAAATTAGCGTGGAATCTAGCATTTCAACACGCGCCAGGAGAAAGAGAATGAGAGCCCAATGACCTTAACCATTAGGCTCTCACCCTTTACCGTGATGCACACCCTCCCCCGATGATTGCGCATCACTGTGATTCTAAAAATCTGGCTAGTACTTACTAAAACTCGAAGCAGGTCTAAAGAAACTGCCACACCAAACCACCCACCATCCAATCTCAACCCTCTTAGAGAGCGCTCGCCCGCCATCACTGGATCAGTGTGACTCCACGCCAAGCCCAGAGCACCCACTTCGTGAATCCCTGAACCCAGCACCATATGGGTATTTGTCTGCATTGTGTACTACCGATTGTCGATGGATAATCCATCAACCACGTTGGCGTATATCGTAAATAAACCAACGCATGTTAATGTATGAAATAAGCTCCAAATTCATTAACAATATCCACAAATTTTATTACAAATTTGCCCAAAATCACGGAATGATAAATCACAAAAACAGCAACACCCACTAACAATAAACTAACAGAAGGCAACTCGAAACCCACAAAGAATAGAACCTGAGAAATATCACACTCGAAATAAAATTGCTGATTTTTGAATAAAATAAGCAAAATAAAAAATCAACCCCTCCATGAAATTTTTCTCAAACTAAATGGAAATCACACCACCCGACAGACACCCGCTCGCCTCATGTCAGCAAAATAGCGGACATAATACCATTGATCAAACGGAATGGACGAATGGTCGGAATGAGCTTGCAGAATATCAAGGCGGAGTGAAGGCGTCCCGTACGCGCGGGATAACTGAATGACAACGATGGCATGATGCAAGATAATCCGACTTACTCTAAAATTGCGAAGCGCAAACTTCACAAGACTAAACCAAACTCCATTCGTCTATTCCGAGTCGAGAGATGGTAGAATTGCGAAACGACATTTTCTTGACCAAGAAAGCTAAAAGCAGTCCTGAATAAACATTCCGGACTCCCTGTAAACAAAGTGGATCAATAAATAACCCGAGCCTCCTAAAAGAAGCCACTTCCTCAAGCTAATTCCAAACAACGATCTTCAGCTCTGAGCCCATTCCACACGGGGTAGTCATGTTCAAAACATAGAACGCCTTAGCATAACCTTGAAATAATCTGCCCCGCATAGCCATAAACTTTATTCAGTTTGCTTGAGGCAAGTATTTCGTAAATGGTTAGTTACTTTTTTTGTGGGTAATGTGCGAGAGCTCTCTGGCATACCTTTTACCAAATTCGATAAAGGATTCTCTATCGAAGTGCACATTATGTTTGTCTATTGATTTTAGGCCACTTGAGCTGACGAAGCCAGTATGAGGAACATTGCTGGGCAAATCTTCTAGGATTGATTTGATTTTCTTGATCCCATTGAGATGTGACTCATTTCGGCCAATTCCATAAAACTCTGCGAGGTTACCAACAATGAATGGAAGTTGAGGGGCATTTAAGTCTGAGCGTAAATCGCTAATTAATTGGTGAAGCTTTCCCTCGTAGCTGGAAGCGAGTGTGTCGTTGACTGAGTCGGATTCCCCCTGGTGCCAGAGAACCGCTTTGAGAGTGCCAAATTTTTTGGCGAAGGCAATTTTTTCCATGGCATCGTTATAGACGGCGGTTCCTTTATTGAGCTTTTGGATTTTTGCCCCTCCCCAAGCGAGAGGAATGAGTGCCACCTTTACGTCTGGATTGGTTTTCAGATACTCGATGGCAAAGGGGATTTGTAAACCGAAGCGGTGAGACTTCAGACGGTTATTGATCGGGTGTTTTGCAGGTAAAAATCGTAAATCACCTTTATATTTGGTCGGGAGATAAACAATGTTAGGGACAGGTTTTTTATCTTCTTCCTTAATGTGCCCAAAGCCAGTCATGTTCGATTGCCCCATGGTGATGATGATGTGAAGTTTTTCTTTGTTGCTAGGGATTTGCCAATGAGAACTTTGCTGGCTCTGCACTAGATTTTTATGCGTGTTCTCACTCATAGGCTGAATGGACTCAGCGACAGTTTGTGCGATGATTTTTGCGCCTTGGGCATTGGGGTGCAAACTATCTGGGAAGAGTTCTTTCTTTCCTCTGAGAGCGGAGAACACATCGATGAGTTGCAAGTCGTGTTTACTAGCAATTTCTTTGATAGTGGGGTTCACGTTGTCCGTAATGATTTCTTCACGATTACCAGGGTCATTAAAGCTGGGAGCTACAGTGCAGAGGTAAATTTTTGGTTTTGATTGCAGCTGAGAACAAGAATCGATGAATGTTTCATAATCTTTTTGAAAGGCATCTTGGCCTTGCCAATTATGATTGCTTTGGTTGGCGTCGTTTGTCCCTAGTTTGATGATTATGATATCAGGCGCCCATTCTTTTACTTGGGAAAACTGCTTTAGTTTGGGGTAAGATAACTTGGGTTTCAGTTGAATGGTGGAGCCACTGCGCCCAAAATTCCTTACAGAAAATCCATTACCTAAAATTTTTTGTAATTGTGCTGGGTAGGAATTATTTTTTCGTTCCTGAACTTTGGCGCCAAAGGTAATGCTATCGCCAATACAAGCGACTTTGACTTTTGTTAGATTTTGGTTTTCTTTGGCTCCAAGTGAGAGAGGAAGTATGAGAAGGAGGATAAGACTGAGTTTGTTCATGTGGATGGAGGTGTGCTTCAATTAGTTGTTTAGGTGTGTACCTCCCCTTGGATTTCGACCGGAGAAGGTCATGATTGTTGGCTAGCTTAGTTGCTCGCGGGATGCCTGACTGGAGTATTGCGTGCCTCGGCCACAGAGGAAGGTGATTTCCCTAGCGTCTAACACCCAGTCGCATAAGCCTTTCTCTGCACTTCTGATTACCATTTCAGCAGGCATTTCTGAGCCAGTTTGGTGCCAATGACAGCACCTACGATTTTGTTCAAACTACGACTAGATAAAGCCAACTTTCTTTGCTTCAGATCCAAGTATTACTAGAAACTAAAGCCCATTACATAGATCGGTGATTTCTCATCTCAATTTCTTTCTGTGCGCACTGTGAAGCAATCTTGCCCACATCACCTCCCGCTCTATGAACCACTCGCTCTATAGTCCACTAAAGCCCTTGTTCGCATCTTCGAGCGCTTCGCCTCATCAACCCCCGGATACAAAAACATCATCATCCTCTTGTTAGGGCGGTGCATGATCATGGACGAATACACGACCTTCGTCTCCGTCGCCTCCTTTCTCGCTACCCGACACGGGTATGCCTTCTTCTTATTTGCAAAAGAATCAATCACCTTAGCACTCTGCGCCCTGAGCATCACCGGCTTGCCTGTAAATTTCACCATCATGTCTTCCTTCGATAAATTCACAAATTGATAGGACCCAAAGGGAAACTTCCTCGATGAAGTATCAAAGACGCGATACTTCAATTTCCCCTCTCCACTGACGAAAAAAAAGATCAAGGGCTCATGCACCCCACTCGGCACCTTCACCTCCTCAATCATACGATAGGGTACCTTCACCCCGCGTTGGTAAAACCGAATCGGAACACCCGCTTTATAAGGGTAATAGCCAGAATATGCCATCTCCATCAAATCCACCGGCACCATCGACTCCTCACTTAACCTCTTAGCCTGAGAGAAAAATACGGCCTCACCCTTCCAGTCACTCCAGCACGCTACGCGAAACCTCTTCCCCCCCTTCGTCTCCTCCCCATACACACCCACACAACACGCCATCCACATCACAACCACTATACTTAATATCACTTTCATCACTTTATTCTCTATTTGTTACTACTCACACCTCATCAGCAGCCAACCACCGGAAACTTACCACCTTCAACTTCCTACCATACTTCCGATTCGTCGCTGTCACATTCGGGTTATCCACCCACTTCTGAACTATCGTATCAGAACTCAAATTAGGATAATCGGGGTCAATCACCTTAAACTTCTCTTCACTCGCCTCACACCACGCTGGCACTCGCTGAACAGTCGCCTCACACCAGGCCTTTGCCATCACCTTGCCGCGTGAGTCAAAAGCCTCACCATAGGCTCGCACCACAAACGTGTCCGAACGTGTTCTCATAATACTCCCCAAGGACGCTAATACATCAGACTGCATCAAATAGGCAGATGCCCCCACCCCAGCACTCAAGCGACGAGTACTCCCAGCAACCTGAATCTCCTTATTCTCGACAAAATCCACACTGACATCATCTCCAAAATCCTCATTCAAGTTAGCCGCCTCTATCGCCATCTGTATCGCCCCTAACTTCCCAACATCATTGCCGTCTTTCGTCTCATTACTAAGCCTCCTGTTCACAAAATCTGCCATCCCCATAAATGGCCCACGCGCCTTGATCTGATCCACCATAGCTTCCGCTAAATCGCTGATCTCATCATCACTCAAGTCACGAAATGCTGTCCAGCGCTCCTTCTCACTGTTCGCAGTCGCTATATCCCCCCCCGCTGGCAACTGAAAACGAGTCATCGCATTGTTGCTCTCAAGCTCGCGCAGATTGCCACCATCTACCCCGCTATGCGCATGCTCCTTCAAACTCCCTAACACAGCCTTCCAGGCCTCCACTGAAGTCGAGTTCACATTAAATCCACCCTCCACTGCTAAATGCCGCGCAATCTTTGCATGATCTTTCGCCTCCTCAATCACCTCCACTTCCAACATCCCACTCGGAAGGTACACCATCCGCGGATTCACGAGTGCCGGAATATCTGCACCATCGACCATCGCCCGCAATGCCTCCTCCTGACTGCCATAAGGCTGCACTGCGCCACTCTCATAGGCCAACTTCGCCTCCCCCCAGTTGATACTTGAAAAGAAATATTGATCCCATAGCGCCTCGTTAGATGCCCAACTAAAATCCGTCATCACTTGACTATCTGGTGCCTTGTAGTCACGCACCAAACTTCTCTTTCCACTGATCAAGCGCGTGTCCTTTATCCCCGGATGCGTAAAGGCATTACCAATCGGCGCCGCTCCATCCGCAGGCAATACTGTCGTGTCCGCATGCGAAAGCTGCGCCAAGGAAGTCAACGGCGCGCGCGGTAATTCGTTCAACACCACAAACTCAGATCCAGAACTCGCATCCTTCCCAGCACCCCAAAAACCTCGCTCATTCGCACTCACCAATTCTAACTCAGATGTGTCATTGATCCCTAACAAATCAACCTTCCAACTGGGCTCAGAGCGTGTCGAACCATCATAATTACGTAAATCGTGCAGCTGTGACCTCGGACTAAATTGGTGGTACACTGGTACACCTTCCCCAGCATGTGCCATCCTCACATCTAATGCAGCTATCGCACGCCCCTCCCCATTCACATCTGGCACATCAGTTCCATTAAATTCCTGCTCAACATACAAGTCGTGATCCTCAGCATCAGTCTTGGAAACATTCTGATAAGTGGAATACAGTACCGTGCTCATAAATGCATCATCCATGTAGTCCCTGTTAATCTCAGGACTCCCAGGTATATTGAGCTCATTGATGTCACGCGCCCCTCCATCATGATCCTTATTACTCAATAGATGGAACATATAGAAGTCCCCAACATTTTTCCCCACATTGTTATTTGTTCGCCCAAATAACTTGACTGATATCCTGCGTGTCCAATCAGGAATTATCGGACTATCTCCCCCCAACGGCGGATTCGGGTAAACATAAATACCTGAATCTTCTCCATATTCGAAATCCCCTAAAACCACATTGTTCTGATTAAAATAAAATTCGTTACTTCCATCCCCAGTCCCCTTCGGACTAATCACTCTTATCTCCCCAGCTGCCATCCGGTAATTCCCACCCGACTCCGGCAATAACCGGTAACTCAACGCCCCTCGATTGTTTGAATTCTGAGTGAACCCTCTGGGTCTACTCTCACTCATCGTATCCTGAAGCTCCCCATTCTCATCATAATACGTGAGAGCAATCCCCAATGGATTAAACTTGTTAGTAAACATCGATAAGGACTCAAACTCAATCTCCCTGTTATACGGGTTGTGCAAAGTCACATAAGGATCTATCGAAAATGCTAATCGATATTTTACTGGATCTGTCCCCTCCACAAGCTTCTTACGTATCCCAAACACCATCGTAACCCGAATCACTTGCGGCATCACCCGCTGTGCTGTTGCGCGCCTCGTTCCTACCGTAGGATCTATCACCCCCTCAACCACCCTCTCAGCATAATCCTTAAATAACAACTCGCCTCCATAGGACTTATTCTTAACATTTCTCCCGTAGATAGCCCCAGGACTCGTCCGCACACCATACTGTGCACCATTCACATCACCCTCATTTTGGTAGCTGCTCGCATAACTGAGCGGCAATGCCCCCCTCGCCACGATAGAATCCTCAGCCACACCTGATAACTGACGCGGCCATGAAACTTCCTCCCATTCCTTCTTATAAATACGGTAATAATTACGCAACAAATCCCAAGTTGGCCCCCTAACTGATCGATCACTCCCCACTGGAACCTCAAACACATACCCCAGTGGATGCTCGCTCGGATAAAATGCCTCATCCGAGTATCCCGCCCATAAGTTGCGGTAATTAGAAGTATCGTTGCGCTCCTTGGAATGGTGAAACTCTTCTAACGCTGCAAAGTCCTCCAATTCGAATGCTGTCGATAAATCCGACTTCATCCCTCCATCACGCGTGTTCGTCATTAAAGAAAGACTCTGATGCCCCATGTCATGAAAATACTGCCTCGAAACCTCCTGCCTCCCCACAGCATGAATCAAATCAATGCTCTTTTGACTCGCCACATTCTCACTCTGCTCAGCAGGGTAACTCTCAAAAGCCACCTGATCCATCACCTTCAAACCACTCTTCACTGCCACCCCTAATGAGGCCGCACGCTCCCAAGCTTCCGCTTCATCTCTCTGAGCCACGGCATAACTTGCCTTCGATGCCACATCATCCACCCACCATCCATAAGCTCCACTCAACGCACCATTAGCCGCTCGCACCGGCACCGTCGCTACCTTTACGTAATCTTCCTTTTCTAACACTGAACCATCACCTACCACAGTCACCAAACTCGACCCCTCAACCCCATACGCCCCTAACCCCGTACGCACATCCTCTTCACTCGGAGCCTCCTCATCTAGCATGGGAACCGACGCCATCCAGCCTATGAATTCCCGCTTGTTCGGATCCTTGGGATCCCAGTTCTCCGTCGACCATACCCCCGTTAAATACCTCTTCTCATCATTGACCCCATCAACAATCTCCCCCCTCGCCGTTACCCTCTGATCCTGCCCCACACTCTTCTGCAATTCCCCCAATGCCACAGATAACGCCATCCGTGCATTCGCCTGCGCCTCCATCTGATAACGCGCCACACCAGACCTCCTCTGCTCCATCGTCGATAAACTTAACATCCCCACCGCTACCATCACCAATAACGCCATTACCGATAAACTCGCTATCAACGCTAAACCTGTATTACAGGATTGAGGGCGCTCGGTCTTATGATATCTTCTCATAGTGTGCAGTAGGGTTATTTAGAGTGAAGGACAGCCACCATTCCATGCTGACGCAAATAAACAGAGTGGCATTAGAGTATGTGACACCCCACACAATAGTTACACCTATTTTCAAAAAAAATGCCCATCTTTCCTCTCATATACAAATTACAGAAAAAAACATGTTAATGATCCCCAACTTCGGCTCATTATCCAATGTGATGAACCCCACTCCCACAGACACCCATGAATTCGTCAAACTGCTGACTGGCCACCAGGCCTCACTCAGAGCCTTCATCGTCGCCCTCATGCCCGGCTCACCGGACGTCCAAGACGTCCTCCAAGACACCAATGTCATTCTCTGGGAGAAAATGGCGGACTACACCCCTGGCACCAGCTTCAAAAATTGGTCCTTTACCATCGCCAGATTCATGGTCAAAGCCCAATACCGCTCCAATAAGCGTTACCTCTCTCCTATGCTGAATGAAGATATCATCCACGCCATCTCCGAGCGTTGGTACAACCGCCAACCTGAAGCCACGCAGCTACGACAAGCAGCCCTAGAAAAATGCGTCAAAGGCCTCAAAACCAGTGAACAAGATATTATCGAAGCCTGTTACTCACACGGCAGTAATCTAGAAAAATACTCCACAATCATCGGCCGATCCGCAAACTCATTGCGCGTTAGCCTCTTCCGTATCCGCAATAAACTCAAAGACTGCGTGGAAATCCGCATCGCTCAGGAAGGAGGAAAAGCATGAACCTCCCAGACCAAACAATCCTCATCCAAAAACTCCTCGACGGTTCAATCGAAACTGACGAACTTCATCAACTTGAGCAAATCTTCCGCGCACACCCCGAAGCCATCGATGCCTACATCGATATGTCAGAAATCCATAGCTTCCTAGGCTCAAAAGAAGCTGAAAGCGCCCAGTACGGAACCGTCGTTCCCATGGAGCGCATCGTCCGCCGCCAAAAACGCCGCCAACTCAAAGTCGCGGCCCTAGCTGCGGCTGCCATTGTCCTTATAAGTCTCCTCAGTCTCCAACTCTTCTGGTTCCAATCAAAAAGCTCAGACCTCGCATTTTCAACCTCCCCTCAGAGCCGATTCACTATCTCCAATACAAATCAGAAACAGCGCAGCGACAAAACACTCTCACCAGGCTCCACACTCACCCTCTCACAAGGCTCACTCGAACTCACATTCGCCACTGGCGTCACATCCATCCTCGTCGCACCCGCTGAAATCACCCTCGTCTCAGAAAATACGCTCAAAATGCCAGAAGGTAGAGCCTGGTTCAATGTCCCTAAACAAGCCATCGGCTTTAAAGTGATTACCAGCGAACTCGAAATCACCGACCTCGGTACCCAATTCGGAGTGCTCGCTGACCCCAAAAATCATGACGAAATCCACGTCTTCAAAGGATCTGTCATCGCTAAAGCAACTCGCGGTAACCAATCAGAAAGCACCCTCTACCAACTCGACTCTCGCCGCGCCAGCGCCAGAGGCGACCTCAATATCATCTCCACCCAGCCTGATGCTTTCCTCACTGCCCTCCCGAACTCACTCCCAAACATTACCTGGACATTCGATGAGAAAAAACCCTTCCAAGCCAGTGGCTCACACCCAGCCGCCGCTACCATAAAAACCAAAGCTACCGGCAAACCCACACTCACAAGTGGCAGGTTCGGACAAGCCCTCCTACTCAACGGCAAAGGACAATCCCTCGAAACCAACTGGAAATCATTCCAAGGCCTCCGCCCACGTACCATCTCTGCATGGGTCTACATGGACTCCACCGATGACCACTCCGATAACAGCGCCATCGTCGCCTGGGGCGACCATAGCACACCCACTGGTAAATGGACACTCCAGGTCTCTCAAATGAGTCCCGAAAGCGATCGTAAACTCCGCGTCTCAATGGGCAATACTTGGGCAACCACCAAAGCAAACGTTCCCACCGACCGCTGGGTCCACCTCGCTGCTACAACTAACGGCTCAATCGATACCAATGGCGCCCTCCACCTCGAACTCTACATCGATGGCATAAACCAAGAATATTCTCGTAAAGGCTCCTTCGCACCCCAAAAAGGTACCACCGTCACCACCCTCAAAGCCGCCCCCGTTACCATTGGCTCCAGTATCCATTCAAGACGCGCTTTGCGCAAATTCCTCAAATCTAAACTCGATGAAGTCTCCATCTACGATGGCCATATGAGTCCAGAGGAAATTAAAGATCTCGCCCAACCCTAACCGAGTCCCATGCCACGCAACCTCCACACCCTCACCCTGCTCACCACATGCTGTGTGATAGGTCATGGCGCGGCCCAGTCCCTCACGGTCGAAGCCGCCGCCAATACGACCAACCAAAACAACCAAGGCACCAGCTCCCAGGGGACACTCACCTTAAAAAAAGCAATCTCCCCCTCAGACAACACCGTCGCAGCCTCTACCTCCTCTGCGGAAACCATCACATTCGAAATCACCGAACTGGACCTCGACGGTGATGGAAAAACAAACGACCACATCATCGTTGATTTTAAACTAACTGCCAGCGGCCCCATCTATACTTCAAAATCCACCGGCACCGGATGGCTCTCAGCTGACGACTCCAACTTCAGAAAAGACGGCCAATCACTCAACATCAGCCACATCAAAACGCGCTACTTCATGAACGGCCATCCCTCCCCCATTCGTATCAAATTTGGCGGCTTTTCTAGCCTCACCATGGGAAGTTGGGACATCGCAGGCGCTCCTCATAACAAAGACCTCGACCGCGCCACCATCAACAACAAACAATATACCGCCAAAGCCACTAACGAAACACTTCAACTACGCACCCACCCCACAAAGTTAAACGTCGCATTCAATCAGACCAACGGTGACTCCGGAATCTGGCGCATCAAAGGCTTTGGCTTCAAAATAAACCTCCCCCCACACACACATACCATTGCGCATCACTCACGGAAATCCACCACAACTTCCGCACAAAAATCACCCGCTGAGCGTGGATCATTACTCAGCATCGGTAACCTCAGCATCATGATAGGCGATCGAAAATAATCTCGCCCATCAACCTAACATTCTAAATGTTCACACTGACCGCGATGAGTCGTCGCTCGCAAAAAAAGATCACACCCTGTACCTGAGAGACGGTCACCCTATCCCTACTGTGGGTCAAGGCCTCAAACCTAAGATCTCTATGATTTCAGCAACTAATAGCATGAAGATCTTCTACACTCTCTTAGATCATCACGCTGCACCTCGGTGCATTCATGCTGATGACTAATACCCCCTTCGTGATTCAAAAGAATCAAATAACGATGGAATGTATTATGTAATCAAGGCAGGATAGAAAAATCACGCTCATACTCAGACTATTGATAGAGAAGCGCTGATTTATAAACAAAAAACCCGACCCTACACTTCCTTCGCCCGGCGCACTGCCCCACCATAAGCATCATTTGTCTATTATGAAGTGCGATCTGGTATCAATACAACCCTCTTTCCCCCCAACACACACACCTATTATGATTAAAATTATACTATCCAGCTTCTTTTTAGCCAACATCAGTTTGCTGTTAGCACAAACGCATTCGCTTGAAAATGATGCAATCAAACGCACATTCTCAACCAAAAACGGCACTCTAAAAACAATCTCAATCGAAAATAAAAAGGCAAATATCCTCGTCACTCCAGAGAATGCACCAGAATTCAGCCTAAGAATATCAGAAGGAACGCACACCTCTGGTACCGACAAAATTCTTACAGCGAAGGATTTCACCGTTATCGGCCACTCCTCATACCCAATAAACAACGGCCAAGGCTACAAGTTCGCCCTCAAAAATGAGGAACATAAGTTAAACCTCTCCCTCTGTTTCGAAATCGGAAACAATGACGACTTCATGCGCAAGTACTTGATCATCGATGCTGCTAAAAAGCTTTGCATCGAACGTATTGACATTGATCAACTATCCCTCAAAGACGTCTACCAACCCTACCAAACCAGACAAATCAACAGCCGTGGCGGCTGGCGACCAGGATTAGGTCAACCTCTCTTCACCAAAGATAGCGCCATCTACTTAGGGACTGAATTTCCAGCCGCTGACAACTATGTCTCTAACTCAACATTCTCCTGCGGCTATCAATTCGGTCACACACTAGAAGCTGGTCAAAAAATCACCACATACTCTGCCGTGCTCGGCGTGGCCGATGATGCCCGTTTCACTTCAGATGCCTTCTACGACTATATCAATAAAATACGTGTCCGCCCTCTGAGACTTCAGACACAATATAATTCATGGTTCGACTATGGATACACGATCAATGAAGAACAATTCCTCGCTAGCGTTAAAAAAGTGAACCAAGAACTCTGCCTCGAACGGGGTACCCCACCACTCAAAGCCTATGTCATTGACGATGGCTGGCAGGACTCAGTCAAACGCCCAGAACGCTACACCCCACAAATTCCAAAAACTGATTGGTCCAAATCCGTCTGGAATCTAAATAAAAAATTCTCTCCCAACTTTTCAGATTCTTTCCAAACAGTCAAAGAAGCGAAATCTTCACTAGGCCTGTGGCTCAGCCCAGGCTGTAACTTCGGCGGCCGCTGTGCCGTGCCTCATATGCGAGAAAAAGGATGGGGCGGACTCAACAATTACATGTCCCTCGCATACAGCCCATACATGGACTTGCTAGAAAAACGTATGGTCGAACTTACCGTCGAAGGTGTCACCTATTTCAAACTCGATGGCCTCTTCGGCCACCTTAATACCCGTGATTACGACCTCCAAAAAGATGCCCTCAAGCGCAAAGTCCCCATAATGCCCCAGCTCATCCCCAGTGACCTGCTCTCTGACGACAAAAAACTCAACGACAGTAAATATGATGAAGCCAAAATTTACTACCTCACTGTCGGGACAGAACGCCTCATCAGCATCTTTGACAAAATGTCACAAGCCAACCCAGACGTCTACATTGTCATCTCCAATGGCGCTTGGCTAAGCCCATGGTGGCTCATGCACATCGATGCAGTCTGGATGATTAACGCCGGCGATGCCGCCGGCGGCGCAAATCGTACAGGTGAACTCGTATACAGAGATAGCAAATACTTCGACATCTACAAAAAGGAAAATACACACTTCCCCATGTGCGCTCTCTTCAACCACGAACCAAAGAAAAAGAGCAACAATGAAACCAAAGATTCCTTCCGCAAATACCTCTACATGAACATGTCTCGCGGCACAGGATTCATCGAACTCTACCTCAAAACTTTTAACCTAAAAGAATATGACTGGGACGTCCTCGCCGAAGGCCTACTCTGGGCCGAAGATGTGTTCCCCACATTCTACAGGTCCAGAATGCACGGCGGCAGCCCCAAAAAAAATGAGGTCTACGGCTACACCGCTTGGAACAAAAACCGCGGATACGTCAGCATCCACAACCCATCCCAAAAAGAACAAACATATCGCTTCCAGCTCGACCGACCCTTCGGCCTCATCCCCAGCAATAAAACATACCAACTCAGCTCCCCCCTCAGCGATAGCCTCAATAATCTGAATAAAGCATACAACTACGGGGATACCCTTACCATCACCATGCAACCCGCCGAAATCCGAATCCTCAATTTCGACCTAAATGCAAAGGATTGGTCGAAACTCAAGGAACTACAAACCAGAACCCTCGATGATTACTCACCTCCTCCCAAAAAATCAAAGAAGCTGAAAAAGAAATAACCCACCTCCCCAAAATCGCAGACAAGGGACTAATCACTCCCTTCTAGTTACCATCACCACTGCCCAGTGACACTCAACTGGGCAGTTTTTGTTCCCCCCCACAGACACTCAAAAAACTCAACATTGTTGTTAATGATCCCACTCCCAGGCGCATGCACTAATGTATCTGCACTGAGGATACCACAAACCATAAACCAACCATTCACATGAAACATACCCCTTACGCAGTTTTAGGCGCTATCACACTCATCACTTCCGCTAATGCTGCAACTATCAACATAGGAGTCAACACTGCTGGAGGCACAGACGTCCTCGGATCAACAGGAGTCTACGATAATGGAAATGCTGGTAATTTCGCTGACCGAGCCCCTCAGTGGGGAGATGTGACAGGTGCCGCCCTCAGAACCGGATTCACGTATCAAAGTTTTGCAAACTTAGACACTGGTCATGAATTACCAAGCTCCACTGTCCAAGCTGGTACATACTCTGTAACAATGGATGTCAGAACTTCCGATGCAAATCGTACATTTGTCGGGTACTTAGACTTATCCTCTACAGAAAACACAACAGATGAAGGCTTCACTTTCGGCCTCTTCACTACTTCTGCTCCCACCAGCGCCGCTGACGGCAGTAAGGCTCTCTCATCCTTTAACACAAGCGATGGAGTCAATTTTTCGGTAATCAGTAATGCTACCCCACCACAGGAAACTCCAGCGCCACTCGTCACATGGGAATTCCAGTGGACTGTGGATGATGCAAGCTCTTCTATTGGCCAAGAACTCTATTTAGGTGCCCTGATTCAAAGAATGAATAATAACGCTGCCTACATAGACAAAGCCACTATCACCTATACTGCCATCCCTGAGCCTTCCACCACAGCCCTCCTCGGTCTGGGTGGCCTTGCTCTTATCTTACGCCGCCGTAAGTAAGCACTCATCCCCCAAAATCACTTACTTTGCCGCCCAGTAGAACTCCGCTTCTGCTGGGCGTTTCTTCCTTCCTCCCACACCACTTTCCACCCTGCATTCCCCAACAACATGCACCATAAACTCTTCACCACCCTCCTCTGTATCCTTCCTCTCTACACCGCCAACGCTCTCGAGCTGCAAATCAACGCTGCAGCCAATACTACAAACGCTGGCAACCAAGGCACATCCTCACTCGGCACCCTCACCTGCTCAACACCCGTCGCCGACAACTCCGCCGCTACAGCACCAGGTCAAATCCAACAATTTACGATCTCTAACATCGATGTAAACAATAACGGCGGCAATAACGACAACGTCATCATTACTTTCCGCATCACAGGCTCTGGAAATGTCCAAACAAATACCTCCGGATCTGGTTGGCTCTCCCCAGGCTCCAATGCCCTCTCCAACAACGGCCAGTCACTCACCATCAGCTTCGAGTCAATCCAAGTCAATCTAGACGGTGGCACCAATAACGGATCCGCCTCATTCCAAGGCTTCTCCGCTGTCACTATGGGCAATTGGGATAATGCCTCAGACACCGCAACTATCAATGGCCAACAATTCACCTACAATAATATCGTTAACGAAACCCTCACCCTCAGTAACCAAAACCAAAACTCCCTCACCTTCTCATACCAAACCGCATCAGGTGATTCTGGATCATGGCGCCCACTCGGAACCCATTTCTCAATCAATATAGAATCAAACGACCAGCCTCCTCATGTCACCAAGTTCTCTAGCAATGACCTCGCCATCAACCCCGGCCAAACGATCACCCTCTCATGGCAGGTAGAAAACGCAGATTCTGTCACCATCTCCCCAGATATTGGTGATGTCACCTGGCTCACTCAAAATGGCGTCGGATCCACAACGGTCACCCTAACAGAAGCTACCACCTTCACTCTCACCGCCACAAACTCTGACGGTGAAACCACCCACGATGCCCCCATCCACCTCCGACCAAGCAAACCTAACATCATCGTGTTTCTTATCGATGATTGGGGCACCGAAGATTGTTCCGTCAACTTCAACCTAGATGCAAATCATTCTCCCATCCCTCAGATCGACCCCACCACCGTCGGCCTTCCAGCATTTACACAAACAAACAACCACTTCCATACCCCAACCCTCGAAAAGCTCGCTGCAAGTGGTACCATCTTCACCCGCGCCTATGTCTCCCCAATGTGCTCGCCAACCAGAGTCACCTTCATGACGGGACAAAATACCGCTCGCCATAAAACAACCAACTACCTCGGTGGTGGCGGCAAAAGCTTCAATATCAAATCCCGACCAAATCTCGAACTCACCGCCCCCAATCGCACCATCGCCGAAGTCCTCCGTGATGCCGGATACCGCACAATGATCGTCGGTAAAGGCCACATCGGTGACGAAAACCTCGACTCTAACCATTATAAAGAACCTGCTGCAAACCCAGCCGACGACTTCTACGGGTTCCAAATCAATGTCGCAGCCACAGGAAAAGGCCAACACCGCAATTGCTACTCGAATGCTTCACCAGCCTTCAACATCAACGGCAGCTCAGCCAGTGAAGACGCATTCGTCGCCGAATACCAAAATAAAACCTACGCCGACATCGATCCCCAAAAATACGCCAACGAACCTTGGAAAGACGAACCACTCTACGTTACCGAAGCCCTCACTCTAGAAATCAATGAACGCATCGAGGACGCCGTTAAACTCGGTAAACCCTTCTTCGCCTACTTCTCACACTACGCAACCCACCAACCACACCAAATCGACCCCCGCTTCCAAAATAACCCCAAATACGCGGGCCTCTCTGGCAATATCCTCGACCTCGCTACCATGGTCGAGGGCGTCGACCAATCCACCGCCGACGTCATTGCTAAACTCGAATCTCTCGGAGTCGCCGATGACACCCTCATCGTCTTCTTCGGGGATAATGGATCAGAAGCAGACCCTCGCCCCGGGGATAATCCCACCACTCTGGGCATGAGTAACCCACTGCGTGGACAAAAAGGACACCGCCACGAAGGTGGCACTCGCGTCCCATTCATCGTCTCTTGGGCCCAGCTCAATGCCACCAACACCCACCAAGTCGCCTTCCCCATCCAGGCCGGAAACAAACAACACGATATCATCGCCGCCCAGGACATCTTCCCCACCCTATGTGCTGCCGCAAATGTCCCACTCCCTAACACCGATGACGCAGGCCAGCCACTCACCATCGACGGCCATAACCTCGCGGGCTATCTCGCCGGAACACCCGGTTCCCACCGCCCGCAACAACTCCTCATTCATTCCCCCACTCCACACGCCCACGACTTCTTTACAATCCTCCATCAAGGGCCATGGAAACTCATCTATAATTACAACAGCTCAGTCGAAAGTAACAAAGTCGAACAAGCACTCGGTAGCTACGAACTCTTCCACCTCACAGATGACCCCTACGAGGCCGATAACCGAGCCTCAGCCTCCAGCCCCAACTATAACCCCACCCGCCTCATGCAAATGGCGCGCGAACTCATCGCCGAAATTGACCGCCATGGCGGTGAGCACCCCTTCCTCATCAACCAAGACCCAGCTCTCGCAGCCCTCGGACTCCCAGCCCAAGCCAATGACCCTCACCCCATCATCCTCCCCCTCCTCCCTGGAATCGACTCAGATGCAGATGATCTCGATGACAACCAGGAAGACCCCAACCGCAATGGAAAAGTCGATAACGGTGAAACCGACCCAAATAACCAAAACACCGACGGCGATAGCACACCTGATGGAGCTGAATCCAAACTCGGCACTGACCCTCTCGACCCCTCCAGCGCCTTCCATTCTTCCACCACACTCACCCCTCAAGGAGCCCTCTCTCTCACTTGGCCCTCCCTCCCATCCACAAGCTTTACTATCCGAAGCAGCCCAGACCTCATCGACTGGAGTAACATCATCACCACCGGTATCTCAGCTGAAGATGCCGCCACCTCCACGAGCTTCCCCCTTCCCGCTCCCAATGCAGCCCAATGCTTCTACAGGGTCGAACTAGAATAACCCTTCCATGTAATACTTCTCCCCCCAGAGGCCATTCACTCTCTACCTAGACAATTATTTTCAAAAAAATAAAAAAACACGCTAACGCGCCCCTCCCCCCAAACATGTCTAGGTGGAAGCTATGTCCACCAAGCCCGAACACCAACGCGAGTTCATCTCATTGATCACCGAGCACCAAGCCGTGCTTCGGGCCTATATCATTTCCCTCATGCCTGGCTCCCCGTACACCGGTGATGTCCTGCAGGAAACCAACCTCGTCCTCTGGGAAAAAATGGACCAGTTCCAACCCGGTAGCAACTTCCGCGCCTGGGCCTTCACCATCGCCCGATTCCAGTCACTCAACTACCGCAGGAAACTTGAAAAACAAGGCGCCCGCTTCCTCAGCGAAGACCTCGCCGACATCCTCGCCGAACAAACAATCGAAGAGGCCCCTAAAACCGAGCGACGCATCAAAGCCCTCGAACTCTGCCTCGGCAAACTCAAAGCCCCCGACAGAGAACTCATCGAACGCCGATACCACTCGGATAAAGATCTCAATACCTACGCCGAAGAAGTCGGACGTACCGCCGGCGCCCTCAGAGTCAACCTTCACCGACTCCGTAACAATCTCAGAAAGTGCATCACCGCACGCCTCAGAACTTCCCCTCTCACTCCATGAAGCGCTCAGAAATAGATGATTCCATCCAAGACCTCCTCGATGGCTCTATCGAGGAAGCCACCCTCGTGGCCCTAGAGCAAGAACTACGACATAACCCTAAAGCGCAAAGCCGTTACGTCGAACTCGTGCACATGCACAGCGCCCTCGAACTGCGCGCCAGTGCCTCACAACAACTTCCCAATAATGTCGTCCCTATGGATCAAGTGATCCAAAAACAACAACGCCGATCGCTAAAACTCGCAGCCCTTGCCGCAGCCGCCGTCCTTCTCATCTCCTTCCTCGGCCTTCAACTCATCCCCCTCACTCAACAAACACCTCTCGCCTTCACCACCTCACCTGGCACCCAATTCACCCTCACCCATACCGACCCGGAAACGCCTACCCAAGAACTCACACTCGAACCTGGGTCCCGTCTCGAACTCAAACAAGGCTCCATCGAACTCACCTTCGCCTCCGGAGTCCAATCCATCATCTTCGCACCCGCTGACCTCACCCTCCATGATGAGGATACCCTCGCCATGACCACCGGCCGCGGGTGGTTCAACGTCCCCCCAGCTGCCGTGGGTTTCCAAGTCCTCACCAAAGACCTCGATATCGTCGACCTCGGTACCGAATTTGGCGTACTCGCCGGCCCCCATCTCGACGATGAAATCCACGTCTTCACCGGTGCCGTCAATGCCACCTCCCGCCATAGCAATAAACTGAGCTACACCATGAAAGCGGGTGAAGCCCGCCAAGTCACCCGCAATGGCGCTCTTACCTCCATCCCCGTCGACCCATCATTCTTCCCCACACAGCTTCCAAACTCACTGCCACATCTGCGCTGGAACTTTGATCAAGAAAATCCCTTCCAAGTCACTGGCTCCCACCCAGAAGTCCCCTCCATCCATACCAGCCCACACGGCAACCCAACCCTCGTCGCCGGACGCAAGGGAGGCACAGCTCTCCAACTCAATGGCATCGACCAATTCCTCGAAACCAATTGGAAAGGACTCTCCGGACTCCGCCCACGCACCATCACCGCTTGGATCAAACTCGACCCTCAAACCAGCTACGATAATGACGCAGCCATCGTCGGCTGGGGCAAACGCTCCCAATACTTCGGTAAGTGCACCATGAATGTCTCTGGCCCTAAAAAACCGCGCCAACTCAGACTCTCCCTCGGTAACCGACACGCCAATACCCAATTCCAAGTCCCCACCGACCAATGGGTCCACCTCGCCATCGCCTCCAATGGAACCCTCGATGACCAACAACGACTTCACATCGACCTCTACATCAACGGCTTCAAAGAATCCCACACCACCCAAAGAGCCGATCGCGAATTCGAAGGTACCACCATCGACCAAAAAGGTGCTGTCCCTCTCCTCATCGGATCTAGCGTCCACCGCATCCAAAAAAATCGCGCCCTCCTAAAAGCACAAATCGACCAAATCACGATCTACGACGGCTACCTCGACCCCTACCAAATCGAACAACTCGCCCGTCAATAATCCCCCACCGCCTCCCCCCCTCAAGCCGCGGCTCACCATTCCCCCCTACCCTACCTATGCCCAGAACCAAGGTAAACACCCCAAATTCTGGCCCTAACACATCCAAATAACAAAATACAAATGATGAAAAAAATAACCTCATGCACCATACTTGGCGTAGTATTGAGCGTCAGTTCTGCACACGCTGTCACAGTCCTCGTTACAGGAGCAGCTAACTCAACAGCCCAAGGTTCTACCGATATTGGCTCTTGGTCCGTAGACCAGTTGATTGCAGATGACACCTCTAATGCCGCTGCTGCAGCTCAACGCACCATTACTTACACTGTTAGTAACCTCTCCATTGATAGCGACGGCACTGCCAATGATTCAGTAACTATCAATCTGTTGGTCACTGCTAGCGACAATATCCAAACATCGGGAACAACTGCCGCAGGTTGGCTAGCTGCCGGTGCAACCACAATGAATAGCAATGGTGATCAACTCACTATCGCGTTCGACTCCATCTCCGCGACTCTCAGTGGAGGGGGATCTGCAGACACCCTCACATTTGATGGGTTCTCTGCCGTATCATGGGGCTCATGGGCTTCAGGTCACACAGCTGTCGTTAATGGAGTTTCTAACTCTTACGTAGACGGTGTAATCAACAAGAAACAAACCGTATCGGGTAACTCTCTTGTGACAGTCTTCGATACCGCTGCGAACACCGGCGCTGCTCAAGACGCAGCAGGATCATGGCGCGCAGAGGGCTGGGACTTTTCCTTCACTGCTGAAACTGCTGTCGCCGTCCCCGAACCCTCCAGCTCCGCTCTGCTCGGTCTCGCTGGACTCGGCCTCATCCTTCGCCGCCGCAAATAAACGCCGCTTTCCTTCCCCCAAGCCGAGGGCCTAGCCCCTCGGCTTTCTTCCCCCACATACACTGGCAACTCCCATTTTCTCCTTCCAAGCGAACACAGAAAATGCCACCTTCCATACTCCCCCTTTCTTGGCGGTGTGGACAAAATGGTTTGCCGCCCGCTGAGAGTAGATTTTGCATCTGGCAAGGCGGATTTCATGGCGTGGATAAACATCCTCGCATTGGAAGACAACGAAGCCAGATACAAAAGATGCCTCAGCCTCCCAAATCCCTTTGCCGCATGGCAACTGACTCCATATCACCCTATCTAAAAACGGGTGGTGAAGCAATTTGTCTACACCACCTAAAAACCACTCAATACTCCCGACCATGGCTCCTAAAATTACCCTACTTGCTCTCCTCCTCACTCTCAGCCAATCCCAAGCTGCCGTCATCACCTACACCTTCATCAGCAATACTGGCGCAGACTTCTCCAGCTACATCGGCGCCCCTAACACGAGCCTCCCCATTGTCATCCAAGACATTGCCGCCACTACAGACGGAGTCAACTTCACTTTCGACCTTACTCTCGACGGCACTCTCAACGACGGCTCACAAGGTGCCGTCTTCTCGTCCCAACGCGTCAGACTCAGTGGAGACACCTCAGGAACCGATGATTCAAAAACTGTCGTCTTCACTATCTCTGACATCACCGTCCAGGGCCGCGGATCTGTCGATTCCTACGGGTTTGTTACTGTCGATAAATTCGACAATGGCGGTGGCGACGCCTGGCTCGTCAATGGTGTCGACACCCTCAACAGTGGATCTAACAATACTGAGGCTATTACCAAAAATACCGTCCTCAGTATCGAAGCCCTAGACGATGGTAGCAATGGAAACACCCGCCTCGAAGGCTTCCAAGTCGAATTTACCACCACGATACCCGAACCATCTTCCACCGCTCTCCTCGGACTCGGCGCACTCGCACTCCTCATGCACCGCAAGAAATAGGCACCTAGTGCCAGCTCTCCGGATCCACCCCGTAATACTTTACTAACTGAGCATAGAGCGCAGGATAGCGCTTGCGCAATTGCTTCGGCTTCTCATAAAAGGTCTCAGTCACTACAGCAAAAAACTCTGCCGGGTTCTCCGCCCCATAATCATCGATGACCGTCCGTTCACCAGCGTCCACACGTTGCTGAAATACATCAAATGCCGGCTTAAATACTGCCGCCCACTCTCGGTACGCCCCGCGGCTCTCTAACTCGGGTACTCCATCACCCGCCCCATCCGCTTGATCTAACTGGTGCGCAAATTCGTGCAAGACGACATCGTGACCATCGTGGGAATTTCTCCCACCTCCAACCACGCTCCCCCAAGACAACACCACGGAGCCCGTCCCCCAACTCTCCCCCAAACGTACATCCTCAGCCCCATGCTGGCCAGGAGCCCGATACGCCTCCGGATACACTAATATACTCCGCAGCTTCTCGTAATCGTGATGCGGTGCCCGCACTATCAATAAACACGCCTGACACGCTATCACCCGCTGCATGTGCCCCGTCACCTCCTCAAGACCACCACAGGGCTCAAAAAATTTCTCCTCTATGAAAACATGCGCCAAGCCATCTAACTCGTCACGAACATCATCTGGCAAGCGCTTGTATAAATCAAAATCGCGTCCGATCTCCTCCCTTTCTTCAGCACTAAATCTCCGCTTCAGCAATGCCGCCCTCCGACCCTCACGTCGCTTCTCTAAATTGCGGATGATGGCAAATGCTATCCCTAACACTACCACTATAAATAATACCGTGTAAACTTTTGCCATATCACTACTGACTACACCTACTCCGCCACTTTGCCAAGCACTCAGCCACACGCTCACTCGCGCCGATTCCAATTCACCAATGCCTCATACTCAACACCACTCCCACCAAAAATATCCAATGCTGAACCAACAGTTAAATCGAGCTTACCTCCACTGTGTCTGTCCACTGCTAACACATCATCCATCACTCCCACTCCTCCTGCATAGGTCATAGGAATCTTCCCCCAGCTTCCTAACAGCTCTACTAATTCCAAGTCGACCCCCCCACAAAGACCCTCCACATCAGCCGCGTGAACCAAATACTCAGCACAGTACTCAGCCATACGATCCAATGACGCCTCATTCACCTCCACATCAGTCAATGTCTGCCAGCGGTTCATCGCCACAGTCCAACCTCTTTCCGTACGTCGACAGCTCAAATCAACCACCAAACGCTCACGCCCAATCGCCTCTGACAGCTCCTTAAGACGATCCATCCGAAACACGCCATCTCCATCAAATAACCATGAAGTCACTATCACCTGACTCGCCCCAGCTTCAAGCCAGCTCTCAGCATTCTCTATTGTCACCCCTCCACCCAACTGCATACCTCCCGGCCACGCCCCCAATGCCCCCAATGCCGCTTCGCGGTTCCCTGGCCCCAACTGAATCACATGCCCCCCACCTAAACCATCCTCACGGTAACGCTGCGCAAATTCCTCAGCCGAAGCCTCAGCCACAAAGTTTTCCTTCAAGCCGGCGCCATCATCAGATAGGGTGCCGCCAACAATTTGCTTCACTTGGCCATTGTGAAGATCAATACATGGTCTAAATTTGGTCATCGCTCTGACACGCAGCAGAATCCAGACCCGAGTAAAGCGCAAGCACCAAGCTATGAATCCCATCAAAATCACCTTTCTCGCCGGCCTCAGTTTGGCCGCCCTCAGCTCATGTAATAAAGATTCCTCCACCAAAAATGAGGACTCCAGCGCGACACAACCCACCCTACCCCAAGGCCCAATCGCAGCCCCAGAAGGCATGGTCTGGATTCCCGGTGGCACTTATTGGCGCGGTAACGAAGAAGACCCCGGTAACCTCTCCGTCTTCCTCGAAGGCATTACCAACCCACTCCAACGTAAACAAATTGCCGAAAAACATTTCCTCGAGGAACGCCCCGTCCACCAAGTTGCCGTCGATGGATTCTTCATGGATGAAACCGAAGTCACCAACCGCCAGTTCAAAGCCTTTGTCGACGCCACTGGCTACGTCACCATGGCTGAAACCGGCCTCAAACAGGAAGACTTCCCAAACGCGCCCGCAGATGCCCTCGAACCCGGCGCAAACGTCTACACTAAACCTGCAGAACCACTCAACCCACGCCGCACCGATAACGCTTGGCGCTGGTGGGCCTACACAAAAGGGGCCAACTGGAAACACCCAGAAGGCCCAGGTTCAACCATCGAAGATAAAATGGATCACCCCGTCGTCTGCGTCAATTACGACGACGCCGCCGCCTATGCCAAATGGGCTGGTAAACGCCTCCCAACCGAAGCCGAATGGGAGCGCGCCTCACGTGGAGGCCACGAAAAACGCATGTTCATCTGGGGGCCTAACGTCAAACACGAAGGTAAATGGATGGCGAATTGCTTCCAAGGGGATTTCCCCAATTCCTCAGTCGCTGAAGATGGCTTCCACCTTTCAGCCCCAGTAAAATCCTATCCACCTAACGACTACGGCCTCTACGATATGGCCGGCAATGTCTGGGAAATCTGCAGTGACTATTATAACCCACGTTACTACGAAGACTACATTCTCAACCCAGTGAAAAACCCCACTGGCCCCATCCAACCAATTACAGAAGCTGAGTCGACCCAACTCCTGCGCACCGGCACATGCCCGCCACCGCAACCCGGTATGCACCCACTCAGCCACCTCCGCGTCGCGCGCGGCGGCTCATTCCTCTGCCACTTCTCATACTGCCTGCGCTTCCGACCTGCAGCACGCCACTACCACGAGCCACTCACTCCCACCCACCACACAGGTTTCCGCTGTGTCAAAGATGCACCCAAAACCACCCCTACCAAGTGAAGCCAGCTGACCTCATCGCCCGCGGTAAACGTGTTGTCGAAATTGAAATCGAAGCGCTCAATGCCCTTATTGAAAACCTCGACCAGGACTTCGCTCACGCCATCGACCTCCTCACGGCCACTCTCAACCGTAGTGGTAAGATTGTCGTCGTCGGTATCGGTAAGTCAGGAAATATCGGCCATAAAATTGCCGCTACTCTAAACTCCACCGGCTCCACCGCAGTCGTCCTCAACTCACAAAACGCCCTCCATGGCGATCTCGGCCTGCTCTCAGACGGAGATGCCGTCATTGCTCTCTCCTATTCCGGTGAAACCTCTGAGTTGCTCGACCTCCTCCCCCATATCAAGCGATTCGATGTCAGCCTCATCTCTATCACAAAAAGCAAGGAATCTACCCTCGCCAGCCATTCAGATGTAGCCCTGCTCACTCCCGTCAGCAGAGAAGCTTGCCCACTCAATCTCGCGCCAACCTCATCCTCCACCGCGGCGCTCGTCATGGGCGACGCTCTCGCAATGACATTGTTAGAAGCACGCGGGTTTACCGAAAAAGATTTCGCAAAATTCCACCCCGGCGGCTCTCTAGGCAGAGCCCTGCTCACCTCAGTAAAAGACATCATGCGCACCGGAGACGAAGTCGCCACCGTCGCCGAGTCAGCCACGATCACCGACACTGTCGCAGCCATGAGCAACGCCAGAACCGGATCAGCCGTCATCCTCAACACACAAAATGAAATCGCTGGCGTCTTCACCCATGGCGACTTTGCCCGCGCCTTCCAAAAAAATAATCACATCGGTGCCCAACCAATCCGCGACTTCATGCACCCATCACCCATCACTATTCACCAAGACGCCCTCGCCGCCGAAGCGGTCAAAGTCTTCCAACAACAACGTATCGATGACCTCATCGTTGTTGACTCACACCGTAAACTCGCAGGACTCGTCGACTCACAAGATCTTGCACGACTAAAAATTGTCTAGCCAAGAGCGAACCAATTTCCTACCAACCCCACATCATAAGTGGCCAACACGCCCCTTTAAGTATCAAACTTCACAACCTTTAAAACCATGGCAGCTGTAGTAGCAACCAACCTCAAAAAAGGCCAGTGCATCAAGTATCAAGGTGAAACTGGACTCGTTCTCGGACTCGAACACCGCACCCCCGGTAAAGGCAACGCGCTCGTCGCTGCCACTATCCGTTCCTTCCAATCTGGAAAAACTAAGTCCATCCGCTTCGCCTCCTCCGATAAAGTCGAAATCGTCGAAACCGATCGCCAAAAGCTCGAGTTCTCCTACGCGGACCCAGCTGGCTACAACTTCATGGACCTCACCACCTACGAGACAATTACCCTCGATAAAGCTCTCGTCGAAGACTCCGTCGATTACCTCAAAGAAGGCCTCGAAGTCGAAGTCCTCTTCATCGAAGGCAATGCCGTCACCGTCACCCTCCCAGCCACTGTAGAACTCCTCGTTACCGAGTCCTCAGAAGGAATCAAAGGTGATACCGCTAACAACCCAACCAAACCAGCCACTCTCGAAACTGGTAAAATCGTTCAAGTCCCACTCTTCATCAAAGAAGGCGACGTCCTCAAAATTAATACTGAGGACGGCTCCTACCTCGGACGCGCATAACCCCCACAAGCTTTTCTTTCTCCAAGCCGTGTGGACCTAGGAATTTGTCCACACCACACCAGCAGAGTGCCTCACAGCATTCTGCTTTTTTTTTGTCCCACCACTCCCTATCATCACTTCTCTCAATGATGTCTGCGAGAGAATCAATGACTCTGCTAAGCGTATGTTTGATACCATGCGCCAATGGACCATGAGGCTAAACTAGACGTCGCAGAACTTCTCAAACGACAATCTGAAATCCTCGTTCGCCTCAACGAACTCAAAGATGCGAGTTGCCAGTTAGATGCTCAGATCGAAAGCATCACAAATAAACTAGAATCCTCCCACCCTGAGACGCCCTCCGTACCCAGCTCTCCCCAATCCATTGTTGAACCAACTCCACCATCCCCAAAAGCCCCCAATGCTTGCACACCTCCACCACTCCCCACTCCTCCTACCCCAAGCAAACCCTCCCCAACAACGCGTCCGACCAAACCCAAGAGCCCAGACTCCCCCACCACTGCAAACTGGGAGATCTCCTTCGGTCAAACTTGGCTCGTGCGCCTCGGTGTCTTCTCCCTGCTCACCGGCCTCGTTTTTCTAAGCACCTACGTCTATAAAAATTGGTTCTTCCAAGCCCCTGCTCCCCTCAAGGTCGGCTTCTTCATGACTCTATCACTCGCACTCTCGGCAGCCGGAACCTACTTCGAAAAAAGTAAAAAAAACCTCAAACATTACGGCCAAGTCCTCACCACAGGCGGCCTCGTTGGTGCCTACTACACCCTCTATGCCGCCCACTTCACGGAGTCTCTCTACTGTATCAGCAGCCCAGTCCTTGCCGGCGCCCTCCTCACCGTCTGGGCTGCGCTCATACTCGCCTACGCTGATTGGAAAAAATCCCAACCCGTCAGTATCATCGCCATCGTGCTAGCTTTCTACGGCGTTGTTCTAAACCCCTCCGGCTGGATCAGCCTCTTTTCCGCCACACTTCTCTCCGCTGGAGCGATGTGCCTCGCCATTCGTCATAGCTGGAAACCACTCGCTCTCACCACTCCAATAACAGCATTCCTCTCCCACCTTATTTGGCTCTGCACCACCCCAGCCCCCCCAAGCTCAACGATACAAGTCGGCTTCTTGCTTGCCTACTGGGCGATTTTCTCGCTGTCCGTCAGCAAGCCATTTACATCAAAGTTCGATCCAAAACTGAGTGCGAGCATCCTCTTTCTCAACAATACTGCCACCTGGGCCTTTAGCGTCTTTCTTTTCCCCTCATGGACACCCCGAGAAAACCTCGGTGAACTCTCCCTCTACCTCGGCGCGTTTTACCTCACCTGCGCCGCTCTAACCTACAAAAACAAGCTTTGGCACAAAGCTCACTTCAAAATATTTCTCACCCAAGGGCTCTTCATCCTTACCCTAGGCATCATCACAGAAACCCATGGATACTATCGCTTTTTGTTGCTCGGCCTTGAGTCAATCGTGCTTCTGAGTGCCGGCATACGCTCAAAGAACCTAAGCCTCAAGGTCTGCTCCCTCCTGCTCTACCTGATCACCCTCATGGCAGCGTTCTCAGACCTCCCACTCAGCACCACTAGCTATTCCCTCCTCGCCTTTATCTCGCTGCTCTTCAGCGGACTAACTCAATATGCATGGAAGCCGATAACACGCGCCCCCATTGCCTCCTTCCCAGCCCTAGTCACTTGGCTCTGTATACTCTTCGCCTTCAACACACAAACCACACTGTCTAACGCCCTACTTTTCTGCTCTATCACAGCCACCTCTCTCTGGACTCTTTTCCTGATCACAAACAAGCCCGAATCCCTCAAACATGTTGCCTTCGTCGCCAGCCTGCTCCCCTTAGCTACCCTCTGGATCTACCTCCAGATTGACTCCTATGATCATCTGAGTTGGCTCGTAATCCCCATCGGCCTCACCCACTGGTATACAGCCCCGAATATCAGATCCAATACCGAGTCCTCACTCGCTCTCCCCCCACTCCAGCCATGGTTAGATCATCGCTCTCTCACCAGCTACTCCTTCTCCATTTTCACCTTCCTTCTCGTCTATCAAGTCCTATCGAACACCCTTGAGGCTCCTCAAACATCATGGCTGTACCTCGCAGGTGCTGTCGCCATCTTTGCTCATTTGATAGGCAGCCTAACACACCGTCTAAGCATCAGCATCCCAGCCATTCCTTTCCACATCCTAGCTCTCACATATGTAAACTCCGCCCCCCCCGCAAACCAATACCTCCCCTTCACCCTTCTCTGTGCACACCTTGCTCTCAACGAATACAAATCCCCGATAAAAAGTGCCACACGTAATGCTCTCGCGCCTATCAGTACGCTAGCTCTCTACCTTGCCAGTCCAACACCAGCCATCCCGCTCACCCTCTTAGCAATCAGCTTCTTTGTACTCGCTCATAACCGTAGGGACCCACACCTCTATTACACTGGTACTCTCTTCTCCCTTCTCTTGGCGAGCACTGCAGCTCGGATAGACTTTGCCCCATCATGGTTCGCCTACCTCCCTATGCTCACCCTCCTCACCCTCTCAACAAAAATACCCTCCACACAAAACTATAAAGCCCACAATCCCCTTAGAATCTGTGCAGAAATTCTTACGATGCTCCTGCTAGTCTCCTACGCCACCAAACACACCCTCTACCTGTTTGATGGAAATGGCCTCGCTATCTGCCTCGCAATACTCGCTACTCTTCTTTTCACGCTAGGTCTCTCTACCCAATACCGCCTCTATCGACTCTCAGGTCTCCTTCTCCTCGCCGCCAGCTTCGGCCATGTCATCACCATCGATGTCATGCAACTTAATACCCTCGCACGCATACTCAGCTTCCTCTCCATCGGCTTAATCCTCATCGGCCTAGGCTACCTCTACCATCGCTTTCAAGAACGCATCCAGCGCTTCCTCTAACATCACGACTGCAGAGATACGCTGATGGATGAAAACCTAGCCCACTCTGGACCAGACTTCGCAAAGTGGTATAAGCCTCCCATTCTTTTTCTTGTCGCTGCTTCCTCTGGCTTCTAAGTTCTAGCCCGAAGAACTAGCTCTATGAAACCACTTATCAAAACTGCCATTGGCCTGATCTGCGGCTTCCTGCTAATCTTCCTCCTTCTCAATACCACTGGGCTTCTCACCCAAGAAGATCTCGCTAACATCCTCCGTGATGCTGAACAATGGCCTAAAATATGGATCGGCCTCCTCGTCATTGGCCTTCTCATCTCCGATATCCTCATCCCTGTTCCTGGTATCGTCGTCGTCAGCCTCGCAGGCTACTTCCTCGGACCATTCTGGGGTGCCGTTTGTGGCTCACTCGGCCTCACTCTAGCAGGTGTTACCGGCTACACACTCTGTCGACTCTACGGCTATCAAATGCTCCGACGTATCTACCGTGACGAGGAATTGCTCCTCGACATGAAAGCCACATTCCACAGGCACAGCGTACTCGTGCTGCTCCTCTCACGCGCAGCCCCCATGTTCCCCGAAGCCGCTAGCTGTCTCGCAGGCGCCACTCATATGCCCTTTCTGCGCTTCCTTCTAGCATTTGGCTCTAGCTGCACCCTCTACTCCATTGCTGTCGCCTACGCAGGTTCGCTCTCCTCCTCCGAGGATATCACTCCAGCAATCATCGCCTACCTCTGTATCATGACCGTCCTCTGGTCATCTTGGGCTCTCTTCTCCCGAAAAATGAAAAAGGAAAAAAATCAAAGCCAGTCCTGACCTCTCATTTGCCTTGCAGCACTTCGACAATCTCTAAAGCTTCTCCGTTTCCTAACAGAGAGTGACAAAGGTTCACCGCCCCAAATTCTCCAGCCTCTCGCTCAAGCACACGCCACAGACGACTCCCCCCACTGAGACGTTCACGTACAAGATCGGGGCTCAGCATCGCAACCGAGTCAATTAGGGGAAAACCTAGCAGACTATGCTGCATCTTGAGAAACTTCGGCCCCAATAACTGTGGCGCTAATTTCTCCCCCGCGTGCTGCGCAATAATCCTCTCACATGCGTGTGCGTAATAATTTAGAAAGGGGTTGCCTGGTTCAAACACACAAACTGCGTTGTGCACCCCCCTGTGAACCTTCCCGCCCTCTTCCACCCATACCTCGCGACCAAAAGCAAATCCACCATCTAACTTTGCAGGCAAGCTCATCCTGCTTGGCTCCACTACAAGCACATCTGCATCTAACCACACTACCCTCTCGTGTCCATCCGCCAGCAAGGACTGCGCCAATTTCAACCGACCTAAATCCGCCAACATCGGCCACCTCCCAGAAAGCTTTCCCTTAAAACTATCAGATATGCCAGCTAGTAACTCAGCATCTCCGTAGCTGCGGTAAAGCGCCCCACATTCCTCCGCCCACCTCCGCACCGATCCCATACTCCGAGTAATCCACTCGGGCACCTCCTCGCTACGGTATGATTGAATGACGATCATCCCACTGTGTTTGCACCATTCACTGATAGCTTCTGCCCACTGATAAAACTCGCCTCATTGGATGCGAAAAAAGCAACAGCATGCGCCACATCTTCAGGGCTGCCCATCCTTTTCATTGGAACGCCTTGTCGGTATCCCTCCATGGCTTCCTCGGCTTCTTCCTCGTGCCGTTCTACGGGTATCCAACCCGGGGCCACATTATTCACTGTGACCCCATACTCACCTAACTCACGAGCCATCGTGTGTGTCCAACTATTCTGCCCTCCCTTCGCTGCGACATAAGCACTATAGTCAGTCACACCATTATCTATCACCTCACTCGTGATGTTGATGATCCTTCCAAACTTCCTCTCTTTCATCCCCGCAAGTGCCGCCTTGGACAAATAAAAGGGACTCATAACAAAAGCATCTAGCATACTCCTATAGTGCTCAGCATCATAAGACTCCATTGGCAGCATCGTCTGAGTCGGAGTCGCATTGAGTACCATGATGTCCACCTTCCCATAAAGATCACACGCACATCCCACTAACTTCTTACATGCGGACTCATCAAGGATGTTCGCCTGTACAGCCTCTGCTTCCCCTCCCTTAGCCCGAATCGACCGAACCACCTCATCAGCCATCTCAGCGCTCTGATAATAATTCACAACCACTTTAGCCCCTAAACTTGCGAGTACCCTTGCTATCGTTGCCCCCAATCCCCGGCTCGCCCCCGTCACCAATGCCACCTTTCCCTCTAAACTAAATGTTGCCATGCCAAAAAGCTAAGCGAAGCCCAGAATGCACACAAGTACCATTGACCTCCCGCCCATTCTCAACCACAAAACCAAGCGATGAACGATTCAATATGGATGCACTGGAGCGGTGGTAAAGACTCAGCATACGCACTCACCCGGCTACTCAACGAGCCATCACCCGTCACCGGTCTCGTCACCTCCCTCAGCCAAGAATTTAATCGTGTCTCAATGCATGGAGTCAGAGAAGAACTCCTCCAAGCACAAGCCCGCGCTCTCAACCTTCCCCTCCATAAAATCTACCTCCCTCGCGACTGCAATATGGAGGACTATAACACTCTCTTGCTCCATGAAATGAATACCCTCAAACAACAAGGCGCTACCACCTGCGCCTTCGGAGACATCTTCCTCGAAGACCTCAAAGCCTTCCGAGAAAAACAAATGCAGCAAGCCCAACTCCAGTCCTCATTTCCAATCTGGAAACAGGCTGACACCACCACTCTCGCAAAAACGATCATCGATGCCGGTATCAAAGCCGTCCTCGTCTGTATCAATGGTAAGTTCTTCGACTCCACATTCCTCGGCCGAGAATATGACCTCGACCTGCTCAATGACCTCCCACCCGGTGTCGACCCCTGTGGGGAAAACGGTGAATTCCATACCTTCGTCTACGACGCCCCACACTTCTCTAGCCCAATACCAATTACCCTTGGTGCAAAAGTCGACAAACTCTATACTCCAAACAGTGAGGAAAGCGATGAACCCGAATGCGGCGCCACTCCTGCTTGGGACACCACATTCCACTTCCAAGATTTATTGTTAGAAAACTAAGGCGCTACCATGACCACTCAAGAAGCACTCGAAATCGTTAGCTACAAAATGGCACTCAAAGATCCCGTGGCCGCGAAAGCAGACCCCGTACTCATCCCTTCTATCATCGAGAAGGCACTAGCAGACCAAGCTGCTGGATCTCCCAAAAAAATCGACCTAAAGGCCTACATGGCTGCTACGAAGCTCGTCAAACAACACCGTCTCGACCTCGCTAAACAAGCCGGTGAAGCCTTCCTAATGGAGAACGCTAAGGCTGACGGTATGCAAGCAACCGCTTCTGGCCTCCAGTACAAAGTGCTCACGCCAGCAGAGGGTGCAACACCGAGCCTCACGGACACAGTCACTGTCCACTACCACGGCACCCTCATTGACGGCACTGTCTTCGATAGCTCAATAGAAAGAGATAAACCCGCAACATTCGCTCTAAATAAAGTGATCGAGGGCTGGAAAGAAGGACTCCAGCTCATGCCTCTCGGTTCTACCTTCCAATTCTTTATCCCCCAGGACCTAGCCTACGGAGAACGAGGATCGGGCTCACAAGTCCCCCCCTTCGCCACTCTCATTTTCGAGGTCAAACTAATCTCCATAGATCCTATCACCACTCCGTGATTGAAAAGAATCGAATGTCGGTGCGGTTTTCTAAAAATGAACCGTGGCCTCACTTGAAAGCCTGTGCGGTATGGCTAGCGATCAACTCTCAGTCGACTCCTGACTCTCAAGCACATCCTTGTACACCACCCCATAAATCTCCCACACAGTCACAAAGAGTGCACAAATAATCGGCCCAATAATAAACCCTACCGCTCCAAACATAAAGATCCCCCCCAAAGTTCCGATCAAGATATACAAATCTGGCAAATTCGCATCCTTGCCCACCAACACAGGCCGCAGCACATTGTCAATAGACGCCACAATTCCAGCGCTCCAAGCTAACAATAGGATCCCTGCCATGTAGTCGCCGCGAATCAGCAGCCACACCACTGCCGGTCCCCACACCAATGGTGTTCCAATCCCCGGAATCACCGACAAGACCATCATAATGGCCGACCAAAAAACAGCCCCCTCAATCCCCGCAAAATACAATCCAATCCCCCCCAGTGCCCCCTGAATAAAACCAATCACCACCGATCCCTTCAAGGTCGCACGTGTCACTTGCAAAAACCTCCCTAACATTGCCTCGCGGTGCTCAGGCTTCAGCGGTAAATAATACACAATCTTCCCCACTAACTTCGGTCCGTCGATTAAGAAGAAAAACATCGCATACAGCATCACAAAACTATTGAGAAAAAAGGATGCCGCCCCAGTTGTCATCGTCGTCAAACTCTTCATAAATACAGTCGCAACCTTGCTCGCCGCCTGCCCAAACATCTCTACCAACTTCTCCTGCTCAGGTAAAAAATCTGCCACCATCGGAAATTGTTCACTCACCCACTTCCCGCTCTCCTCTAAACTCGTGTGCTCCACTTGATACTGAAGCCAGGTAAAAGCACTCTCACTCACCTTATACGCCTGCCCCACCACCACACTCGCCAACGCAAGCAAAGGTAATCCAACCAACATCAAGGCCAATAAAATCGTCACTACCGATGCCGCTGCATCTCTCCCTTTTAAAGCAACTCTAACACGCCGGTAGACAGGCCTCAATAATCCAGCAAATATCCCAGCTAACAAGAGCGGCATCAAAAAATCCTTAACAACAAATAGAAAAAGGACCGAAATGCCTAATGCTAACAACAACACTACAAATCGCCTGAAACGATTAGGGTCCGATATCATTGAGTCTATCATAGGTTAAGCAATAAGTTCTCACACCCCGTCGATCAAGAATAAGCGCACCAATCCATCACAGACACCTCCAATTCATCGTATCCACTAACTGATCTTCCCTATTGAAGCCTGCTCAGCCAATAGAGTACCCCGAAAAGCCTAACTCTAGTTGCCCCCAAAAGACACACTTCCTGAAACCAACCTAACACCAATCAGCCCACTCACTAATATGTCAATAGGGTCTAATCATTAGCCTTGCCTTGCCAAACACACATTGCCTACACTGCTTTCATGGGTATAGTAGTCAAAATTAAGGAAAGCCGTACGAACTACATCGTCTTAGAACTATTCGGCAAACTCGACGGCCAAGCCTCTGAGCAATTCGAAAAAGTGATAGACGAAATCCTCAACGAAAAACCCAAAGGGATCACTCTCACTTTTGATATGGCCTCTGTTGACTACATCAGCAGCATGGGCATACGCCTCATCCTTCTGACCCGCAAGAAAATTGAACAACACAATGGCAAGCTCCTCCTTGCCCATGTTCAAAAACCCGTCCTCCATGTCATCGAGCTCGCTAAGGTCCTTCCAAGCTGGAGCATATTCTCCGGCGTCAAGGAGGCCGACGCCTACTTCGATAGCATCCAAAATCAGGTCAAAGAGTCTGACTAAGCCCCCCTCTCGCCTGATTAGACCTCTTTCCAGCCGAACAACATGATTATAGGAAATATCCTCGTTGTAGACGATGACTTCGGCACCAGAGAAATTATCAAACATAATGTCATCGAACAAGGCCACCAAGCAACCGCTGTCGAGGATGGTGAAAAAGCCATCGAACTCCTTAAATCCAGAGCTTTTGACCTAGTCCTCCTCGATGTCCTGATGCCCGGACTCGACGGCCACGAGGTGCTGCGTAGGCTAAAAGCCGATCACCTCCTGAGACATATCCCTGTCGTAATGATCTCCGGACTCGACGATATCAAAAGCGTCGTCACATGCATTGAAATCGGAGCTGAGGACTTCCTCACCAAACCCTTCGACCCAACCCTGCTCCGTGCACGCATCAATTCTTGCCTCGAGAAAAAAACTCTCAGAGATAAAGAACAAGAACACCTCGCCGCCATCGAAGCAGTCAAAAAACGCCTCGAAAAAGAACTCTCCGAGGCCAGCCACTACGTACGCTCCATCCTCCCACAACCACTCAATACAGCAGACCTCAAAGTCGACTGGCGCTACATCCCATCCAATGAACTTGGCGGCGATACCTTCGGCTACCAACAAATTGACCCAGACCATTTTGCACTATACTTGTTAGATGTCTGCGGACATGGTGTCGGACCTTCTCTCCTCTCTGTATCTGTGCTCAATGCTATTGCCTCTGAGGAACTCTCTAACACAGATTTTACGAAACCCTCCCAAGTCTTAAGCAAACTCAATAATGCATTCCCCATGGAGAAACAAAACGATATGTTCTTCAGCATTTGGTACGGAGTGCTGCACCTTCCATCAATGACTCTTGAATATGCAGGAGGCGGCCATCCACCAGCCTTACTACATACCCCTGAACACCCACTAACGGAGCTACAATCTTCCGGTCCTATCATCGGCATCGATGCCGATTCAGAATACCACACCCAAAAACAGCAATTGCTCCCAGGTAGTAAAATCTACCTGTACTCCGACGGAGTCTACGAACACCAACAACATGACGGCACAACCGTCGATTTCGATTCCTTTAAGTCAATTCTAGGAAACGCCGCTCTCAATCCCACCACACTCGAAATACTCGAGTCATGGGCTAGAGAAACACATGCAGCACCCACACTAGAAGATGACTTTTCTATCATCGAACTCAGCCTCCCTTGAGCTAAACCCGGCTATCTTCCCAGCACTGTGAAGCAATTTGCCCAGACTAGGCGCTGCGTTTCCAAGCCAAGCTCACCACGTTTTGTCTTCTACTGTATTCGTAGTGGATCGCTTCTGCTGTATTCAGAAGTAAATAAATCCCAAGACCTCCAACTTCTCGATCTGCTATTTCTGCCTCCAAATCTGGTTGCTCTAATTCCAACGGATTGAATGGTGGACCTAGATCCTTGATCGTTAGCTTGATCAATTCCTTGCTGACCACCACTTCTATGTATGCCAAATCCTGATCCGAAAGCGGAGTGTGGTCTATCAGGTTCAATAAGAGCTCCTCAATTGCGAGACGAACATAGTAACTCACCTCACTCTCAACTTGGTGCATCGTCAGAAAATCTTGAGCCTTATCAATTGCCTCAAAGACAGACTCTTTATTGATACCTACGCTGATGTTTACGTGCTTCACTTAGAATACAAAATACTAGTTCACTCTAAAAATCGATGACATAATTCACTGAATCTCTACCACCTCGTTCCATCCACACTTTTTTCACACGGATATGCTGTACGCCTACCCATCATTCCTCTTCAATAGCTTCTAATCCTCATCCATTTTACACCCTATGCATGAAGCTTCAAAAACTTGCATCCTCATTGTCGATGATAGGGTCGAAAATATCGACATCCTAACAGCTCTCCTCGGCGATTCTTTTAAAATTAAAGTAGCCACCAATGGCAACAAAGCCATCCAACTCGCCAGCTCCCACCCACAACCTGACCTCATTCTCCTCGATGTCGAAATGCCCGAGATGGACGGCTACCAAGTTTGTGAATCACTCAAATCAAACCCTCAAACCTCAGATATCTCCGTCATCTTTCTCACCGCTAGAGCCGAAAAAAATGACCAGAAACATGGATTCATGATTGGTGCCGACGATTATATCACGAAACCCTTCGACCCAGATATCACACGCTCACGCATCGAATCCCGACTCCAGCTCATCACTCATAAAAAACAACTCACCTCAGAGATCGAAAACCTCAAAAACCAAAGCCCACGCTTTGATAGAGACCTGAGTGAACCGGAAATCAGCGAAATCCTATCACAAGGTGAAACCGAATTTGCAGAGTTTAAGTCCACATTGAGATACCACCTACACGCCAAACGAAACGATGCTAAAATCGAAAATCAATGCCTAAAAAGTGTGGCTGCTTTCCTCAACGGAAACGGCGGTTACCTCTTTGTCGGTGTCGACGACGACGGAATCCCACTCGGATTGAATGCAGATAATTTCAAGAACGACGATAAGCTCCTCCTCCACTGGCACAACCTCTTACGCACGTGCATGGGCGCCGAAACTTCAGAGTTCATCCGTTCTAATATAGTCTCTATCAAAGGGACTCCGATCCTGCTAATCCAATGCTCCCCCTCATCCAAGCCCGTCTTTCTCTCCAGAGACGGAGAAGAACACTTCTATGTGAGAATGGGAAATTCTACCCTCTCACTCAAACCCAGCGAAATGCTCGCCTACGTCGATTCCCATTTCGGTTCAGCTAGATAATCCCATGACTCAAAACACATTTCCTAACATTGAAGGAATCGATTCCTCTGCCGCCATTGCACGCTGTGCCGGTAACGTCGACCTCTATAAAAAAATTCTCCTAAGCTTCTGCCAATCCCAAGCGGACTCCCCAACCACGCTGATAACACACTTCACGAACTCCGAATACTCCACGCTCCAGTCTCTCGCCCACGCCATCAAGGGGGCTGCTGCAAACTTAGGAGTCACCCCAGTTGCTGAGACTGCAAAAACTGTCGAGCAATCCATCAGAAACTCTGGCCATTGCGAGGAAGCTCAAGTCCAACAACTTTGCGACGCCCTGAGACATTCTATCGACCTCCTAAACCAGCACTTGATCCCCACCTCACCAGACTTAGAGCCCGTCATCAATTTACTCAAACAATCTGACCCACAAGCCACTAAGTCCATCGAGGCTCTAATTAAAGAATCTACGGACAACAACCTCAGCGCAAAACTGCGACAAGCCCTCATTCTTTGCCAACTCTACCAGTTCGATGAAGCTCTCGACGCTCTTCAGTAACCCCGCTATTAACTATTCGATGTGATGTGACAAATCGATTGGAAAGTCACATTCAATTGCTTCTCAAGGCCTCCCATCATCGCTGAATGATCACCTATAGAATTTTCAAGTAACGCTGCGTGAAGATCTGATGCCACATGATGCAAAAGATTGAGACAAAGATTACCACTCACTCCTTTCAAGTTGTGTACCCTCTCAATAGCCTCTTCCATCGCACCCTTTTCTAACGCCTCTTTAACTTCATGGACAACATTCTCATTTTGCTGAACGAATTTACTCAGTAAATTATAGTACAAAGTCCGGTTTCCTCCTAACAGTTCTAGAGCAGACTCAACATCTATAATGTCACTACTCACAGACGGCATTTCTACCTCCTGCTCTACAGCCTTCTTCTCGCTTCGATACCCTCCACCGGGTCTAAACCACTCCATCATCGCCTGATATAAGGTGTCTGGGTCTATAGGCTTTGCGACATGATCCTGCATCCCTGCAGCTTTTGCCTTCTCGCTATCTCCAGCCATAGCATTAGCGGTCATGGCCACTATCGGAAGCTCCGCCGTGCTCTTGTCTCCTCTGAGCACTTTAGTCGCAGTGTAACCATCCATCACAGGCATCTGAATATCCATCAGCACTCCAGAATACTCCTTGCTGCGGGCTAACTCCACTGCGACCTTGCCGTTCTCCGCCACTTCCACTTCCACATCCACAGCCTTGAGTAATTCAGTCGCGACAATTTGATTGATCTCGTTGTCCTCCACTAAAAGAACCCGCATGCCCTTCAATGCCGAATATTGCGAACTATAATCACCATGTTCATCAGGTAACTCATGCTCCTCCTCACTGAAGACCTTGATGATGTTATCAAACAATAACGAGCTACTCACCGGCTTCAGCAATACACCTAATATTCCAGCTTGCTCAGCATTTTCGGACAAGCCTTCTGCCCCATACGCTGTTACCATAACGATCTTTGGCTGGTGCTTTATCTTGGGAGTTTCTCGTATCAACCTAGCTGCCCTTATTCCATCCATCTCCGGCATCTTCCAATCCATCAACACCAAATCTACAGGTACTTCCTCTTGTGCTGATAGAATTTCATCCAACCCTTCCCTAGCTGATGCTGCTAACACCACATCAAATGACATCGAACTCAGCATCTCAGCAAAAATCTCGCGCGAACTCGCATTGTCATCCACAACTAACACCTTAGTCCCCTCAAGCTTTTTACTCGGAATCATATGCTGCGGCTTCTTAGCAGCTTTATCCGACTTCTTGCACACGATGTTGAATGTAAAACAGCTCCCTTCACCTTCAACACTCTCAAGCCGAATCTCCCCCCCCATCATCTCTACCAATCTACGGCTAATAGATAACCCTAAACCAGTCCCCCCAAATCGCCGAGTCGTAGAGCTGTCAGCCTGAGTAAACGGCCTAAAAAGACTCGCCTGCACCTCCGCTGACATACCAATCCCCGTATCCCTTACCGAGAACTCTAACTCAATCTCAGTCTCATCCTCCCGTAACGGTCTCACCGAGGCTATAACCTCGCCATCCTCCGTAAACTTCACAGCATTCGTACACAAATTTAATAACACCTGCTGTAACCTTAAGGGGTCACCAACCAAAGTCGTAGGCGTCGTTGGATCAATCCTAAACAAAACCTCCAAATTCTTTTCGTGAGCCTTAATCCCTATCATCGTGCTCAAATTCATGAACACTTCCTCTAACTCAAATGGAATGTCTTCTACTGATAACTTGCCTGCCTCAATCTTAGAAAAGTCTAGAATGTCATTGATAATACCTAACAATGAGTGAGCTGACTTATTGATCTTCTGAAGGTAGTCTCTTTGCTTCGTATTTAATTCAGTCCGCAAACATAAATGAGACATCCCTATGACCGCATTCATAGGAGTGCGGATCTCATGACTCATGTTCGCTAAAAAGTCAGACTTTGCCCGCGTTGCTTCCTCCGCCGCATCCCTTGCTAATTCCAGAGCTTTCTCTAACTCTCTACGCTCTGTGATATCGATGATAAACCCATCAAGATACTCTGCGCTCCCATCCTCATTATACACAGCCTGGCCACATTCATACACATCACGTACATTCCCATCTTCACGTATAATACGATACTCCAATACGTAAGACTTAGCATGCTCAATAGCCTGCTTCACTTCCCCACGTACGAAATCCACGTCATCTGGGTGAATAATGTCTACGAACCTTACCTTCCTCTTCTCCCCTAGAAAATGCTCCGCTTTGTACCCAGCTAAACTCTCAATCTGAGGGTTTAAATATAACATACTCCAAGAAGCATCAGGTAAACATCGGTAGATCACCCCTTGCACGTTATTGTTCAAGGATCGCAAACGTTCCTCATTCTCCTGAATTTCCCGCTCCGCCTTCTTCCGAGACGCCGCCATGTGCATCAATGCATTCCCCAGCTCGTCCTTCTCACTCCGTAACTTAAGATCATAACCAAAATCACCTTGCGCCACAGCCTGCGCAAAGTGCACCACATCCCCATACGACTGACAGAACTTTACATAACTCTCACTTATCCGATCCACCTCCAAAAGATTGCTGTCCACTTCAAGATCACCCTCCGGAAGCTTACCACTTGATAACTCAGCTAAAGAATCCGCAATTTCTGATATCGGCCGACCAATCCGTCTGCTCGCGTACAATGCTGCAACAACTGCGCCTATCGCCGTGATACACAAAAACACTAGCAAATAATACCTCTGCTTCCGAAGTAGGGCAAAGGCCTCATCTGCATCCTGCTTCACTACAAGCCCCCACTCTAATGATGGGATATACCCCCATACCGCCAAACTCTGCTCATTCCTATAATCTAACTCTAGGTCAGAACCTCGCATTGCCTTTACAGCACGCTGAATCGGCTTGGCTCTGTCCTTCCCCATTTCAACATACCTTCTCGGGTCTGAAGAATGTTCCTCAACAATCAGACCACCACCATCACTCTTGCTATTCCTCAAGGGCGACACAATATGCACATGCTTCGAATCCGTGTCCAACCTCCCAGCTACAATTTCTCCCGTCTCTCCAAGACCTGCGTAATCACTTAATGTGTCAGAGAGGAATGGCACGGACTTAAGCGGTTTTTCGGTGTTTTAAAGTAGTCAGGAAAAGTCGGATAGGCTT
>NZ_JBHUJB010000029.1:0-629 GCF_042683245.1 Rubritalea tangerina
ACACTCTATCCGTAAACAATAAATCACAGTACATTCTCCGTCAGCGGTGCGGTGTGCTTTACGTTAGGCTAAATATATGCGCCTTCTCACACTAATTTCCATACTAGCAAGCACACTTGTTCATGCTGATCTTGTGCAACAAAGCCGTGTTAAGTACCGCTACAGTAATATTGAAGGTTCCCAATTATATAGAAGCGATGGTGTTGATGTTTTTCACACGGATGAGAAGCTGAAACATTTCTCAATTGGATACATCCTACTTCCACACGAGAATGCCATGAAACAAGGCTTTGTCAGCCTCATGGATCTTCCGCCATTGAAGAACGATCAGTATGTGACCAAAGTCGAAAAATCTGTCTTACATATACAACTCAAGAGTACTGGCACTCTCATTGTTAGCTTACCTCTTCAGAATCTTGAGCCGCTAATCCCACGCAAAAACTGACTCTGCCTAACAAGACGCTGCACCCAACCTCGTACCGCGGTTGAGTTCCGCTCCACTTTCACTACATTCTAACTCTAAACAAAATCAGAAGCTTTCTGGCTGGGTACTCGGCTGGTGTGCTTTACGTTCTACCTGAATAATGAAAAACAAAAGGTTTCCTATAATTGCTAGCATACTGATGTAT
>NZ_JBHUJB010000030.1:0-593 GCF_042683245.1 Rubritalea tangerina
ACACTCTATCCGTAAACAATAAATCACAGTACATTCTCCGTCAGCGGTGCGGTGTGCTTTACGTTCTGCTAAATAAACCAAGCTTGATGAAAAAGAGACTCAGAAAGAAAAAGCATTTAGGAGAGTTCGCTGTATTTGGGTATAGCCTTGTGATCCACACCAAGAATGACAGTGATGAACCATTTCTAGACTCACTCATCAGCAAAGTTGAGTTTCTTAGACTACAGTTCGGTGATTCAATGTCAGGTCATACAATCAGAGGTGTGATTGAATCTAGTCACACAAACAGTCAGGTCACCGAATTGCAACTAGCTTCACTGAAGTCATTCCTTACTTCATCACTTGAAGTTAATTCCGTATATTTTTCAGAACCTTGGGATATATACTATGGCCACGAACCTCTCATAAATTGACTTTTGCAGAACAAGACGCTGCACCCAACCGCTGACCGCGGTTGAGCTCCGCTTACCATTTCCAACTCACCATCCGTAAACAATAAATCAAAGTGCATTCCCCCGTCAGCGGTGAGGTGTGCTTTACGTTAGGTTTGAAAAACGGATGCGTCAGATCAATTTCTAAGCATAAATAGTGTT
>NZ_JBHUJB010000031.1:0-129078 GCF_042683245.1 Rubritalea tangerina
ACAACTTACCCCTAACCAATAGAAAGGAAACAAACTTACCAGTTGACCTCTCTTCACATAAAAGCTCAATGAGTGGAGACTCATTGAGCTTATCTTATTTTGTAGAGGAATATTTTCCCTAGCTAGCAATTATGCGTATGAGGACAATGCTGGAATTGAGGGGGATGTTCAGGGGCGCTTGTCTCAATATGGGTGATGGGCTAGGAAGAGATTTTTTCGTTTCGAACGCCGACCTTGGACTTTTTAAGTTGTTCGAGGATCTCTTGGAGTTCTTTCACCTTATCTGGGTTATCTGTGGCGATATTTTTGGACTCACCTGGATCTTTGCTGAGATCGTAGAGTTGTGGTTTGCCTGGGCCCTTTTTATTTTTTCTGGGTTGGATGTATTTCCAGTCACCATGGCGGAGGGCGAGGATGCCAGCTTCTTCGAGCATGTAGGGGAGTCCTTTAGGATCCTTACCGAGGAGGGCTGGGAGCATGTTGCGTGAATCGATCGCTTCGTCATCGCCAAGCTTGACGTCAAGAAGTGCAGCGAAGCTGGCGAGGAAGTCAATTTGGTTCATCATTGCATCGGACTTACCTGGCTTAATTTTTGCGGGCCATTTGACGATGAATGGGACGCGTGTACCGCCTTCATAGATTTGGTATTTTCCGCCGCGGTAGATTCCTGAGCCATCGTGGCCACGGTCAGATTCTTTGGTGGAGGTAAGGACGGTGGTGCCATCTTTATAACCGTCGTCGTAGACTGGGCCGTTATCGCTAGAGAAGATGACGATGGTATTTTCTTCCATGCCATTTTCTTTCAGAGCTTTCATAATTTCACCTGTTGCCCAATCGAACGCAACCATTGCGTCGCCGCGGTATCCGAGTTCGGTTTTACCTTGGAAGCGTGGGTGTGGGGCACGTGGGACGTGGATATCTTGGGAGGCGAAATAGAGGAAGAAGGGTTCTTCTTTGCCTTTTTGTTTGGCGATATATTCTTTGGTTTGGTTTACGAATTCGTCGGCCATTGTTTCATCATCCCAGAGGGCTGATTTACCACCCCATTGGTATCCGATGCGGCCAATGCCATTGATAACCGATTGGTTGTGGCCGTGTGAGCTTTGGTAGTAAGTCATGGCTTCACGGTTGGTTTTACCATCCGGGTAGCGCGTGGACTTTTCATTTGGGCTTTCGTATTTACGGGTGACGTAGAGTGGGTCCTTCGGGTCGAGGTTACGTACGCGGTGGTTTACGACGTAGACACAGGGGACGCGGTCATTGGTGGAAGGGAGGAGGAAGGAGTAGTCGAAGCCGATTTCAAGTGGGCCAGGTTTGACATCACCATTCCAGTCAACAGGGGTGCCTTTTGCGCCGATACCGAGGTGCCATTTACCGATGACAGCGGTGTTGTATCCTGCTTTTTTGAAGAGTTTAGGCAGGGTGATTTTATCTTGAGGGATACAGAGGGGGGCGTTAGGTGGGAGGATTCTGACGCCATTACGGAAGCCGTGGATACCTGTAAGCATGGAGAAGCGCGACGGCGTGCATGTGGCTGCGGAGCAATGACCATCCGTGAACATGAGGCCTTCGCTGACCATTTTATCGATATTAGGGGTAGGGATCATTTTTGAGCCGTAAGCACCGACATCGCCATAGCCGACGTCATCACCATAGATGATTATCACATTGGGGCGGTCGGCAGCCGATAAGGCGACACAGCTTGCTACAAAGAGAGCACTCGTGAGTTTAGGTAGAATAGTCATTACTGAAGTATGTGGGATCTAGCGAAAATATTACAGAGAAGTCAAAAATAAGCGATAATGGTGGTTCAGACTTGGAAAATGTGTGCTTGTGAGGGGGGAAGAAGTCTTGGGTATTCGCTTGAGTGTTGAGTGGCTCTGGTTCTATATTCCCACCCACAACCCAGCAGATGCAGAAACAATCACCCAAACCCGCAGGGACAGTGGGCATGCCAGCCATGCTTTGTGCTCTGACAGGAACCATCTTGGCTATCAGCCTTGAGATGATGGGGTTTTTGGTGCAGCCGAGTTTGATGTTGGCGCAATTTTGGGAGCGAGAGCCCTTTTATTTGGTCGACCCGTATGTGTTGAGGGGGGAATTGAATTGGGTGGGAGCTTTTTTGATGAGTTGGTCGATTGCGTATTTCACCTTGGATTGTACGAAGTCTTGGAGAAGAGTGATGGTGGGAGGAATGGCATTCATTTCGGTATTAGCCTTTGCGCCTAGCTTCATGTTATGGGGGATTTTGTGGTTACCTTTTGTATCATTGATTGCGTTGGCGTGGACGTGGGGCTGTGCTTTTTTGTACGCCTCGCAGCACACGATGCCAGCTGATTTAGCGGCTTCGCAGGAAGCGCTTGAGTTGAAAGTGGAGACGATTCCATTTCCTGTTAAAAAGAAGAAAGTGAAGTAAGCGGATGGCACGCGTAGATTATCCAGAACCGATTCGCGAGTTGATAGCGGAGTTGAAGCGGCTACCTGGTGTGGGGCCACGCAGTGCGGAGCGCATGGCAGTGTGGATGATTCAGCACAAGAAGCGCAATCCTGAGGAGCTTGCTACGGCATTGCTAGGGGCGCAGAGGGAGGTTTCATTGTGTGAGCAATGTGGATTTTTTTCGACGCATGAGAGTTGCGCGATCTGTGATGACATGAGTAGAGATCGTAAGACGATCTGTGTTGTGGAGCAGGCGACGGATGTATTGCCCCTGGAACGCAGTGGTGCATTCAGGGGCTATTATCATTGCTTGGGGGGGAAATTATCACCATTAGATAACATCACACCTGCAGATTTACGGATTGCTCAGTTATTGAAGCGGGTAGAAGCTGAGGGTGGGGTTGAGGTTATCTTAGCGCTCAGTTCAGACGTTGAAGGCGAGGCCACCGCAAATTATCTAGCGGAGGCGTTAGAGGGAAGGGAATGTCAAGTCACCCGCATTGCTCAAGGGTTACCAGCAGGTGGTGGACTTGAACATGCAGATGAGTTGACTTTGATGCGTGCACTACAGGGGCGCCGTTAGAAGGTGACTGTCAGTTCGGCTGTGGCAACGGTGGTAGGGTCGAAGCGTTGCTTGAGTGACTTATCGATACTTTTTTTATCGCGTTGGACTTTGCCGCGGAAGAGTTCTTTGTCATCAGCTGATTTAACGATGAGCTCTTTATCGAGGTCGACGAGTTGGTCGCTGAGTCGCAGCGTGAGTGAGGGGATGTTTTTGGTATCGAGAGTGATTGTTTGGCCAGAGACATTGGCAGTGACCTTTTGTCCCTTTTGAGGGTTTGGGTTTTCTAACCAATAGAATCGTTGGACTGTGACATCGTCTTGAAACCAGACAATGTGTTGAGGCCATGGGGATCTGGTTTTACTCGCCATCCAAGGAATAGCAACGGCGTCTTTCCCATCCATCCAGTGGCCGAGTTCGGGGTAGATAATCGTTTTGTGGGGGTAGGCACCTGGATGTTTAGCAGCAAGAGCATCGAGTTTTTTGCCCCACTCGGCGGCAATTTTATTACGATCGTAGGCAGCGTCCTTACCGCCGCACTGGATAAAGAAGGGGAGGTTGTAGAGGTTATCTGGTTGGGCTTCGTTAGGGTGACCTGCCATCATGGCTGCAGCGGCCCAGCGGTCAGCCATACGTGGGGCCAGTTGGTAGGTGCCATCCCCACCTGCTGAATATCCAGTGAGGTACACTTTGTTAGGGTTAACTCCTTTTAGTGCGACGAAGTTTTCGATGATGCGGTCAAACATCGGGTCGATGTGTGCTTCATGCCAGAGGTTCCAGGTATTGGTGGCGGCACGCGGCGCGAGGTAGTAACCTTCTTTTGGTTTGTAGAGGCGGATTTGGTTTTGCCATTGTCTATCATTGACGGCGGGAGGGGCACTGCCGCCGCCGTGCATAGAAATGTAGAGCGAGTGACCGCCTTCAGGTTCTTCACCGTATTTGAGGAAAGCGTAGGGGAGGGTTTTGCCATCGAGTTCGATTTTTTTATTATCGAAATCAGCTTGGCGTTCTTTGGTGAGGGTTTGTTTTTGTTTTTCGGTGGCTTCTTTAATGTAGGCGTTGGCTTCTGGTTGGCTGAGGCCAGCGGCGAGGCAGGCTGAGCTAAGGCAGAGCCAAGTGGTAAGGTGATTGAGCATGTCGGGTAGTCTGCATAGATGCGATGCTATGCAAAGACCTCTTTTATGACCGACCCTTTACGGCCAGCCATTTTGAATGGGCGCTTGCTTGCCGAGTAGATTGTTTCATCGAAATGAAGGCCCATGGCATGGCCGATGGTGGCATTAAAGTCTGAGGCTGTGACTGGCTTATCTGCGACGTTAGAAGCGGTGGCGTCGGTTTCACCATAGACCATTCCACCTTTGATTCCGCCACCGGCAAGGATGGTAGAGAAGGCTTTAGGGAAGTGGTCTCGGCCGCCATCTGGGGTGACTTTCGGGGTGCGTCCGAATTCGGTGGCGAGGACCACGAGTGTTGAGTCGAGGAGGCCTTTAGCCTTGAGGTCGATTAAGAGCGCGGACATGGCTTGGTCGAGAATGGGGAGTTTGTCTGCGGCTTGTTGGAAGTTGTCGTTATGCCAGTCGAATCCTCCGAGTTCGACTTCGACGGAGCGGACACCTTTCTCTACGAGGCGTCTCGCGAGGAGGCATCCTTTGGAGAACTGGCTTTCTCCGTAGAGTTTGTGGGTTACTGGTGATTCGTCTGAGAGGTCAAAGGCGTGGAGGTCCTCGCTTTTCATGAGTTTAACCGCTGAATCGTAGACTTCGTTATAGGCGCGGACCGTTTTGTGGCCAGCGTGGTATTTGGCATCGAATTCGGCATCGAGCAGCTTGCGCAATTCGAGTTGTTTCTTGAAATCCGACTCGGTGACATTCCTTTGTTTTTTTGAATTTTTAAGTCCTTCCATGGGGCTACCAATGGGCAGTGGTTGGAGGCTCGGTTCTAGGAAGCCAGCACCTGGGTGGTCATTGCCACAGCTGATGGTGACGTAGGATGGTATCGTTTGATTGAGTGGTTTGCTGAGTCGATTGATCCAACCACCGGCGGCTGGGTGGACGATGGAAGCGCGCTGGGTGTATCCGGTACGCATGAAGTAGCGGCCGGGGCCGTGGGCCCCTTGAGTTGAATTCATTGAGCGGATGATGGCGAGTTTGTCTGCTTGTTTTGCGAGCTGTGGGAGCCAATGACCGAATTGGATACCTGCGACATTGGTGGCGATGGCACGGGTGTCGCCCATGATAGGTGAGCCGGCACTTTCTTTGGGGTCGAAGGTGTCGACGTGGGTCATGCCACCAGACATGAAGAGGTAGATGACGTGTTTGGCTTTGCCTCCGCCGGCGGATTTGATGGCGGCGGCTTGGGCTGAGTTTGAGAAGAGGGTAGCCATAGAGCTACCGAGGGTGACTCCAAAACAGCTTTGGGCGGTGCGTGCGAGGAAGGCGCGGCGGTCGAGTTCAGACATAGGATTGGAATGGTTTTATTGGATGAAGAGGAAGCGCTTGGAGTTCAGCATGGCTTTAGCGAGGATCTTGATATCTTGGCGGCTACGAGCGACGTATTTGAGTTTTGTTTGTTCCTCGCGGGTCGGGTAGCAATTGTAGATTGAGAGGTAGAGGAGGTTGAGCCGATCCGCTTCGAGGCGGGCTGATTTCATTTGTTTGGCAAGAGAACCTCGTTCACCAGTGATGGCTTCGATTTGGCGGCCATTGAGCATGACGAGGGCCTGGGGGATAGAGGCGTGGGTGTGTTGGGCATCCGTGGTGACACGGTCGGAGGCGCCAAAGTCACGTGCGAAGCTGCCTGGTCGGAAGGGGGTAGCCATTTCGGAAGCGCGGAGGAATTTGTTGTCTTTAACTCGGAGGTTATTGCGCATGGTCATCATACTCATTTCCATTTTTTGTTCCTCTTGGATTTTTTGGCGGATTTCGTTGATTTTTTGGTAATTTCGTTTGAGTTCGCGTTCGCCACGTGTGACGGCGGCTTTATTTCCTTCTTTGCGTGCTTTTTCAATTTCGCTACGGAGGGTGCGGGACTTGTTGACGAGATCGCGGGTGGCGTCTTCGACGCGGTCTGCTTGATTATCGAGTTTGATAATTTCTTGGGGAGTGGCGGTGAGGAGCTTGTTGACCTCGGCGGTGTAGGAGGCCCATTTGTTTCTTTGTTGGAGGTTTTCTTGTCCGTCCACATTACCTTTTTCGAGAGTGAGCAAGGAATCATAGATTTGTTCAGCGCTCATGCGGCGAAGCAAGGGGCCGCGGAAATCGTGGACACGGCCATCTCTGATTTCGAAGTCACACATTGCGCGTTGGAATAGCTTGGTGTGGAAGATGACTCGGAGGGTTTCTCTGGTATCGAAGTCCGTGGCGTGGAGGATCTGTACGAGGGTGTCGAGTACATCTGGGTGCGCGATGTTGCTGCGGTCGGTCCAGTTATCGATGGGTTCGACGAGTCCGTATCCGAGGGCATGTTTCCAGAGGCGGTTGGCATAGACCTTGGAGAACATTGGGTTGGAGCGGGAGGTGATCCAGGCGCCCATTTCAGCGTGCGGTGAGGGGGCTTCGACGTTCTTTGGCATAGAGCCGAAGAGGACATTAGGGGTGACGACATCGCCAGGTTTGCCATCATTATATTTGTAATCGTCTGGAAGTTTGAGTGACTTACCATCGGATTTGGAGATGGCGTTATTGTTAAAGTTACGGAAGAGGCTGTTGATGTCACGGGCTTCTTCTTTATTTAGGCGTTGGCGTTCTCTCCTATCCTTTTTATTGAGTTGGTGCATGCCTGGTTGGCCCTGACGTTTGTAGGCGACGGTTTCACGAATTTTGTCACGGACTGTTTGGCTGCGGTAGTCGATTTCGGCGCCGAAGGCGGCAAGCTGGTAATATTGTTTTTGGGTCCAGTCTTCGAAGGGATGGTCATGGCACTGGGCGCAACCTATTTGGGTGCCGAGGAAGACTTTTGCGGTATTTGAGACGTTATCGAGTAACATGCCTCGGTCTCTGAGGTAGTAGCCGACGGCGGGGTTTTCTGAGCAATGGCCGGAAGCTGAGAGCATTTCATAGACGAGTTTGTCGTAGGGTTTATTTTGTTCGACTGAGTCGCGCAGCCAGAGTTGCCAGCCGAGTCCAAATTGGTCCTTGGTGCTCTGGACTCGGAGCATGTTGGCGTAGAAGTTAAAGAGGTGGGAGCTGAAGCCTGGGGAATAGACGAGTTGGTCGATGAGTTTGGTACGCTTCTGGCTATCGGTATTTTGAAGGAAAGATTTAGTTTCCTCCATCGTTGGGATGCGGCCGATGATGCTGAGATACGCGCGCCTGAGGAAGGTGGCGTCATCGATGATGGGATTTGGGTTGATACCTTTTTCCTTATTGGCTGACTCGATGATGTAGTCGATTTCCGCCCCTGAATTTGTGGCCATTTGCAAGGGGAGCTTTTCAGCGAACAAGGAGAGCGAGCTAGCTAAGAATGCGAGGGAGGAGATTTGTAAGCTTTTGAAAGTGAACATCGTGTGCGCGCGTGTTACGAGTGGTTGCTACCACTACCATAAGGGTGAAACCCTGGCACGTTACAAATGTTGCGTTTTTTTTGAACTTTTTGGGAGTGGGGTTCAAATGGAGGGGTCCCAGTTCTCCATGGACTTCCCACGGTTGGGGAGAAACATGCTCACGGCCCAGACAAGTGGGTAGGCGATGAGGCTCAGGCAAATGCCGGCAGAGAGAAAGCCGAGTACAAAGTCACCGATGTTTACGACGTGGGTGCCGGCGTCGATGAGGTGGCGTCCCATGAAGTCGATATGTGGTGCTTCAACAGGAAATTCGAATTTATCGATCACTGGGGGGCGGGGGATTCCAACGGAGGTGTGAAGCCAATGGCCGAACTGTTGTTGGATAACCATAATGGGGAGTTGGGTGAGCGGGTTGGTGATCCAGCAAGCAGCAAGGGCGACAGGTACATTTCCTCTGGCGCGCAGGCAGCCGAGGGCTGCGACGAGCATTTGTAGAGGAATGGGAAGCATGGCACAAAAGAGGCCAATGGAGAGACCATTAGCAACCGTTGCGCGGCAAGGTTTCCAGTAGCGTTTGTTAAAGATGGCTTGGGTGAAGGGGGTAAGCCACTTGATTTTGCGAATCCTAGGATGGCGCAGATAGCGATAGGTTCTGCGAACCATTCTGAGGTATTTACGCTTCATGGAACGAAAAGATTGAGAAGGAAATTAGTCCTCGAGTGGTACGATGCGGATGGAGCCTTTAGGTTTATCTTGGAGCTGGCTAGCGAGGGTGGTGCTTGGTTCTGATTCCGAAACGGGTGTGTCGTTTGCGTCTAGAGCATTCTTAAGCGCCCCTTCGACAAGTTGGCCACAGTGGATTTTCATGGGGGGGAGGGCACCAAGGTCGCCACTGAGTTCTTGAGCGTTGAGTTGGGAGGCTTCGTCGATGGTTTTGCCTTTGAGCATTTCTGTGGCCATGGAGGCAACGGCGATAGCAGTCTGGCATCCGAAGGACTGGAATGAGGCGCGGTCGATGACTTTTTTACCATCTTTTTCGGTAAATTTGAGCCACATCCGGAGCATATCACCGCAGTCTGGGGAGCCGACGGTACCGACGGAGTCGGCGTCTTGCATTTCTCCTTGGTTTTGCGGATTTGCTAGGGTTTCACGAACCTTGTCCTCAAAGTCACTCATGCGGGAAACATTGTTCGGGAAGCTTGCGCATGCAAGCAGAAGATGGTGGGGGGAACGAATTTTATTTTCTGGGTGTCGGGGGCTTGTCAATTGGATCTTTGTGGTTGATGGTGGCGGCCAAGGGTAATGGACAGGCATCGAGAAATCAGGGGCAGTAAAAAGCAAAGAGCGATTGGCAAGATAGCTGGTTGGGCTCTGCGTCTGGTGGGGGCGACATTGGACATCAAGGTCACGGATCATTCGGGCTTATCTGGCAGGACTGATCAGCCAGTGCTTTGGGCGTTTTGGCATAATACCGTCTTTGTGATGCCCTATGTGAGGTTGAAATTTTTTGCGCATCGGAGGGTGGTGGTTTTGACGAGTGCGAGCAAAGACGGAGCGGTGTTAGAGCACGCGGTGGGAGTGTGTGATATCGGAGCGGTACGCGGGTCTAGTTCAAGGCGTGCGGTGGCAGCGTTAGTAGCGTTGCGAAAAGCGATCAAGCAAGGGTTTGATGTTTGTATCACGCCGGATGGGCCGAGGGGGCCACGCTACCAGCTTCAGGCAGGCATCATCAAGATGGCGCAGGCTACGGCGACACCTGTGGTGCCGATTCGGGTGGAATTCGGGCGTTGTATTACGCTTGGAACTTGGGATGCGTTTCGGATACCGATCCCCTTTTCGAAGGTGCATGTTATCTTGGAGCAGCCGATGAATATCCCAGAGGAGATGGATGCTGAGGTCTTTGAAGGGCAGAGGCTTGAGTTGGAGGGGCGGATGCGAGTTGGATTAGAAGATATTTAGCTATTGTTTCTCATCGCTGGGGTCTTTAAGAAATGGCCATGCACAAAATTGATGGCAAACTCGTAGCAGAAAAGGTCCTATCAGAATGTTCTGATCAAATCACAGCTTTGAAAGCCAAAGGGATCACACCGGGGCTCGCAGTGGTTTTGATTGGGGAAGACCCAGCATCTAAGGTGTATGTTGGATCTAAAGCGCGCAAGTGTGAGGAGTTAGGCATTTACTCACGCAAGATCGAGATGCCAGCTGAGTCTACTCAGGAAGAAGTGATGGCAGTAGTAAACGAACTCAACAATGACCCTGCAATTCACGGGATCTTAGTTCAGTCACCACCGCCTGCGCACATTGATGAGGAAGCGATTGTCCGTGCAATCAACCCAGCGAAGGACGTGGATGGGTTTCACCCAGAAAATGTGGCTAAGTTAGCATTGGAAGATCCAAGTGGGTATGTGCCATGTACGCCAGCGGGCTGTATGCGTTTGCTAAAGGACGCGGGGATTGAGACATCAGGGGCTGAGGCCGTGGTGATTGGTCGCTCTATGATTGTGGGGAAGCCCATGGCCTTGTTGTTGATGGGTAAAGCTGGGAATGCGACAGTGACTGTTGCACACTCACGGACGAAAGATTTGGCTGAAGTTTGCCGACGTGCGGATATTATCATTGCAGCTATTGGTAAGCCTGAATTTGTGACGGCTGATATGGTGAAGGATGGTGCGACAGTGATCGATGTGGGAATCAACCGCGTGGAGGATGCTTCCAAGAAGAGCGGTTATAAATTGGTAGGTGATGTGGCCTACGATGAGGTAGCTCCAAAGTGTCAGGCAATCACGCCAGTACCTGGAGGTGTGGGACCAATGACGATCGCAATGCTTATGCAGAATACTGTGCAGGCGGCCAAGTTTGCCAATGGCTTAGCGTAGTGTGACGCCCTAAAATTTTACAAGACAAGCCTCTGTCGGATTGGATCTGGCGGAGGCTTTTTATGTTAAGATGCGAGCCCGCATGGTGTTGTTAGCATGATGCGGGCTCTGGTTATTGCGTTTTTAGCTTAGAAGAGTGCTCCGTAGCGTTGTTGGAGTTGGGCGTGCCATTTTTCTAGGAATGAGAGGTCTCGGAAGGTTTGTGGGAGTGTTTCTGGTGGTGGGGACTCAGAGAGGGTTTCGGTGAGAGTGTTGAGGGAGGACTCTACAGAATGGATGAGGAGGGTGAGTTGGTCTTGGAGGTGCATGGACTCAGGTTCTAACAATGCCTTGGCGAGAGCGCTGTTAGCTGATGATTTTTTACGGATGAAGGCATCTGTATTTTGGAGCAAGGAACCCACTTGCATGAAGAGGTCCATGAGGTGGTTACTGACAGCACCACGGGAATCGAATTCGATATTTGTGGCCTCCATGTAGGCTTGAAGTCTTTTGGAAGGAGACTTTAGGGTTTGGTAGGCGCGGTTGATTTGGTCAAAAGTGCTTCGCTCACCGCCTTTATCGGGGTGGTGCTGGGCAGCGAGATCACGGTAGAGGTTCTGGAGTTGGTCCTCGTCAACAAGGAGTGATGGGGGAAGCGAGAAGGTGGCAAAGGGGCTCATGCTTGTTTGGTGGAGGAAGTGAGGTGGTTGAGTGCGCGTTCTGCGGCAAAGAGGCCGACAGTGGCAGTCATATGAGTGATGGAGCCGTAACCGCTGGCACAGTTGAGGCGCATATCACGCCCATCGGCGTCAGTAGGGCGCTCACAGGAAACAGATCCATCGGCCTGAGGGAAGAGTGCCTGCTCGGTGGAATAGATAGCTTCGACACCGAACTTCTTTGGCTTCTTCTTTGTGGTATTCCCTTTTGGAAATCCGTACTGGCTGCGTAATTTTGTACGTACTTGAGCGAGGAGAGCGTCGTTAGTTACGCGTGTTAGGTCATCGACTTGAATGAGTGAAGGGTTGCGCAGGCCACCAGCTCCACCGCAGCAGATGATCGGGATTTGGCGTTTTTTGCATTCGGCGACGAGGTGGGTCTTTTCTTTGACCCGGTCGATTGCGTCGACGACTACATCATAGGAGGCATTGAAGAAGTCATTGGCTGATCTTTCTGAATAGAAGCCTTGGATATTGTTGACTTGGCATTCGGGGTTGATGGCTTGGATACGTGACTCCATGGCGTCGGTTTTTTGTTGGCCGATGTTGCCATCCATTGCATGCAGTTGGCGATTGATGTTGGTGGTACAAATTTCGTCGAGGTCGAGCATTGTGATTTGGCCGACACCGGAACGGGCGAGAGCCTCGACGGTCCATGAGCCAACACCTCCAATACCGACGACAGCAATATGTGCATTGGAGAAGGTCTCGAGAGCATCGACGCCGTAGAGCCGTGCGATGCCACCGAATCTGGCGATGGTATTTTCGGAGAGGTTCATGAAGGGTGACTAGATTGCTTGGCAGCGAGGTACGCGCAGATAGGCAATAAAAGCTAGAAAAATTCGCTTTGAGGGTAGGGATCAGAGCAAGCCGAGTTCTTTGGCTTTATAGAGGCTGGCGTGGATTTTGAAGTCGATCTGGTAGCCTTGCTGTTGTTTTTGGGCGAGGAAGGTATCGATGGACTCGAGAGGGACGAGGTGGACGGTGATGTCTTCACCTTCGACGCCTCCTCCTTCGTGTTCTTTTGTGAGTCCAGTGGCAGCGAACATATGGGTGACTTCAGGAGTCATGCCAGCAGAGGTGGGGCTTGCAAGTAGTTCCGTTATTTTGGAGGCACGGTAGCCAGTTTCCTCGAGCAATTCACGGCCAGCGCAGTCGGCGATGGTTTCCCCTTCAAATTCTGGCTCATCGCCTACTAAGCCAGCTGGCACTTCTATCACGCGTGCTTGCATTGGGATTCGAAATTGTTCAACGAGGACGATTTCTTTTTGGTCGGTAATTGGGAGGATCGTGGCACAGACGGAGGCGTTAGGGCGGAGGGCAAATTCCCAAGTGCCCCGTTGGTAGAGTCCTAGGTATTTTCCTTCGTGCAAGACGTCTATTTCGTTCATGCGCCTATCCAAGCGAGGAGATGGGCTGGAGTAAATTTCTTTTTATATTGAGGATCGTGTGGGGGGACGGATCCATCACGAAGTATGTCGGGTGGCACTCTAGGGGGGGGAGGGTTTTTACTGAGTGAAGTGTGTGAGCGCGACGATACCAATTGCCATGGCTAGCATCAGCAGTGAGGGGAGGGCTTTCACGAATGGGTCTTTCACTTTCAGATGCATACTGAATGCTCCAAGCATTAAGAAAATGAGAGTTAGAGCGGCTGGCATAGTAAATGATGGAAACCAGAGACCTAACAACAGGGATATTGCTATGAGGACTTTGAGAGTACCGATCAGATACATAAATATTGGCGGCAAGCCGTAGACCGCAAATTCTTCTCGCATAGAGTGCGCTGTTCCGCCTCGGTAGGGAGTCGATTTTTTTGCTCTGATGAGCCAGACGTTAAGTAACCCAAAAGCAACAATGAGGTGGAGACTGAATAGAAGAATATCCATCATGCTTCATTGTAGCAGAGAACCGGTAGGGGGTTCAATGAAGATACTAACAAAGGAGGTGGGGGTTATACCATCTCTCGGCTCGGAATAGACGAATGGGGTGTGGTTCAATCTTATGAAGTTTGCGCTTCGCGATTTTAGAGTAAATCGGATTATCTTACAGAATCTCGTCGTTGTCATTCAGTTGTCCCGCGCGTGCTGGACTCCTTCACTCCGCCTTGATATTCAGCAAGCTCATTCCGTCCATACCGTTTCTCTCAATGGTATTACTCTATCAGAAGCTTGGAGATAGGAAGTTATGGGAGCTTCCAATCGGCTTTAAGTTTTTGGTATTCGGCTTGAGGCAGGAGCACGTAGAGGGGAGATTTGTTGGGGTCAATTTTGCTAATGAGCAATCTGAGTTGAGCCTCAGGGAGTGTGGTGCAACCGGCGGTGGCTGATTTTCCGCCATTTCTCCAGATGTGGAAGAAGATTGCGGAGCCTGCGTTAGGTTTAGCTTTGGTTTTTGGAGTAGCAGTGTTGTGGCCGATATAGAGTTTGAGTGAATGGGGGTAATCGTTTTGTCGCATCTGCGCTTTCTTTTCCCAGGTTGTGGAGGGTTCATGATTGAGACGCAGGTGTCGGTTGTAGTACGGGGAGGAGGAGTCCTCGACCCAAAGGTCACGAGTGGTGACTTGGGTGTAAGGGAGTGATCTGTGTTTTTTGATACTTTTATGAACACCATAGGCACCACCAATTTGGAAGACTCCGGCTGGGGCGCGTTTATCTCCTTCGCGCTTGAGGTAAGGTTTGCTTTGGTAGGGATGGATTCCGCGTCCCCAAGCGAGGCCACTTTTTCCGAGTCTTCCGGTGACGGAGGCGGTGAGGGCCTTCCACTGATTGTCCTTACGTTCGTAGAGGGTGACTGTGACGTAGGAGGAATTCCAAGACTTAGCGGTGCCGACGACGACTTGGCGCGACTGTTGCGGGAGCTGCCAGGCTGAAATGGGGAGTGTGAGTGAGAGTAGGATGAAAAGCCAACGCATAGTATCTATAGTAATGCGTTGTTTGGTGATGGCTTGCAAGAACGAGTGTGTTTTGACTCTCGGTTTTATGTAGGGAGAGTGTGGAGCTGGAATGTGTGCATCAATTGCATTTGTGCTGTCGAAAGTTTATGAGAGTGTGGGGCAAGGATTGCTGCGCATCGCTATGGTGCTAGTTGGGAGAAATCGGAGAATGGGGGAAGGATTGTCTGACTCGGTGCCGTTTTTTTATCAAACAGTGATTCGCCCCAGCTGAATCCCGCTTGATCATTCTGAAAATCTGGCGTAGGTAGCCGGTAATGAACGCGCAATTACCTGATGCCAGTGGCCACTTTGGCACCTATGGTGGGATGTTTGTCCCTGAGACCTTAATGGCACCACTGCAAGACCTTGCTGCGGAATACGAGAAGGCGAAGGCTGATCCGTCATTCCAGGAAGAACTTGACTATCTATTACGCCAGTATTGTGGACGTCCGACGCCATTGTACTACGCGGAGCGCTGGACAGAGCTTCTTGGCGGAGCGAAAATTTATTTGAAGCGTGAGGATTTGCTGCACACAGGTGCGCACAAGATTAATAATGCGATTGGTCAGATTTTGTTGGCTAAGCGTATCGGCAAGCAACGTATCATTGCTGAGACAGGAGCTGGCCAGCATGGTGTGGCGACTGCGACTGTTTGTGCGCGCTTCGGCATGGAGTGTATTGTGTACATGGGAGCGGTTGATATGGAGCGCCAAGCGCTGAATGTTGCGCGGATGCGCCTATTAGGTGCTGAGGTTAGAGCTGTAGAAACTGGGCAGGCGACGCTCAAAGACGCAGTCAATGAAGCGATGCGTGACTGGGTTGCGACTGTGGATCACACGCATTACATTCTGGGTTCTGCATTAGGCTCACATCCGTTTCCTATGATGGTGCGTGATTTCCACAGAGTGATTGGTCTAGAAGCGCGCGAGCAAATTCTGGAACAAGAGGGTCGCTTACCTGACTTGTGTGTGGCTTGTGTGGGCGGTGGCTCAAACGCGATCGGATTATTCCACCCATTCGTGGAGGATGAGAGTGTTGCCTTGATGGGGGTGGAAGCTGGAGGAGAAGGCATCGTCAAGGAGCGCCATGCAGCTCGCTTCCAAGGGGGCAAGTTAGGAGTGCTTCAAGGGACGAAGACTTGGTTGTTGGCAGATGAGGATGGCCAGATTGAGTTAACTCACTCAGTCAGTGCTGGACTTGATTATGCCGCGATTGGACCAGAGCATGCGTATTTAAAGGACATTGGCAGAGCTGATTATTCTTACGCCACTGACGACGAGGCATTGGCTGCGTTTCAGGAATTAGCCTCATCTGAGGGGATTATTCCGGCGTTAGAGAGTTCTCACGCGATGGCTTACGTGAGCAAGGTGGCACCTACGATGGAGAAAGATCAAATTATCATCGCGAACCTCTCTGGGCGTGGTGACAAGGACATGGAGCAAGCTGCGAAGCATCTTGAGCTTTGATAGAGGGAGGGGGCCACGGTGGTGAGGAATTCACCGTGGCTTTGTTGAGTGGGGCTTACTCGGTGGAGTAGTTGATTAGGATCATTTTTTCTTGGGTCATATCGTGGACTGTTTGCTCGATACCACCCAAGCCTAGTCCTGAGGTTTTGCGGCCACCAAAGGGCATCCAATCGACTCGGAATGCCGTGTGGTCGTTGATCATGACAGCGGTTGCGTCGAGTTGGGAAGCCGCTTGCATGGCAGTGTCGATATCTTGAGTGAAGATAGAAGATTGGAAGGCGACATTGAGTCCATTGGCATCTTGGATTGCATGGTCGAGGTTTTCATAACCATAGAGGCATAGTACTGGGCCGAATACTTCTTGGGTGCTTACTTTGCTATTTTTGTTAGGTGAGAGGAGGATGGTGGGGGCGTAGGTTGTTTCAGATAGAATTTCTCCTCCACAGAGTAGAGACGCACCTTCTTCGATGGCTTCTTCTACCCATTGGTGGACGCGCTGGACTTCGTTAGGAGTAATAAGGGGGCCCACTTGAGTTTCGTGCTCTAAGGGGTCACCTACGATGAGTTGTTCAGCTGCTTCTTTTAGGAGCTCTGCGAGTTGGTAAAGAATAGTCTGTTGGATGTAGACACGTTGGACTGAGACGCAGACTTGGCCAGCGTGGTAGAAGCCGCCTTTCGTGAGGGATGGAACGACTTTTTTGAGGTCTGCATCGGGCTCTATGATTGCGGGGGCGACACCTCCGTGCTCGAGTGCACAGCGGGTGCCGGGAGCGATTTTACTACGCAATGACCAACCCACACGGCCGGAACCAATGAAGCTGAGGAAGTTGACACGCGGGTCGGTAGCAAGACTTTCAGCGACTGGGGCCTTACACAGGGCTACTTGGCACCAGTCAGTTGGGAGGCCAGCATCGATGAGAATATCTCGAAATGCGATGCATGAGAGTGGGGTGGTGCCAGCGGGTTTGACGATGACTGGGCAGCCGGCGGCGACGGCTGTAGCCACTTGGTGGACAATGAGGTTGAGTGGGTGGTTGAATGCTGAGATGGCGACCACGACACCTATAGGTTCACGAGATGTGTGTGCTAGGCGGTGTGCTGAAGCTGGAGTGTGGCCCATGGGGACTGGACTACCGGTGAGGGAATTAATGGCTTCGGCGGCAAGTTTGACGCCTTCGATTGCTCTATTGACTTCAACCATGGTGTCGGCCCAGGGCTTCCCTCCTTCTCTAGCGGCTTGTTGTGCGAGGGTATTACGGTGCTCTAACATCAGCTCGGCAGCTCTTTTCAGAATCGAGTGGCGTTCCCAAGCTGGGAGCTGGTTGTGTTTGTCATCAGCAAGTGTTCGCGCCGTAGTGAGGGCTTTATCAATAGCTGAGTCATCTAGCAGAGGAAGCTCAGCAATGAGTTCTTGTTGATAGGCTGAGTATACTTTGAGTGTGTTAGACATGGTTAGAGGATGCAGGTTTTTTCCTTAAGAAGGACATTAAGAATAGAATGGTTAAGTGAATAGTCGACTGAGAGGTCAATGAGGTGGACGCCTTTTGTTTGGAGGCATGATTCCAGAGTGGATTCAAATTCTTCTGAGGACGTGGGTTTGTGGCCGATAGCTCCGTAGCTTTGGGCATAGGTGACGAAATCTGGGTTTTGGTAATCGAGGCCAAAGTTTTGCATTCCCATGCCTTCTTGTTTCCACTTGATCATGCCGAAGGCACTATCATTGAGAATGATGACGGTCAGGTCGATGCCTTCACGGACGGCGGTCTCTAATTCTTGAGAATTCATCATGAAGCCACCATCGCCGCAAACAGAAACAACTTTTTTATTAGGGTTGAGCATTTTGGCGGCGATTGCGGAGGGGAGTCCGGCTCCCATGGTTGCGAGAGCGTTATCGAGCAAGAGTGTGTTAGGAGCATAGCATGGGTAATTTCTGGCGAACCAGATTTTGTAGACCCCGTTATCGAGCGTGATGATATCACGGTCTGAGAGGAGTTTGCGCATGATAGTGACGATGCGTTGGGGGAGCATGGGGAAGCGTTGATCGTTGGCGTATTTATTGAGGTGGAGGCTGACTTCTTGTTTAATTCTCTGGAAGTAAGTGAAGTCCCAGGGGGGATTGTTGTTTGTGAGACGTTTGGTTAGGCCTTCGACGCTGGAGCTGATATCACCGACGACATTGAGGTCTGGGAAGTAGACATCATCGACTTGGGCGGCAAAGTAGTTGATATGAATGACCTTGGTACCGCCAACTTCCATGAAGAATGGAGGTTTTTCGATGACATCATGACCGATATTAATGATGAGGTCAGCTCTGTTGATAGCGCAGTGGAGGAAGTCATTTGCGGAGAGAGCCGCGGTGCCGAGGTACTGTGGGCTGCGTTCATCGATGACACCTTTGCCCATTTGGGTGTTAAAGAAGGGAATTTCAGTACGTTGGATCAGCTCTGTTAGTGCTTGGCTGGTGCGTTTTCGGTTGGCACCGGCTCCTACGAGAATGAGCGGCATTTTAGCGGAGAGTACCATGTCGGCGGCACAATCGAGGCTTTTGGCGTCAGCATCAGGTCGACGGGCATTTACTGGAGGAAAGAGTCTTTCAGGTGTGTCTTCACTGGCGATGTCTTCCGGGAGTTCGAGGTGGACCGCGCCAGGACGTTCTTCGGTGGCGAGCCGGAATGCTTCACGCACGGCTGAAGGGAGGTTTTTTCCATCGACGATTTGCCGAGAGTATTTGGTGATGGGAGTCATGGTGCCGACGACATCGATGATCTGGAATCTACCTTGTTTGCTTTCACGGATGGGTTTTTGGCCAGTGATCATGAGCATGGGCATGGCGCCGAGCTGGGCGTAGGCTGCTGGGGTGACAAAGTTCGTTGCTCCGGGTCCTAGTGTGGCGAGGCAGACACCGGGTTTTCCAGTAAGTCGACCGAAGGTGGCAGCCATAAATCCGGCACCTTGTTCGTGGCGGGTGAGGACGAGTTTGATAGAGGAATCTTTGAGTGAGTCTAGGAAGTCGAGGTTTTCCTCGCCCGGGATTCCGAAGATTGTGTCGACGCCTTCGTTTTCGAGGGCTTTGATAAAAAGGTCGGATACTTTCATTAGAAGTTAGGGGTTTAGGATGAGAGTCCGGTGAGTCAGAATTTATTCTGAGTAAGGTCGCATTGATGAGTCTATCATGCGCAATGGAGGCAGACTAAATAAATTGTCACTTTATCATCAAATCCTTGTGTGAGGTAGGGCGGGGGAACGGTGATCTCTCGAGCTAATGCACTATTCAGGGATCTGTGAGATGTTTGAGGGGGGAGTGGTTGTTGGGGCAAAGTTAAAAAAATGGCAAAAATGTGTGTGTGCTGATGTCTTGGTGGCGCTATAGGTGCATGCAAATGAATCGATTTTTGAAATTTGGGGTGGTGGCGAGCACGCTGTGTGTGGCTCAGGGGCATGTTATGGCGAAAGGAGCTGATATTTTGTTAGTGACTTCTCCAGAGTTAGAAGCGAGTTGGTCTGCGTATGTTAAGTGGAAGGGTGAGGTGATGGGGAAGCCGACAAAGGTCATGACGACGGCTCAGATCGAGGAGGCGTATGATGGGGTGGATCTTCAGGAAAAGATTCGGGTTTGCGTAAGGGAACACATTGACAAGATGGGCACTCAGTGGGTGGTCCTAGGTGGGGACAGTGAGCCAAATGGAGGAGGGGTGGTGCCAGATCGTGACACCGTGCATGAGACTCGATGGGGAAAGAATTCTGATATTGCGACGGATATTTACTATCTCTCAGCCACAAGTTGGGATGCTGATGGTGATGGCATCTATGGGGAATTTAAAGACGACAAGGAGGCGATCAGCTATCCGGATGGCAGTGTTGGGATTGGCCGCATACCGGTGCGGACTGCGGAGGAAGTGAAGGCGTACACCGAGAAGGTTGTTGCTTATGAATCTGTCTATCCAAAGGATGGGTTTAGAGACAGAATTGTATTCACCTGCACGGTTCCTAGCGCCTATGCGAAAGTGGTGCGTAGTTGGGATGACCACATCTCAAACGCGCTTCCAGCGGAAGCGAGGTATCAATATTTTTTAGATGCTAAGCACTGGGATGAAGAAGCAGGTAAGTACGCATTGATCCCCAAGAACTGGGTGTCGATGTTTAATGCCAAGCGTTATGGGAAGGTGCATTTACATGGGCATGGCCTGCATGGTTGTTGGGTATTAGATGGTCATAAACAGTTTACAAAGGATCATGTTGAGCAGTTAGGTAACAAAGGAGCTTACCCCGTTATTACTACAGTTTCTTGTTTTACAGGTCATTTTGACAGTGCGGAGGACCCTTGTATCAGCGAATCCATGCTGAGGGCTCCGAGTGCTGGGGCGATAGCTATTGTGGCACCATGTCGTGAGGGGAAGCCTCACTTTATGAATCCGAAGATTGATTTCCCGTTGATGGTGAAAGAAGGGAAGATGGATGGAACGACATCTACAATGGCCTTCTTCTGGGAGTTAGGTATCGGTGGTAAACTTAGTACTGGTGAGGCTCTGATGAAAAGTAAGGCAAGCATGTCAGAGAAAGCCAAGCAGTCAGCGATGTACCATATGTGTCTGTCAGAGATTAATTTGTTAGGAGATCCAACAATTGCAGTGCACCCGAAGTTAAGCGATCAATAACGTTTTCCGAAGATATCAATGCGGGTGAGGTGGAAGTAGTTAGGCGAAGAATCCTCTAGGCTCAATTTGAGGAATCGCGCTTTATGTCCTGAGCGTTCGATTCCAGCGAGTGAGATATCCCAATGTGATGGGGTGTCTTCGGCCTGCCAGACTTTTTGCCAATTTTGAGCATCATCTGAGACCCAGAGTGTGAGGCCACGGGCGCGAGCTTCATGGCGTCTACGGTTTTCAATGTATAGGGCATTGACGAGGCAAGGGCCGTGGAGATTGATGATGAGGGAGGGATTTTGTTCTTTATCTGTATGGAATGCATGGCCGTCACCGGGAGCTCTGCCTTTGAAGAGCTTATCGATGTTATCTTCGGAGCCACTCGAGGCTGAGGCAGTGGCGTGGTCTTTCGAAATATTTGTGCCGAAGCTACGAGCACGGAGTTTAGAACGTGAGGGGAGAACGAGGCGGGCGGGTTGTCCTGCGGCACGTTCGCCGTAGCTGAGTAAGGACTTGTTGTCGGGGTTTCTGGGGTCCAGAGCGTAAGCTTTGAGGTAGGTTTGGTAGGCATCCTCGTATGCGTTTTCTGCAACTTGAAGGCGGCCTTGAGCACCGAGGATAAATGCCAATTGTGCGGGGGTGAAATGTGGGTTGGAAAGGTGTTTTTGGACGAGCTGGTGAGCCTCATCTCGCTTTTTGTCATTCACGAGGCCTGTGATTTTTCTGATAAATTCCCAGCCATTGAATTGTGCTTTAGCGATGTGTCCGGCTTGGTCACTGGGGTCGATTTTTTTGAGTGTTTCGAATGCCTTTTTATCGCGGTGGATGGGGAGAGCAAGGAGGGCGCCAAGGGCGTCAATTTGCGCTGGGGTATTTTGGGACTTTTCGGCTTCACGAGCTTGGAGCCAGAGCGACTGCCAAGATTGTTCTAGCTGGAGGAGGTGGGCAAGATGGTTTTGGAGGGTACTGGGGGTGGCTAGATTACGGAAGCTTTGGCCTTGATAGGTTTTTAGAAGCTGTCCATCTGAGGAATAGAGCTGGATGGCGGGGTAGGACTTAATGGGTTTAGCTTGCCAGCCTTTAGTGAGTTCACCGCGTTTTTTTTGTTCCTCTTTATCGAGTTGTTGTTCTACGTGGACTTCGGTTAGGACGAGGTCATGTTTGATAGATTTGAAGAGTGATGCGTGGTTCCAGAGTTTGTCACGGAAGCGTTCACTGACTGGATGCCAAGAGGCACCGTGGACAAAGACGGCGATTGGGGCGTCGAGCTCTTTGGCTTTCTTTGCAGCTTCCACAAAGTTTTTACTACGTATGGTGGCAGCCTGAGTGAGACAGCACGTTGCGATTGTGAGGAAGATGGTGAAGACTTTCATATTAGGATGCCGGGCCGAGTGGGCAGATGGCTTTGTTGTAAACTTTTGTTGGGAGCTAGAATTTGTAAGTAAGCTCAGTGCGGCAGTGTGGATCTAGTGCATTAAATGCGTTAGTTTTGTTTTTTGCCGTAGGTGAGGAATTTAATGAAGTGGAGTGGTTGTCCATTCGGGTGGGAGACACGGACGTAGCCGGCATCGATTTTTTTCTCAGCGAGTGGGATTCGATTCACTTGTGAGACATTTTTGAAGGTGTGGACATCTGTCCAGTCTTTGCCATTGCTGGATGTTTGTAGGATGGCGCCATTGAGTCGGCCAACATGACCATTTCTAGTGATGATGACCACGCCACTGAGTCTTCCGAAGTTTCCGAGTTGGACTTGGACAAAGGGTTTGTTGGATCCGGTGTGGAATGAGCCGCCATAGTTTTCGATCACTCCCCAGTGGCGGGCGGGGTTATCCCAACGGTTACCAGGCTGGTCGATCTGCATCGTACCACCTGAGCTAAGGAGGATTCCGGGGAAGCGCTCGTGTTCGACTTTAGATTTCTCGTAATTTTTTTGAGTGAGCTTGCCGATATATTGAAAGGTGGCTTTATCTTCGCGTTTAGCGGCATCTGGGAGGACGCTTTTCGCCATGGTGTCGATGACGGCGCTGAAGTCACCGTTATTAGATTTGCTGAGTCCTTTTCCGAGGGAGGCAATAAATGCCTGGCGGCGTTCGGGGTCTTTATCGACGCGTTTGAGTTGTTCCTCGAAGATGACTGGGGTGAAGATATTGTCTTTGGCGTGGATACCGAAGATGCGGACGACGTATTTATCTTGTTCTTGGGTATCTTTACTGAGGAGTTTGAGTTGTTGGTTGAGTGCTTGGGCATAGTTCCAGCGTGCAAGGCCCCAACCAGAGATTGCTTGTTGGAAGGCGAGCAGAGTTTCTTTACGCTGGCTGAGGTAATTGGGGGCAGGATCTATGATGTGGGGGTAGATATGTTTTTCAAATAAGTGCCAAGCCACCTCTCCTGAATGGGGGGCTAGGAGTTTAAGTGCTTCATCGTGGAGGGCTTTCCACTGAGCCTTGGTGGCATTTTGTTGTTGGTAGATTTCAGCTGTTAGGAGCCAATTTTGCCAATCGAAGGGGTTTGTTTTACGGGCATCCTTGAGGCTTTGGAAGGCGTTTGGTATTTGGCGCTTGGAGATTTGGAACTGGGCGAGGCGGCGTAGGTCCGCGGCTTTGTAGGCAGCTTTGAGGTTTTCTTGTCCTTTATTATTGAAGACGTGCCACCCCCAGGATCCACCGTAGTAGCTGGAGTGGAGTCCACGTTTCCAGGAAAGGGAATAGGCGGGTTGCCAGTGGTGGGGTTTGGTCATGACGGTGTATGCGCAATGGCCTGGCTCGCCCATGGTGGCTGCCGGAACTCCATTGGCGATGGCAGCAGCAGCTCCGAAGTTTGAGAGTGAGCCACAGACTCCACCGACTTTGCGAATCATTTCCGCAGCACTAGTGTAGCTTTCGCGGAAAGGTTGGTAGTACATGGGGCCATGAATGCTATCGCCGAAGGGGTTGAGTAGGATCCAACGCGCATACCAGCAGGCACCCGTATAGCGTTCAGATGGGAGGCAGACTTCAAGGTTTTGGTATTCTAGTGACTCAATGTGGTTGAGGTGGCCGTGTTGTACACCGCGTGCGAGGTAGCGGCGTTGGAATGGCGTGAGTTCTGCGTACATCGAGTTGAGCAGGCCGAGTTTGGATTTTTCACTAAAGTATTGGTACCTTTGAATGGCAACTTGAGCGTCCCAGTTCTTACGTGGCGCTTCAAGTGCGCAGGCAGTAGCCATGGCTCTGTCGATGGAAGTTTTAGTGAGATCAGGATCCCCTTTCCAAATTTCAAAGAGAAGCTTGAGGACGGTGGATGGCTGCGCGATCTCTCCTGAATCGAGAAGCTCGCGTTGCCAGGCTGGTGAGGAACTGAGGGCTTCCGAGAATGCAGTCGCTTGAGGACCAGATAGCTGAGTCTCGTCAATGAGTTGAATGGTAGCTTGTTTGAGGAGTGCTTCAGCAGAGGGTTGGGCTGCCCAGCAGAGGGTGCTGATACAGAGCAACAGAGAGATGATGTGCTTCATAGTGTTGGGTATGCCCGTTATTACAGGTTTGGGAGGGGCGGTATTAGCAATTATTTTGACATCATCTATGTTCTTTAGGTGAACAGTTTGGGGCAAAAAAATACCCAGAAGCGCTTGGCTACTGGGTATAGAAAAAATGGGTAGGTTTCTACAGCTTGTTTAGTCTTCGACTTCTACGATCATATTGATTTCCACAGAAACATTGAGCGGAAGAGCTGCGACTCCACATGCGGTGCGTGAATGTTTCCCAAGCTCACCGAAAATTTCTACTAGGAGGTCAGAGCAACCGTTGATGACTGTTGGGTGACCAAAGAAGTCTGGCTCAGAGTTTACGAAGCCATTGACGGTGACGATTTTTTTTACTTTGTCGAGAGAGCCAATAGCATCTTTTACAACGGCAAGTCGGTTGAGGGTGACAAGGCGAGCTGCTTCTTGTGCGGTTTCAATGGATGTGTCTGTGGGGACTTTACCTTGGTAGGTTTCTTCAACAGGGGGAATCCCTCCTGCAAGGAAGAGTAAGTTTCCACTGCGAGTGTAGTTTAGGTAGGATCCAGCGGGTGCCGGAACCTCTGGAAGTGTGTAGCCGAGTTCGGCGATGCGTGATTCGATACTCATAATGCTGTGTCTTAGTGCTTCGGGAAGGAATCCTCTGAGCGGTTTATGATAGAGATATTTCAGCTAAGATGCTGGCGTGAGCGGTTTAGCTGAGTGTTATTTTTTCTTAGCCAGTGCGGCAGCGACGAAGCCAGCAAAGATTGGGTGTGGCTTGTTCGGCTTTGATTGGAATTCTGGGTGGAACTGTGCGCCGATATAGAATGGGTGATCCGGGATTTCGACGATTTCTACCAGCCCTTGGTCTGCAGAAACTGAGCTCACTTTGAGGCCGGAACCTTCAATTTGCTCGCGGTAAGCAGGGTTGAATTCGTAGCGATGGCGGTGGCGTTCGGTGATGAGCTCTTCACCATAAAGTTCGAATGCTTTGGTGTCTTTGTAGACGACCGAGTCACTGGCACCGAGGCGCATGGTAGCACCCATATCGACGACCCCTTGTTGTTCTTCCTGAAGTGAGATGACTGGGTGGGTAGTTTCTTTGTCGAATTCGGTAGAAGTGGCTCCCTCTAGACCGCAGACATTGCGGGCGAATTCGATGGTAGCGATTTGCATACCGAGGCAGATACCGAAGTATGGGACGCCATTTTCGCGGGCAAATTGGGCGGCGCGGATTTTACCTTCAGTTCCGCGGTCACCGAAGCCACCGGGGATGAGGATACCGTCGACGTCTTTTAGTTGGCCAGCTGGTCCTTCTTCTTCAATCTTTCCGGCATCGACACGGACCACTTTGACGCGGGTATCATGAGCTGCACCGGCGTGGACGAGGGATTCGTAGATAGATTTGTAAGCGTCTTGCAGTTCGATGTATTTACCGACGACTGCGATGGTGACTTCGTGGGTGGGGTTAATGACGCGGTCGACGAAAAGCCTCCAGTCTTCGAGGTCAGGAGTTTCGGATTCGAGGCCGAGGCGGTCACTAACGAGGCGGTCTAACTTATCGCGACGCAGGTCGAGCGGGCATTCATAGATGGTGTGATTGACATCGCGGAAGGCGACAACGTTCTTGGCTTCGACGTTACAGAACATGGCGATTTTGGCGCGGTTATCATCGTCGAGGTCGTGTTCTGTGCGGCAGACGATAATGTCTGGCACGATACCAATTTCACGTAGTTTAGCGACTGATTGTTGGGTTGGTTTGGTTTTAATTTCCCCAGCAGCTGCGATGTAAGGAAGGAGGGTGACATGGATGAAGCAGACGTTGTCGCGGCCGACTTCGAGAGAGAATTGGCGCAGGGCCTCTAGGAAAAGGTGGCCTTCGATATCTCCAGTGGTTCCGCCAATCTCGGTGATGATGACGTCTGCATCGCTCTTGAGGGTGACTTCACGGATACGGTCTTTGATGATATCGGTGCAGTGCGGGATGAACTGAACGGTTTTTCCGAGGTATTTGCCTGCGCGTTCGTTTTTGATGACATTCTCAAACACCTGTCCTGAAGTGATATTATTGAGGCTGGAGCATTCGCAGTTTGTGAAACGCTCGTAGTGGCCGAGGTCGAGGTCAGTTTCAGCACCGTCAGCAAGGACATATACTTCGCCATGTTGGTATGGTGACATCGTACCAGGGTCGACATTGAGGTAGGGGTCGAACTTTTGGATAAGCACGTCGAGGCCGCGGTGCTCGAGCAAAGTGCCTAGAGAGGCAGCTGCTAGTCCTTTACCGAGTGATGAGACGACGCCGCCGGTGACGAAGATGTATTTTGTTGGGTGTGCCATGAGGAACTATGTGTGTGTGATTAGTGTGAAGAAATTTGTGAGCTGAGGAAGGTTTCGAGTGCCTCAGCTTGTTCGGGGGTATCGACGCCACCAGAAGTGTCGTCAGTGATAATGACTTTGATGCGCGCGCCATTTTCTAAGGCCCGAAGTTGTTCGAGTGATTCAGCGAGTTCGAGTGGCGAGGGGGGCCATTGGACGAACTGATGGAGAAAGTCTTTACGGTAGGCGTAGATTCCCTTGTGTCGGTAGTGGGTTAATTCTGGGCTTTCACTACGTTGGTAGGGCAATGGGGAGCGCGAGAAGTAGAGAGCGTCGCCATTGAGCTTGAGTACACATTTTACGACATTGGGGTCAGCCATGAGTTCTGGGCTGTCGATGGGGTTGGCAGCGGTGGCCATAGCGAGATCGCTGTCAACGAGCAAGACCTCAGCGAGTTCATCGATAAGGCTTGGTTCAATGAGTGGTTCATCACCTTGGATATTGATGATGTGTGTGGCGTTAGGAACACCGTTGGCAGCCTCAGCGATACGGTCTGTGCCGGTAGGGTGGTCTGATGAGGTCATCACGACCTGAGCTCCAAATGTTTGGCAAGCATTGGCAATGCGTTCGTCATCAGTAGCGACAATGATACCGTCCAGTTTGGTGCACTCCTGACAACGTTCCCAGACGTGTTGCACAAGCGGTTTGCCCGCAATGATATGCAATGGTTTACCCGGGAAGCGGGTGGAGGCCCAACGAGCTGGAATGATCCCTAAAACAAATTGGCTAGAGTCTGTGTCCACGGTATGAGCTGCGGCAGACTAGGGGGGGACCTTAGTACGCGCAAGGTTCTTTTGAGAGAAAATCTATAAATCTAAAAGCCTTAATCTCAGGGGTGTTCTAACAGATTAAACAAGGCCTTCATCATCGATAAAATTGAGAGCTTTTTGGAGGCTTTGCTGTTGGAGGAAGTGGTGTAGGCGTGGGTCGATTTCAGCTTGGTAGTTGTTATGCCACGTGGTGATTGACTCACTTATAGACTGGAGGAGTTGGAGTTGTTTTTCTGGTGCGGAGGTTCTGAGGGAGGAATCGGTGATGACGCTGAGTCTTTGTTCGAGGAGGCGTTTAAGTTCTTTGTAGGGTGCATTCATAGAGGAAGTGGAGCTAGTGAGGTATTTAAGTAATGTAAAGTAATTCGTATCGACGTGAAGTAGAGGAGTTGCTAGGGTGCGCGTCATGAATGAGGTAGCTGAGCAATTTTCGTTAATCGATTGGGGAGTGGTGTTTGGTTACATGATACTGACGACCTTGATTGGGCATGCATTGAGAGGGCAGCAGGCTACCATCAAAGATTTCTTTTTAGGAGGGAAATCGCTTCCTTGGATGGCGGTGAGTGGTTCGATTATTGCGACTGAGATCAGTGCGTTGACTTTCATTGGGGTGCCTGGGGGGGTGTATGCGCTCAGTGGTGATTGGACGTATTTACAGTGGGGGATTGGTTCGATCATTGCTCGATTCATCGTGGGGTATTACTTGGTGCCCATTTATTACGAGAAGGAGATATTTAGTCCCTATGATTTTATGGGAGGCAGGTTGGGTGAAGGGGTAAAGAAGTTAGTGACCATCTTGTTTTCGCTTGGATCGATATTGGGACAGAGCGTGCGGGTTTTGGTGACGGCGATTATTTTGCGTGCGGTGACTGGTTTTGACATGACGAGTTGCATATTGGTGATTGGGCTCTTTGCGGTGGTATGGACGTTGATGGGGGGGATGCGTACGGTGATATGGACTGACGTGATGCAATTTGGGGTTTTCATCATTGGTGGCTTTATTGCATTTGTGTGGTTGTGGTCGGTGTGTGGTTGGGCCAATGTCATTGAGTTGAACAGCACGGTGCAGGTGGGGGACGAGACGATCAACAAGATGCGGGTATTTGATTTCACGACAGATCCGGCAGTGAGCTTTACCTTTTGGGTAGCGATTATAGCGATGCCATTTCAGAATCTCGCGGCGTTTGGGACGGATCAGCTGAATGCGCAGAGGATCTTTTGTTGTGCGACTAAGGAGGATGCGAAGAAGGCGATAGTATGGAGTAGTTTTTCTCAGGTGATCACCTTGCTGATGTTGAGTGTGGGAGCTGGTTTATTTGCGTGGTATCAGCTGCATCCACCGAGTGAGGCTGAGGCCAAGTTATTTGCTGAGGACTCTAACTATGTCTTTCCAACTTGGATCGTCACGGTGCTGCCGACTGGGTTGAAAGGCCTGATCGTGGCGGGTGCCTTTGCAGCAGCTGTGTCTAGTTTGGACTCGATACTAGCAGCTTTGTCTCAAACATCTCTCTCAGCATTCTATGGTCAGAAGTATTTGGAGGAGCATGGGAATGACAGCAGCATGGTTAAGAAATCTCGTATTCTGGTTGTGATTTGGGCGATTTTCCTATCAGGGATGTCTATTTTTCTCAGTCACAACTATCTGGCAGAAGGGAGTGATAAGAATTTGATCGGTCTAGCATTTAGGATGGTGAGTTATACCTATGGGCCGATTCTGGCGATTCTGGTGATTGCATTGAATGCGAGGCGTATCCCATGGTCGTTTGCTGGGATTGTGGTAGGGACTGTTCTTTCTGTTGCGGCGAGCGCTTATGTGCAGGAAGATGTCTACAATTTGTTTAAAGCACTAGGTTTTGAGGGCTTGTCTGAATTAAGGCATAAGCGTCCAGAGATCAGCTTTGCTTGGTTTTACCCGATCACCACTTTTCTGACATTGTTTACCAGTATAGGAGTGGCCTTATTGTTTCCAGCTACCCGGAAGAAGGTTTCTTGAGTCGTAGCATTCGGTAGGAATGCTTGATGCTGAATTGGTACAATTGCTGCAAGAGGCTTTGAGATAAAGCTGACATATAGCTCAGGTGAGAGGCTGGGGTTGTTTCTTGCCTGTGCGGTATGGGAAATGAGGTATTTTTTTAAGCATAAAACTTTGAGTTAGTTACACCAAAAATTTAAAAAACTCCCCCTGTTAGGGTGTGTTCAAATGTGCTCTAATCATTGAAAAATATAGGTTTTCTAGGATTTTCAACGACTTGCGAACACTCGTTAAAAGTTAGTTTAGCGAAGTTAAATATCGGGGACGTCAAGCCTCTAAAAAAAAATGGCCGTGGAACCCTTGTGGAAACTCTAAAAAAAGTTTTGAGGGGGGATTTGTTTTTTAAAAAGTTTTCCCAATGTTGGGCGAAGGTGTGTACCAATTTCGTCACGTCGCAGCACCCGACAGGGAGAGGCTGCAAAACCCTCAGGAAAGAAATTACTACACGAGCGGAAGCTACAACAATGCGCGAACTACAATCCAAACCCACTACGAATGATGCATCAGAAAATCACACTACCACAGCAGGAGATCAAACGATCTGGAGAGCAGTTTCGACTCACTTACAGGAATTGTTAAGCCCAGATGCTTACCAGCGTTGGTTTGCTGGAGCTGAGTGCGGTGAAATTTCACAAAATGAGATTCGCATCGCGGTACCGAGTGATATTCACCAAGTTTGGATTGAGACTAACTTCATGCCTGAGCTTCAGGCGGCAGTGTCCAAGGTTCTCGACCCATCAGTAGTAGCCAAGGTTATGGTTGCCGGTGCGGAAGAGGCAGCTGCAGATAGTTCTGATGAGGCGAGTGGATCTGAGTATGAGATTAAGTTGCCGGCAGCAGATCAGGCAAATTTAGAAAAGAAGCTAAAGGGAGTGGGGCTCAACCCGCTATTCAACTTCAAGCGATTTGTGGTTGGGCAGAATTCCGAGTTTGCCCATGCAGCGTGTACGGCTGTGGCATCTGGCTCTGCAGTATCTTACAACCCATTGTTCATTCACGGAAGTTCTGGTTTGGGCAAGACTCACCTGATGCAAGCTGTCGGGAATCGCATTCTCTCTGAGAAGCCGAATGCGAAGGTGGTTTATCTCACGAGTGAGAAATTCACTAACGAGTTCATTGATGCGGTGAAGAAGGGGGACCTTGAGAAGTTCCGCAAGAAGTACCGGAAGGCCGATGTGTTGTTGATCGACGATATTCAGTTTTTGGCGGGCAAGGAGCGATCACAGGAAGAATTTTTCCACACCTTCAATACTTTATTAGATCTTCAGAGCCAGATTGTGCTCACGAGTGATAGGCCTGCATGTGAGATTAAGAATTTTGAGCCTCGCCTCATTTCTCGATTTGAGAGTGGGCTGACAGTGGAGATGCAATCTCCAAGGTTGGAGACTCGAGTGGCGATCTTGCGCAAGAAGATGGAGGACTGGGATGTAAAGCTATCCGACGATGTTATTCGTTTCTTGGCTGAGCGCATTCGCAGTAATGTGAGGCGCTTAGAGGGGGCTTTGGTTCGTCTAGCGACCTATGCTTCACTTGGTGGGACTACGATTGATATTGAACGTGCTGAGACCTTACTTCGTGACATTCTTCGCGAAGAGGGGTCTAAGCAGGTGAGTATTGATGCGATCCAGAAGGCTGTATCTGAGCATTTTGACATTCGCTTGGCAGACATGAGTAGTAGAAGGCGTCCTGCTAATATTGCTTTTGCCAGACAAGTTGCGATGTATCTGAGTCGCAAGATGACTCAAGCATCTTTGATGGAGATTGGTGATGCATTTGGTGGGCGAGATCACGGTACTGTAATTCATGCTGTCAAAAAGGTGGAGCAGCGCATCAACAAGGAATCGATGGTTAGAGATACTGTTGATTTACTCGATGCCATGTTGCAGAGATAAATTTTGCCTAAATCGAAAGAATAAGAAGGGCCCTCTATGTGAGGGTCCTTTTTTGTGTGATGGAGTGGTGAGGTGAGGGGAGGTATGAGGATTTAGTCGATGGAGTGGAACGAGAATCTTTGGCAATGTTAGGGATTTACGGGACAGAGTGGGTATACTACATATTGTGCCATTGTGAATAAAAATGGCCATATAGAGCAAAAGTGGTAGTTAGAGCTAAATGAGACTTGCGTTTAGTGGGGGAAAGTTCAATTTAATCCCGAACATCAAGTCGCCTGTCAGTGGCAGGGGGCAAAAAATCGGCCAAACTCATGAAATTTACGATCTCTAAGCAATCCTTTCTAGATGCTCTGCAACAGGTGCAGCACGTAGTAAGTAATCGCACGACTCTACCAATCCTCTCTAACGTTCTGATAGAAGCACAGGGGAGTGAGTTAAAGCTCACGACAACGGACCTTGATGTTGGGGTGAGTGGTACAGTGATGGCTGATGTTGAGAAGGAGGGGGCGACGACATTGCCCGCGAAGCGTTTGGTAAGCATCATTCGTGAGCTTCCAGCTGAGAACGTTGAGATTTCGATCGATAGTAAGAACTACGCGAGCATCAAATCAGGTCCGTCATTCTTCAAGATCATTGGTTTAGGCGAGGATGAATTTCCTCCATTACCTAAGTTTGAGGATGCCAAGGAATACAAGATGCCTCAGGATGTGCTTTTAGATTCTTTGAAGAAGACATCGTATGCAATTTCGACTGATGAGACACGATATGTGCTCAATGGTATTTATACATCTTTCAAGGATGGGAAGATCACACTTGTTGCAACCGATGGCCGTCGTCTTGCAATGGTTGAGAATGACCTTGAGTTTCCATCGAGCCATGAGGCAGATGTGATCATTCCATCTAAGGCTGTGCAGGAGCTTCAACGTCTTCTTTCTGATAAGGGAGATGTGATCATTAAGCTTACAGATAGCCAGGTTGCCTTTGAGATCAATGGTAGTTTGTTGGTATCGAAGTTGATTGAAGGGAATTATCCGAACTACCGTCAAGTTATTCCAAACAACACCTCTGAGCGTATTCAGGTGAGTCGCGATGCCTTCCTTGAAACGGTTAGACGTGTGTCATTGATTGCGTCTGACAAATCGAACTCAGTTAAGTTAGCATTTGGCGCTAACAGCATTGATGTCATGGCTAACACTCAAGACATTGGTGAAGCGACTGAGCGTATTGATGTGACTTATGCTGGTGCTGAATTTGCGATTGCATTCAATCCAGATTTCTTGATGGCTCCGCTTAAAAATCTAGATACTGACGATGTGTATTTAGATTTGATTGATGAGATGAGCCCTGGAGTGATTCGCATCGACGGGTCGTTCCTCTACGTTATTATGCCGATGCGAGTGACTAACTAAATGGTGACTCAATAAGATTTAAGAGATGCCGGTTGCCGTGAATGGCGATCGGCATTTTCATTTTAGAGGGGGATGGGGTAGAATTGCTTGATGAGGTTATATGTGATTCGGCATGCGAAGGCGGAGAATTTTGCGGGGTCTGATTTTGAGCGTGTCTTGACTGGACGTGGCAGAGAACAGGCATCAATGCTAGGGAAGTATTTATTGGAGAAATCGATGGTTCCTGATTTGGTGTTGAGCTCACCGGTGTTGAGGGCGAAGGAGACGGCGGAAATCATGTGTGAAGCGATGCAGATGGGTGCGCCTATCCTAGAGCCATTTTTAGCTTGTGGGATGCAAGCGGATGTGGCGAAGCGCGAATTGACGGCCTACAAGGACATTGAGGCTGTGGCTATTGTGGGTCACAATCCGGATTTAACCTATTTGATCCAAGAATTCAGTGAGGCGGCTGTGCTTCCATTTCGGGTGAAGAAGGGAAGTGTGACTATTCTAGAGCCCGAGGAGTTTGATGGTGAGTATCGCATTGAGGCGCATGAAGAGTTTTGATCTGATGGGATCGTTGGCAGTGCATTATAGCAAATCGCGAAGTGTTATCGCTCGTCGAGAGCGATTAGTTTTATTTGCTCTATGAAGCTGAGAGAGCGGGGAAGGGTTATTTCTCAGAGGCGACCCAATGATAGGTGAGGGATTGCATCTTTTTTAGCAGGGAGTTTTTATTGGGTACTGGGGCAGGCTGTTGGAAGCCGACCCAAATCACGGCAGTGAGGGAGTCTTTACTGGCAGCCGACCATAGGGATCGTCCTGAGAATGCGGCTGTGGTGTATGCTATTCCATCTTTGTATTTCAGGAGTTTTGCAGTTTCGAGGGCTGTGCCTTCCTGTATAGCTGGTGTGCTCTGGGCTGTGTTTTTGAAAAGTTCGCTGCCATCCGCTTTTGTGATGTGTTCTACAAAAAAGGTGTGTGGTCTTTTGCCGTTGTTAGCGATGGTGGAGAATGCAGTTGCAAGTTCTAGAGGTGAGCAGGTCCCGCTTCCATAGTGGATTTCAGGGAGATTGAAGGGAGAATTAAATCCGAAGCGTTTTGCTATGCGTTGGGTTTCTGCTGGATCTAGCTGTTTTCCAGTTTGAGATGGGTTGCCTTTGATAGGAAGCTTACCTCTCTCGAGGGCGGCGGCGTAAATAAAGGGGGTGAATGCGTCGCCGAGGTCTAGTTTTCCATCCAGCGCGATATTGAATTGGAGTGCTTTATAGTCACGACCTCCAACGAGGGCACGAATGGCACCAGTTTTGTGGTCGATTATGATGCAGGCAGCTTGAAGCTGTGGTTGCTTCGCTTCTATCAGCAGTTTTTTGATATCGTTCTCACACTGATGTAGTTTTTTGAGATCCAGAGCGCTTGTGATGGTGAGTCCTGCAGCCCGGATGTCTTTTTGGGCGAGTATTTCGTTCAGGTGGCGGTCGAGAGCTTTTAGTGCGTAGGGGTTTGCTGCTTCTAGAGGTTTTTTAGTGAGGGTAATTTTTTGGGGAAGCACGAGTGGTGAATTTTTGACGGCAGAGGCCTGCTCAGTGGTGAGTTTTCCGATGGTGAGCATACGGTCGATGACTTGATTGCGTTGGTTTTGAGCGGCAGCTAGGTCATTGAGTGGTGAGAAGATATGTGGTCCACGAATAATGCCTACAAGAGTAGCGGATTCGGAGAGGGTGAGGTCGGTGACTGATTTTTTAAAGTACTTACGCGATGCTTGTTCGATACCGTAGCAGCCTGAGCCGAAATAAATTCGATTCAAGTAGTAGGCCATAATTTCGTTCTTTGAGTAGGAACTTTCGATACGCAGGGTAAGTGCGATTTCTAGGAACTTACGATTGAGTGATTTGGCTCTTATATCGTATGTATTTCTAGCAAGTTGCATCGTTAGAGTTGAGGCACCTTGAGTAAAGGACATGTCCTTAGCATTGCGAAGTGTCGCTCGTATTAAGCCTTTGAAGTCTACTCCACAGTGGTGTTCGAAATTAGTATCCTCACGAGCGATAAGGGCATCGACGAGGTGTTGTGGGAGTTGGTCGTAAGTGATGAGCAAAGATTCCTTTGAGTCATTTCCTAGAAGAGGGGCTCCATTATGGTCAAGAAGGGTGTTTTGCTGTTGCTCCTCGGCTACTTTACTGAGGTCATACTTTTGAGCTTTGGAGTAATAATAGGAGGCTACAAGTAGAAGGATAACTAGGCCAATGAAGGCGCACTTTAGTCCGACCTTAAGGGCGAGCCTGAGCCATTCTGGAAGCCATTTGGCCATAGGGGACTTTCTATTTTGTGGTTTCCAAGCCATCTTAGTGAAAGAGAAATTGGGGGTTACCTAACAGGTAGTGCACGAGGTGGGGTTGAGGGTTCTTCTGGGAGGACTTCAGCGCGAATGGGGTGGTTATCGCAGGTGTGCTCAGGAATGAGGTCGATGGGGATGGAAGCAGTGTAAGCTGAGCGGTGGCTTTCACAGCCGGGAGTGGCGATTTGGGAGGTGAAGCGGCAGATGCGCACGTTTTGGAATGGGAATGTCGGCTTGAGGGAATGGGTTGGGTAGACGCGGGAGTCGGCGGCTTTCATGACATTTGCCCAGATTGGGAGTGCCAGAGTTGAGCCGTAGCCTCTACTCATTGTGCGCGTATTGTTATCCATACCGACCCAGACGGCGCATGTGAGTGAGCTTGTATAACCTGCGAACCAGGCATCTCGGTAATTATCTGTGGTGCCCGTCTTGCCGCCGGAGGGGGCTTTAAAATTGTAGACGCTTCGGAGGCTTGCTGCGGTGCCTCTTGTTGTGACTTCCTGAAGTGTGTTAGAAACTGACCATGCTGAGCCAGTTTTTGCGGCGGTGTAAGAAAGGGCTCCTGAGCCGGGGTAGACGACATTGCCATCGGCATCGGTAATTTGTGAGATGATGAAAGGGCGGTATATGGTTCCGCCATTGGAAAAGACGGTGTAGGCCTGAGCGACTTGTTGGGGGGTAGCTTCGAATGCTCCCAAGTAGGTAGCTGGTGTGTTAGGGATTTTTTGGTTAAAGCCAACTTTTCTAGCAGTTTCCAAGACATTGTTAATGCCAGCATAATCGCCGATACGTACTGAGGCAGTATTGCGGGATTTAGCGAGTGCTTCAGCGACAGTCATCATGCTTTTGTATTCACCATCAGAATTTGCTGGGGACCATGAGCGTTGTGCTCCTTTGATCTCTCCAGGGCGAATTCTACTGTCTCTGACCCAGGCGCCAGGCTGGAGGCCTTTATCGAAGGCGGACATGTAAACGAAGGGTTTGAAGAGCGAGCCAATTTGGCGTCTGCCGTGGAGAGCTCGGTTAAACTTTGATTCATCAGCATTTCGTCCACCGACGATGGCTCTGATGGCACCACTTTTGTTTTCGATACAGACGACAGCCCCTTGAAGGTACTTGGGCTCTTTTCGTTGTTGTTGGGGGATTCGGAGGTATTGGGGGCGGGTTTGGTGGGCGAAGCCTGAGCGTTTTTCCATTTTTGAGAGATGGGATTCAATGGCATGTTCGGCAGCTTTTTGAAGGTGAGGGTCGATGGTGGTGGTGATATGGAGTCCCCCCATTTGGATGTTGTGTTGTTCAAGGATGACTTCTAGGTCGCGGCGGATGGCGTCCATGGCGTAGGAATCGTGGATGATCCTTCTGCCATCAGGTCTGATCTTGAGTTGCTCTTTCTTTGCTGAGTCAGCTTGGTCTTGGGTAATGAATTCGTAATGGACCATTCTGCTGAGTGTGACATCGCGTTGTTCGACAGCTTTTTCGAAATTGACGAATGGTGAGAAGGCATTAGGGCCACGGATGATGCCAGCGAGCATGGCGGCTTCAGAGAGGCTCAACTGGGAGGCGGGTTTTTCAAAATAGGTTCGCGAAGCGGATTCGATGCCCCGAATCGAGTGGCCCCAGAAGATCCTGTTCATGTAATGCTGGAGAATTTCTTCTTTGTTGAAGCGATTTTCGATGCGAATGGCGATTGCCATCTCGAGGAGTTTGCCATCGACGGTTTTGCCTGCATAGCTGAAGGTGTTATCGGCGAGCTGCATTGTGATGGTGGAGGCTCCTTCTTTTTTGCCACGGGTGACGAAGCGGCTGAAGGCACGAGCAAGGCCTCTTGGGTCGATGGCACCATGGTCGTAGAAGCGTGCATCTTCTCGGGCGATAAGGGCCTTGATGAACCAGGGAGATATCTGGTCGAATTCTAACATCAATCTATTATCACCATGTACTGTGCCGATTTCAGTTTTTCCATCGTTGGCGTAGACGATGGATCGGGCTGGCATTTCTGTGACTTTATCGAGATCGTATGTTTGTGCTCTGAGTCCGTAGAAGACCGCCATGAGCAGAAAAATGAAGAGGCCGATGGAGGCGAGGGCAGCACCAGATTTTACAAGGAAGCGGTAGATGGGATGCCAACTTTTTGTGGCGTGCTCGAGCAAGATGAGCGGCCAGAAGACCAATTTGTAAAGCAGGCTGCGTCGTTTGGTGTTACGTTTGGCGACTTTTCGAGCGGGCTTTCGCTTATTTTTGGATTTTGCTGCTTTTCTGGCCGCCATAATGGATGAGATTGCAGCGGATTGGTTGCTGCTTGGGAGTATGTATGCATCAGGAATGCTAGAAAAACAACCCTGCGACGAGGGTAAAATTCATTTTGAGAATAAAAAAATGCAATCTATAGTGACGCTAGAAAATTGATACAGACTATGATTTTGCAGAAATTGAGCATTCCACTTGTATGTCTAGCGGTGATGGTTGACCAGCCAGTGTGGGCTACTCCGCCAGCGATAGAAGATTTGGCCTCACTGAAGAAGCTTCAGAGCCAGGTGGTTGAATTGGTTGAGAAGGTGCAGCCGGCGACGGTTTCATTGACTTCTGAGCGGACGGGAGCCTGGGGGAGTGGGGTTGTGGTATCGGAGAAAGGTCGGATTTTGACTGCGGCGCATGTGGTACAAGGAGCTTCGGTGGTGACAGTGATTTTTCCCGACGGTACTGAGACGACAGCAGCGGTGTTAGGGGCTAACCGAACAAAGGATACGGCGATGCTGCAGATCAATGAGGTAGGTGAGTATCCCCATGTTAAGCTAGGTGACTCAGATGCACTGAGTGTGGGAGATTTTTTAGTAGCTATGGGGCATGCTGGGGGGCACGACCCACTACGCAAGCCGCCAGTGAGGTTTGGTCGATTGATTTCCAAGAATATGGCGGGTTTTTTCACGAGTGATTGTACCTTGATTGGAGGTGATTCGGGTGGCCCTATTTTTGATATCGAGGGCAAACTGGTTGGGATTAATTCCTCAATTGGCGTGGATTGGAGTGCCAACAATCATGCTGGTATCAGTGCTTTAGTCGCTGACTGGAAACGCTTAGAAGCAGGAGAGACCTGGGGAAGGTTAAGTTCTAATCCATTTGCGAATGAGGACAGCCCGATTTTAGGGGTGGGGATTGTAGGGAGTACTCGGCAGGGAGTGCTTTTGGGGCAAGTGATCCCGGGGAGTCCGGCTCAGCGCTCGGGCATTAAGAAGGGGGACATTGTGGTGAGTGTGGATGGGAAGAAAGTGACTGACGGTGGTGCCTTATTGGTGGAGTTGAACCGTTTCCGCCCGGGGCAGTCAGTGAAGATGGAAATTCTTAGGGGGGAGGTGTTGATGGAAATCGAGCCAACCTTGGCGAGACGCGGAGACCTTTATCAACAGTAATTTTTTTATAGAAACAGATGATGTATAAACAACTTTCAGCAATTGTATTAGGGATACTGGTAAGCGGGATTGTTCATGGACAAAATCAGGAGCTTGCGCGTAGAGGATTGCCATTTTTGAGAACAGAAGACCAGAAGGTGCTCGGCCTTCAGGCTGATCAGTTTTTTAAGGCGATTGAGCCACTGTCCAAAGAAGCAGGGAAGCATGCCGTGAATGTTTTTTCTAATGGGCGGATGGTGTCACGAGGTACCGTCACCAAGGAAGGCATTCTCACGAAGTGGAGTGAATTGGTTTCAAAGGGAGATCGTATTTGGGTCGTAGGGCACGATGGCTCCAAGCATGAGGCTTTTGTTAAAGCAGTCTACCTTGAGTACGATTTGGCCTTACTGGATTATGGAAGTGGGCTACCGGCAGTTGATCTTGGTGCTGAGACAGATCTGAATCTGGGTGAATTTTTGTTGGCGGTAGGGCCAGCGAAGGATGCCCATGGTTTCGGGGTGGTGAGTGTGCTACCGAGAAGTTTGAGAGAATCTGACAAAGCATTTTTGGGAGTTCGGATGGATTTCAATCCCGTGAGTGGTGGTGGGGTGCGTTTGGAGTCAGTGGAGCGTGGCTCTGCGGCTGCAAGAGCAGGTCTACGACCAGGAGATGTGGTGACGCAAGTCAATGGAATCAAGGTGAATGGCTTACATGAAATGGGAAATAATCTTCAGACTTTACGGCCAGGAGACCAGGTGGGCATCCAGTTCTTGCGTGACGGGAAAGCCTTTCAAGTGGATGTGGTGCTCGGAGCTCGACCTGAATTGAAGCAATATTCGCCGCAACGCATGAAGCAAATGAAGCGCATGGGGGGAGCTATCAACGAGGTGGCTGAGGGGTTTCCTGAGGTGTTGCAATCCGATATGCAGGTGGATGCGATTGATGCAGGAAGCCCAGTATTTGATTTAGATGGTCGTTTTGTGGGAATTATTGTAGCGCGTGCAAGTCGCATTAAGACTTACATAGTGCCCGCGGATAAGATCATTCAGCAGCTTGAAAAAGAGCCGGATATGACCGCGAGTATGCAGAAGCAGGCACAGTTAATCGAACAACGGCGCAGTGGTTTGAGTGCGGCTGAAGCACAGGAGATTCGGAGGCTTCGCGAGATGATCCAACGTGCGGAGAGGAGGATATTGGAGATTGAATCACGCCCTTAAGTGTGAGTGTGGGGAGTAGGTCTATAAAAAGCTTCTAGTTTTTTCTTGCACAGAGCCGTGGAATCGTGCAGTTTCCCGCCGTCGCGAGCCCCAAGGGTGACCGGCATGTAACTCCGGCATAGCTCAGCGGTAGAGCGGGTGACTGTTAATCACTAGGTCCTTGGTTCGATCCCAAGTGCCGGAGCCATCAATAAGCCTCATTTCCGAAAAGGAAGTGAGGCTTACTTATTGTCTGTGGTAAGCCAGCTTATCAAGTTTGGTATGATTATGGAATTTATGTAAATCGTTTGACATGTTAGAAAGTGTGACCGATAGCTTCTTGACCTATGAATTCCAAATTATTAGTGCTTGCTTCGGCGACATCACTCCTACTTGGAGCCTCATTGCAGGCTCGGACATGGACAAGTAGTGATGGGATGAAGACCTTTGAAGCGAGTTTTAAGTCGTATGACAGCGAGACGAAGCAAGTCACTGTCATAAGAAAATATAAGAACATGAAGTTTGCTTTGGATGTCCTTTCAGAAGCTGACCAGAAATGGGTTAAGCAGAAAGTGGCTGAAGAGACGAAAAAGAAAGAACTTCAGGATGCCCCGTCGATTACAGAACAATTAGCAGAACAGGTGGTTGGCAGGCATCTGACTGATAAAACATTGTCACGATTAGAGGGGAAACGTTTTGTGAAGGCTCAGCTTGAGAAAGTTCCTGAGTACTACATCCTCTATTTCACCGCGAGCTGGTGACCACCCTGTAGAAGTTCTGCGCCACAGTTAGTGGCCAAATATAAGAATGAGATTGCTGGTTTAAGTAACATTGAATTCATTCACGTGAGTTTTGATGAGGATAAATCTGATGCACTAGCTTGGGCTATGAAGGCGAAGTTACCTTGGTTGCATGTATTACATAGCGATATAAGGAAATCTGGTTTAGGTAAGTATAAAAAGAACCGAGGGGTGCCAGAGTATGTAATGATCGATGCTAAAGGTAAGCTTATTGCTGACGATTCATTATCGGTATTTGCCAAAGCTGCTGAGCTTGGAAAATAAGCATCCACTAGGAATCTTTAGAGCGTCACTTTGCAGATTGCGAAGTGGCGTTTTTTTATTTTTTGAAGGATGTGAGGATTGGGTCTTAAGAAGTTGACGTCGAGAAAATCGACTCCTATGTTAGACGCGAATTTATGAAAAATCCTATCACAGTATCAGTCACTGGAGCTGCGGGGCAAATTGGCTACGCATTGTTATTTCGAATTGCATCTGGGGCGATGTTTGGCCCTGACCAGCCAGTAGCTTTACGTTTGATTGAGATCGAGGCGGCTTTGCCGGCTCTGGAAGGTGTTGTAATGGAGTTAGATGATTGTGCTTTTCCATTGTTAGCGGGAGTGACTACGACAGCGGATTTGGACGAAGGGTTTAGGGGGGCAAATTGGGCATTATTAGTGGGTTCTGTACCTCGTGGTCCGGGGATGGAGCGAAATGATTTACTTGGTATCAATGGGCAAATTTTCACGGGGCAGGGTGAGGCGATTGGCAGATCGGCGGCTGATGATGTGAGAGTTGTCGTTGTCGGGAATCCATGTAACACGAACTGCTTAATTGCGATGCGTCATGCAGCTGGGGTGCCGAGTGAGCGTTTTTTTGCGATGACACGCTTGGATGAGAACCGTGCGAAAAGCCAGCTTGCAGCCAAGGCTGGAGTGCATAGTTCAGATGTGACGAATATGTGCATTTGGGGCAACCATTCATCCACGCAATACCCAGATTTTTATAGTGCAAAGATTCAAGGCAAGCCGGTTACTGAGGTAATTGATGATATGGCATGGTTAAAGGACACCTTTATTCCTGCGGTACAGCAACGTGGTGCGGCAATTATTAAAGCGCGAGGAGCATCGTCTGCCGCCTCAGCAGCCAATGGCGTTGTGGATACGGTACGTAGTTTGTGCACACCTACAGCTGCTGGTGATTGGTTTAGTGTCGCTGTTTGTTCTCGGGGTGAATATGGGATTGAGGCTGGCTTAATCGCATCAATGCCGATTCGGACTGAGGATGGCAAGAGTTGGTCGGTGGTGGAGGGTGTTGAGTTGAGTGAGTATTCACGCGAGAAAATTGACGCCTCGGTAGCAGAGCTTCAGGGGGAGAGGGATGCGGTGAAGCATTTGTTGTAGGGGAAGGAGAGTTCTTGTTTCATAAGAAAGGCCCCGCATGGATGTGCGGGGCCTTTTCATTTATTATAAATGGTGGAGGCGATGGGAGTTGAACCCATGTCCTAGATGCCTTTCAGGCAAGCGTCTACATGTTTAGCTGTCAGAATGTTTTTAGGGATGAGCGAGTCTGTCAGCAGCTTTCTCAAACCGATTTTCCTGTTTAGATTCGCGAGTGGGTCCGGAAACCCGACCAACTGGCTAGTCCACTGGTGTTGTCGCGGCGGCCCTTAGCGGACGTGGGGGCGGCGGCGTTGCTGTCAATTAAGCAGCAAGTGCGAGCTCGTTAGAGTCTGCAATTATTTGTTTGAACGGCTTTTTAAGAGGCCAGCCGATCAACCTCTACATGCAGCAAGTCCTTCCAACATCCAGTCGAAACCAAAACGCCCCCGTAAATTGGGAAAATCATTTTAATTCGCTGACCGCAGTAGGTAGCAGCTAAGGGATAGGTCGCATGACTTAGGGGCTTTTGCAACCGAAATCTGTGGATTTCATGGGCTGATGCAGCGTTTTATAGGAGGAGGTTAAGCCTTGTTTGAAATAGATTTTGGGAGGTAGGGAGCGACAAAGGCATCGTGGAATGCATAAAGTTCTACAAAATCGCTTCTTTTGTCGCTGTCTTGTTTACCGAACATGCCTTCTTCGATCAAATTAAAGACCATGTCACCGATATCCGAACATTGAGAAAGGCCCCACTCGGAGAAGAGGGTGGAAGCCATTGGGCCGAATTCTTTTAGTGCTAATTCCTTGAACCCAAGCAGGAGTTCTTTCGCGGTGACATGCTGAGACATGTCAGGGTCTGTCTTTGTGTGTTCCTCGACGGTGTGATCGAGTGCTTGTTTGAGAAAGAGGTAGGCATCTGGCGAGAAGCGCTGATCGCGCTCGATGATATTCTTGAGTGCCTGTTCGAAATGCATAGGTTGCATAGGAATCAGAGTGCGAAGAGTGGGGCCGTCATGCAAGAGAAAGCTGCATTTTTATCTCTTTGTGAAGAGGGTGTGGATAAGTCTAAATCCATTGTGAATAAGTTCTGAAAAAACCGCAAAAACGGTTGTTTTTCGGGGCGAAATGGCTCTACCAAAGGCTTTAGGTTCCTGTTAGGTAGATGTTGGGTGAAATACTTGGGACTCTACTACGTTCAGTGATTTACGCATAGGTTTTCCTAACAGTGAAATTGAGTGTTATGTTGTAAGTTGTTTATATTGTGTGGTTTTGTGGGTCCGGTTGAGTTGTTGGTGTGACTTCACAAATTATTCACAAAAGTGAAGTCACTTGTTAGAATGAGTGGAATTCATGAACTGGTAGGGCATGGGTGGTGGTGGTTTATCGGGGCTTGGAGGAACTGGGAAGGGTATTGTGAATAACTTGGTAAAAAGTGCTCGAAATCTTTGATGGGCAGGGGGATTGGCGAGGGTGAGGGGGGCTGAAAAATTTGTCAGACAGTTTTTTTTGCTATCTGGAAACGCTTTGCTATGGTGCGCGCATGCGCATCGGAATATTGAACAGCGGAGGGGACTGTCCTGGGCTCAATGCTGTGATTCACGGAGTTGTGGGAGCGGCTTCAAAACTAGGGATGGAGGTGATTGGCTTTCGTGATGGTTTTGAAGGTTTGTTGCCACCAGGAGACTATGTGCGACTGGACCCAGCGGACACGGTAGGCATCATGAAACTGGGTGGGACGATTTTAGGGACAACCAATAAGAGTCATTTTGCGGCAAAAGTGGGTAGTGATGATTTAAAGCAGATTGCGGACAAGGTGGTTGATTTGACGAAGGAGACGATGGCATCTCTGGAGATTGGGGCATTGATTGTGGTGGGTGGGGATGGATCGTTGGGAACGGCACTGCATTTGTATCACGCAGGGGTGCCAATCATTGGGGTCCCAAAGACTATTGATAATGATTTGCAGGCGACAGCGATGACCTTTGGTTTCGACAGCGCGGTTTCCTGTGTGGTGGATGCTTTGGACAGGCTGCATACGACGGCTGTGAGTCACAAGCGTGTGATGGTGGTAGAGGTGATGGGGAGGTCTGCGGGGTGGATTGCCTTGTGGGGGGGGATAGCAGGAGGTGCGAATGTGGTGCTCATTCCTGAGATTGATTTTGATTTGGATAAGGTAGCGGCGTGTATTCGCGAACGTGAGGCTCGTGGTAATCACAGCACGATGATTGTTGTGGCAGAAGGTGCGCGGATGCCTGAGGGGGATTTGATTACGAAGGATGAGTGTGGCAATTCGATTCGACTCGGAGGGATTGGTGAAGTGGTTGCAGAGCGCATTGGAACATTGACGGGCAAGGAAACGCGGGCGTGTACATTGGGACATTTACAGCGTGGTGGCGAACCGACTTCGTTGGACCGGATTCTAGGCGCGCGATTTGGTGTCAAGGCGGTTGAGCTGGCGCATCAGAAGAAATTTGGGAGGATGGTGAGTTACCAAGCTTACCATGTGAGCAGCGTGACGATCGAGGAGGCTGTGCACAAAACGCGGACGGTAGAGCCGGATGGAGAGGTGGTGAACACAGCTCGTGCGATTGGTATTTGTCTTGGAGACTGAGAGGTGGATTAGAGGGGGGGAATTGTGACGGAAGCGTCTTAAATCGAGTGGATTTCGTCGATTTCTTGAAAAAAGTGTCAAAATTGGGGCTGAAACTGTTTATTCTGCTTGCTATAGGGCGAGGGATTTCTACATTGCCCGCCCCTTCTCGAAGGGAAAACTGATCAACTTCTTCCAGTGGCATGGATGTTGGAGCCCCGGTTCCGTGCTACTCATTCTGGGGCAATTCAGGAGGAAGATTGAATCAATAACATAAACAAAACAAACAATGAGCATTAATGCTGAACTCTCGGAGCTTATCGATTCTAAGTTCCGTGAATTTAAAGAAGGTACCATCGTTAATGGTACTATCATCGATATCCGTCCACAAGTTGTTCTCGTGGACATCGGCTACAAGTCCGAAGGCGCTATTCCATCTGCTGAATTCGAAGACGAAGAAATCGAAGTTGGTGATGGTGTAGAAGTTCTCCTCATGAAGCTTGAGGATGACAACGGCATGGTCGTACTCTCCAAGGAAAAAGCTGCACACAAGCAGAACTGGGAGAAGATCGTCAAGGTTTACGAAGACGGTGGTCTTGTCAAAGGCAAGGTCAAGAGCGTGGTCAAGGGTGGCCTTATGGTCAACGTTGGTGTTGAAGCATTCCTTCCTGGTTCACAGGTCGACATCATCCCACCAAAAGATCTCTCTGAGTACGTAGGTAAGATTTTTGAATTCAAGATCGTTAAGGTTAACGACGAGCGTAAGAACATCGTTCTTTCACGTCGTGAGGTGATCGAAGCTGAGCGTGCTGAAATGCGTCAGCAGTTCCTTCAAACTGTTGCTGTTGGTGACAAGGTTGAAGGTATTGTTAAGAACATCACTGACTTTGGTGCGTTCGTTGACCTTCAGGGCATGGACGGACTTCTTCACATCACTGACATGTCATGGGGACGTATTTCTCATCCATCTGAGATGCTTCACATCGGTCAGTCACTTGAAGTACAGATCCTTGACGTTGATCGTGACAAGGAGCGTGTTTCCCTTGGTATCAAGCAGATGCAAGATAACCCATGGGCTGACATCGAAGCGAAGTACCCAATTGGCCAGCACGTCAAAGGTAAGGTTACTAAGCTTCTTCCATACGGAGCATTCATCGAAATCGAGAAGGGTGTTGAAGGACTTGTGCACGTATCTGAGCTTTCTTGGGTTAAGCGCATCACACGTCCATCCGACGTTCTTGAGCTTGGTCAGGAGATTGAAGCAGTTGTTCTCGGTATTTCTATCGAAGAGCAGAAGATTTCTCTCGGCGTACGTCAGCTCGAAGAGAACCCATGGGATGCGATCGAAGCTCGCTACCCAATCGGTCAGCGCATCACAGGTGCTGTGCGTAACCTCACAACATACGGTGCATTCGTAGGTCTTGAGGAAGGCATTGACGGTATGATCCACGTATCCGATCTTTCATGGACACGTAAGATCAACCACCCATCTGAAGTTCTTAAGAAGGGTGATGAAGTGGAAGCTGTTGTTCTTTCCATCGATAAAGAGAACCAGCGTGTTTCTCTCGGTGTTAAGCAAGCTGAAACAGATCCATGGGCTGACATCGATGACAAGTTCAAGGTTGGCGACCTCGTTAAAGGTCAGGTTGCTAAGATTGCATCCTTCGGTGCGTTTGTTAACCTTCAGGACGACATCGACGGACTCATCCACATTTCTCAGCTTTCTGAGGATCACGTTGAGCGCGTCAAGGACGTACTCAAGGTTGGAGACGACGTTGAAGCACGCGTCATCAAGGTGGACAAAGTTGAGCGTCGTATCGGTCTTTCCATCAAGGCAGTTGAGTACTCAGAAGACGAGCTTCGCAAGGAGTCTCAGTCCTTCGAGACACTCAAGCCATCCAGCGAAATGGTTGGTCTCGAGCAGGCATTCAACCTCGCCTCAACTGGCGAAGAGTGGAGCCCATCCGAAGACTAATTCTTTCGACAAAGAATCAAAGCAAAGCGCTCTGGGGATGCCCAGGGCGCTTTTTTGTTTTGAGGGTGTGAAATTTCTATGTTCATGAGGTGTGAACTATTGTATCTGTTAGTGACTATACAAGTTTGCTTGTTTGATTATGGTAGAGAGAATTCAGAAGTTATTGGCGAGAGTGGACCGCAGGGATCGATGGTTAGTGGGGGTTTCAGGCGGGCGGGACTCGATTGCGCTAATGGAGTTATTGGTGAGAGCTGGGTTTAGCGATTTAGTGGTGGTGCATGTGAACCATCAACTGCGAGGGGGGGAGTCTGATTCTGATGCGCGATTTGTTGAGGAATTGGCAGGTCGTTGTGGTATTCCATTTTACCAAGAGGCGGTGGATGTGAAGGGGAGGATGGAAGCGGAGAAGAAGGGGATAGAGTTAGTGGCTAGGGAAGTTCGGCATGAAGTGTATGCGAGGGCACTGGTGGCTTATGAAGCTAAGGGTGTTTTGTTAGGCCACCATGCTGATGATCAAGCTGAGACGGTGTTATATAATCTATTACGTGGCTCCAATGGCTTGAAGGGGATACGCTTTGAGAATATTGTGAACATTGATGGAGTATCGATGCGCTTAGTGAGGCCTTTATTGGAGATTAGGCGTTCTGAGATTGATGATTACATTGCTAGGTATGAGATTGAATACCGTGAGGATGCGAGCAATGCTGAGGCGTTTACAGCGCGCAACAGGATTCGGCACGAGGTGATGCCCTTGTTGGTTGACATTATGCAGCGCGAAGTGGTGCCATCAATCAATGCAGCAGCTGAGGTGAGTCGGGAGCAGGGGGATTTTTTAGCTAAAGAGTTAGAGATGGATCAGTTGCTAGACCCACAGGGGAGAATCTTTTTACCCGCATTTAAAGAGCTGGACTTTGTGTTACAGCAGTCGGTAATTTTTCATTATCTCAAGCGGCATGGGGTGCCGGATTTGAGTCGTGATTTAGTGGCTCGATGTGTGGCGCTCAAGGATACGGATGTGGGAGCTAAGTGTAATTTACCGGGGGGGCGTTGGATGCGCCGCAAGGAGCAAAGGCTCTTCATTCAAGAGTAATGGGGGAGTCATTTGGTGATCGGGAGTATATACGCTTGAAATTCCCGGCTTAAACCTCCAGCAATGGGGCACACAAATTATTTTCAATCTAGAATATTATGGGACGCGCATTTGAATACCGGAGAGCATCAAAAGAGAAACGCTGGGACAAGATGTCCAAGCTTTTTCCTAAGTTAGGTAAGGCCATTACAGTGGCGGCTAAGGAGGGTGGAGAAGATCCTGAGGTGAATGCCAAGCTTCGTGCAGCGATTGCGACAGCCAAGGCTGAAAACATGCCTAAGGATAACATTGATAAGGCGATTGCACGTGCAACGGCCAAGGATGCCGTTTCCTACACTGAGGTGAATTATGAAGGTAAGGGGCCGCACGGAGTGTTAATTTGGGTGGAGTGCGCGACTGATAACAACACGCGTACATTCACGAATGTGAGAACGATTTTTAATAAGACGGGTGGGAGTTTGCTTCCATCTGGTGGCTTAGAATTTATGTTTACTCGCAAGGCTGTGGTGCAGTTCAAGAAACCAGAGGGGCAGGACATAGAAGAGATTGAGTTAGAGTTGATCGATCACGGTCTTGAGGAGATGGAGGATATGGGTGAAGAGGTGGTGGCATTTGGTGAGTTCACAAGTTTTGGGTCACTGTCTAAGGGGGTTGAGGAATTGGGCTTAGAGATCACGAAGGCTACTCCGGAACGCATCGCGAATAATGCGGCAGAATTCACGGAGGAGCAAATTGCTGAGATTGAGGTATTACTCGATAAATTAGAAGACGATGACGATGTTCAGAATGTCTTCACCAACATTGCTTAATCATAAAAGATGTTAGCTCCCACCTCCTTTAAAAGCATGAGGGGGGAGTCATTTTCATAGCCATGCAGTGGGGGGCTGCTGCATGGTCTAATTTCATTATTTGAGTTTATTGCAGAGGCTTCTCGTGGGCGTCTGCATGGAATCGTCTGGGGGAATATAATCTGAGGGTGAAGGCGCAGCTCATGAGGGCGTCTTTGAGTAAGCGTGAGATACAGGCTTTTGAAAATCTTCGGGCGCTAGTTTGGATGGGGAGGTTTAGAGTCTGTGGGCGGGTGTGTTTTTTGGCTCGAATGCAGAGATCTAGGTCCTCAAGTTGGAGGAGGGGCTGGTAGCCTCCGATTTGGTGGAAGAGTTGGGATTGGATGAAGATGGATTGATCACCGTAGGCGAGGAAGCAAGCTTTGGTGCGCCAATATGCCAGCCAACTAGTGACACGCAGGAGGGGGGAGTTTGGAGTAAAGTGTCTTTTGAAACAGCCGCAGAGGTGGTTGTTTTGGAGTGTGCGTTTGATGGCTTGGCAGGCGCCAGCTGGTAGGTGGGTGTCGGCGTGAAGAAAGAGTAGGCCATCGCAAGTGGCTAGATTGGCCCCTTGATTCATTTGTATGGCGCGGTTCGCGGCGTTTGCTACGGAGTATGTCAGTTTGTTGAAGGTGTTGCAAAACTTCTCAAGTTCGGGAGAGTAGGAAGAATCTACGATAATGATTTCATCGGCTTCATGGAACTCGTTCTGTTTTAGAAAGTCGAAGAGGTTAGAGCCTTCGTGGTGGATGGGCACTATAATGCTGAGTCTGATAGGCTGTGATTTTTTTTCGTTCAAACGCACGAATCGATTGTTGTTTGCGGCAAACTAGCGTAGTCTCGCGCTGTTACCACTATTTTGGTACATTCAACTATGGGGCAGAAGTCAAAACCAAAGGCTGCGGAGGCGTCAAAGATTTTGATCGTCTTGGCGAGCTTAGTTTTAGTGATCGCGGGAGCCAAGGCTTCTGCGGACTTTGTTGTACCTGTATTACTGGCGTTTTTTATCGCGACGGTCAGTTTTCCAATCACGCATTGGTTACGTGAGCATCGGGTGCCGAGGGCCTTAGCTGTGTTTATCACGGTTTTGGTGGATTTTGCCTTTTTAGCGGGGGTGGTGCTGTTAGGTATCATGTTGATTGGTGAGTTACAGACGAAGTGGGAGAGTAAGTATTATGATTTAACGAAAGACCGGGTTACGCAGTTGGCGGACAACACCTCGGCATTTATGGATAAGTGGGGGATGTTGAGTATCAGTGGAGAGTCTGCAGAGGGTGAAGCTATTGATGGTGGGGAGGATAGTGGAGCGGGAGGGATTCCGAGAGCGATTGTAGAAGAGGACCTATCTGAGAGTGAGATTGCAGTATCTGAGGGTATTGAGGCGGCGACGAATCCAGCTGTGGGGCAGGCGACACGGCCTGGCTTAGAGATTTTGACTGAGGAATTACTGAAGTACCTGAGTGTGAACAAGGTGGTTCAGTTGGGGACTGACTTTTTAGGCAAGTTGGTATCGTTTTTGGGGACAACATTCATTGTGATGTTATTGACGGTGTTTATGTTAAGTGAGGCACGGATGTTTGGGCGGAGGTTTAATGCTATTTGCGAGGCCCGCGGACCGAACATTCAACGCATGCTGAGTGCGACCAAGGACATCCAACGGTATTTGGGAATTAAGACTTTGGTGAGTTTAATGACTGGCTTTTTGGCTGGGGTTTTGTGTTGGGCAGTGGGCTTAGAATTTCCGCTGCTATGGGGGATCTTGGCTTTTGCGCTTAACTACATTCCTGCAATTGGCTCAGTAATTGCGGGGATTCCGCCTGTATTGCTTTCCTTGTTGGTTACTGGGGATTGGAAGCATGCGGTAGTAGTGGGAGGTGGGTATTTGTTGATCAATGGCTTGCTAGGCAACTTTTTGGAGCCGACTTTGTTAGGGAGAAGGTTTGGTATTTCGACCTTGGTGGTAGTGATTTCGGTGATTTTCTGGGGGTGGATATGGGGACCTATTGGGATGTTGTTGGCGGTGCCACTGACAATGCTGGTGAAGGTAGCTATGGACAATAGCGCGGATTTCCGATGGATCGCAGTAGCGATAAGTAAGGAAGATCGCAATGCTGTTGGGGCGAGTGACGAGCAAATCCTCATGGATGCTGTAGCTCAGTCCCATGAGGCTGAGGAGAAGCGTCAGAAGCTCTCGGAGGACACCACTAAGTTATCCCATATGTTCCCAGAGTCTTAGGAACTCCTGTTGGAATTGGCGCACAAGTTGTTTGTGGTTGGTAACCGTGACATTTTCATTATTTTCAGCAGCAGCTGAGCGCGTCCAATTGTAGCTGCCGTTGAGGAGCTTATTGCTGTCGGAGATAGCGAACTTGTGGTGCATGTGAGCCTCAGTGTTGTCGCAGCGGCAATTGACACCTTGATCGATAAGGTAGTCAAAGTCTGAGCCGAGGTCTTCAGATTTATCGTTATCTGAGATGATACGTATGGCGACGCCACGTTTGTGGCTGGCGATAATTTCTTCGACGATTCGATTATCGGTGATGGTGAAAACGCAGATGTCGAGCGAGTGTTGGGCTTCACGGATGAAGCGTTTGATCCGATGGAGGCAGTCGTCGCCTGGCGAGAAAAATGCGGATGCTTTGATTTCAGCTTCCTTTGAATAGAGCAGCTTGATGACTGACTGGAGCCAGTCCATGGCGGCGAGCTCACCAATCTCACCGATGGATTTTGTACAGAGGCGAAAAGCGAGTTGTCTGACCTTTGCTTGCTCGGCGACGTTTCCTTGAATCGTAGCGAGGAGGTCTTTCAGCTCTTTGCGCTCTGAGCGTGAAATGGAAAAGTCCTCCAGGGAATCTGCGAGGACTTGTTCTAAGTATTGAACGTTGTTCAATGATTTAAGTATTAGGTTTTATCTGATAGTAGGCAGGGTGCGCTACGCGGATCACTGTTAGTCGTTTTTGAGGACTCGGATAAAGGCGTCTTGAGGGATATTGACTTTACCGATGGCCTTCATCTTCGCTTTACCTTTTTTCTGCTTTTCGAGGAGTTTACGCTTACGCGAGATATCACCGCCGTAGCATTTTGCGGTGACATTTTTGCGCATGGCGGAGATCGATTCACGGGCGATAATCTTACCACCGATGGCAGCCTGGATAGCGACGACGAAGAGTTGTTGAGGGATGACAGTCTTGAGGCGCTCACAGAGTTGGCGACCGTAGTGTTCCGCTTTTTCACGGTGTACGATGGTTGCAAAAGCATCTACTGGTTCACCAGCGATGAGGATGTCCATTTTAACCATTTTGGCGGCGCGGTAGCCATCGTGTTCGTAGTCCATGGAGCCATAGCCGCGCGTCATGGATTTAAGGCGGTCGTTGAAGTCGACGAGGATTTCGGCGAGGGGCATGCGGCAGGTGAGCATGACACGGAGGTCATCGATGGTCTCGGTATTTTCCATGTCACCACGTTTCTCCATAATAAGCTTCATGAGGTCACCGATGTAATCACCTGGTGTCATGATGTAGACTCGCACCATTGGTTCGCGGATTTCTTGGATCGCTTGTGAGTCAGGAAGCATGCATGGGTTATCGACAATGATTTCCTCACCATCGGTCTGAGTGACCTCGTAAATTACCGATGGGTAGGTGGAAATGATGTCCATGTTGAACTCGCGGCGCAGGCGTTCTTGGATGATTTCCATGTGGAGGAGTCCGAGGAAACCACAGCGGAAGCCGAAGCCGAGGGCTGCGGAAGATTCGGACATGAAGGAGAAAGCCGCATCGTTGATTTGGAGTTTTGCAACCGCGACTTTGAGAGCCTCATAGTCGGAGGTGTCGACTGGGTAGATGCCTGCGAAAACCATGGGTTGGATTTCTTTGAAGCCAGGAAGTGCTTCTGGGCATGGGTTCTTGGACTCGGTCATGGTGTCGCCGATTTTCACCTCATTGGCGGACTTCATGTTTGCGATCACGTAGCCAACGTCACCAGCGACGAGTTCATCGCGCTTGGTCATTGCTGGGGTGAAGACACCGACTTCTTTAATTTCGTAGGTGTTTGGAGTGTGGAAAAACTTGATACGTGTGCCGCGTTTCATTTTACCTGACATGACGCGAACATAGGATACGACACCTCGGAAGTTGTCGTAGACCGAGTCAAAGACGGAAGCGCGGAGGAGTTCGTCTTCTGGTTGATCTGGAGCAGGGATGCGCTCAACGATGGCTTCGAGGATGTCTTCGATGCCGATGCCTGCTTTTGCGGATGCGGGAATGGCTTCCTCAGCTGGAATGCAAATAATGTCTTCGAGTTGCTTATGGACCTTGGGGAGGTCTGCAGAAGGGAGGTCAATTTTGTTGATAACGGGAACGATTTGCAGCTCTTGCTCGTTAGCGAGGTGGAGGTTTGCCATGGTTTGAGCTTCGACGCCTTGGGCGGCATCGACGATGAGTATGGCGCCTTCACAGGCGGCAAGTGAGCGGGAGACCTCGTAGGAGAAATCAACGTGTCCTGGGGTATCCAGCAAGTTGAGCTGGTAGCGTTTCCCGTCTTTAGCTTTGTAGTACATGCTCACTGGGTGGGATTTGATAGTAATCCCGCGCTCTCTCTCGAGGTCCATAGCATCGAGTAGCTGATCTTGCTGCTCGCGCTCGGTGATCGTCTTGGTGAATTCAAGGAGTCGGTCGGAGAGCGTGGTTTTGCCGTGGTCGATATGTGCGATGATCGAAAAGTTACGTGTGAGCTCGATGGACATGGTAGGTATGATCTCAGATGCGTTTGTTTGCCGATGCAGGTTGGGTGACTAGCTCGGCAGGATTCTTGTGGACGAAAGAGAATCCAAGTTGCGGGTATTTTACAGCAAAAAGTGCGTGATTCCGATGATTTATGCGATTGGGGACGAATGGCTTGGTGTGAGGAGGGTGGTGGGAAGCGTTTGGGGTTTGTGAAAGATCTGATAGATTCTCTCGCTCTGCGCTAAAATGTTGGTATGAATTTCAGGTGATGAAATGGAAATCGGCAGCAATGGCATTGGCTGGAATGGGAGTTGTTTGGGCGAGTTCCTGTTCACCGGCTCAGAGGTTTTACCAGGCTCAGACAGCAGTTCCCAAGAAACCGTGGCAGGGAACATCTGGGAAGTGGGGGGGCTATAGTGACACACGCCTCTCAGGAGGTGGGCATAAGGTTCAATTTACGGGCTACAACGAGCCAGATGCTAATGCGTGTGCCTATTTTGTTACGGTGCGTGCAGCTGAGCTTGCTGTGCTGGATGGTCAGATGGGCTATTACAGCAAGGGGCCAAGCACGCAGATTGATATTGAAGAGAGTAATTTTCCTGAGCGTGTGATTCCAGGGTATTGGGATGATGTCCCAGTTGTGGATTACATTTCTGACGGGCAGGGCAATGTGGTGCCAGTGACGACGTATCGATCGGTTTGGGTGCCGCCGGAGAGGATTCCTCCACATACCGCCATTAACAAGATTAACCGAGCGACGATGACGATGGATTATTCTGGTGGTGGAAAGCGGTATGACGCACTGAGTATTCTGCAGGGAGCCCATACGAATCAACAAAAGTTGGGGCGTGTGACGATTGACCCTAAGGTGGTTGCGATACTCAAGGGGAAGCAGTGACGTGGAAGGTCATCTTGATGACCTCTGTGAGGTGATGACTTGAGAGTTGGGTTTCATGGCGCATTTGCTAGGAAATGCTTATGAAGAGCCCTGTCGTCAGCAATATAGATTTAGTCGAGGTGGAGTTAGAGGACGGTTTGGTTGCGCACCAATGTCCCAAAAGTAAGGGTTATTACATTTCACCCCAGGCTTATTGGGAGTGGTTGCGACAGCAGCCCGAACGGCTTGCCCATTTACCTGCTGCTACGGGGCCAGTACCTCAGATCGAGGGGAGTCAGGGGGCTAAGGTGTGTCCTGAATCGGGCACGATTATGTTACGTTACAAGGTGGGTCACGGGTTTCCATTTAGCATTGATCGATCGATGACTGGAGGAGTATGGCTCGACGCTGGCGAGTGGGAGGCGCTCAAAGAGCGGCAGTTTCACGATGAGATCCATTTGATATTCACAGCTCCTTGGCAGAAAGCGATACGTGATGCTCAAGGGTTGGTAACTCGGAAAGAGTTGATGGAGGAGCGCTTCGAGCATGATCTGTTGGAGAAGCTGGATGAGATTAAAGGTTTACTTGAGGGACACCCGTATCGGGAATTTGCGGTCGCGTATCTGGGGCGCTCTGAGCAAGGTGCGCAGGGTACGCAAGAGTGATATAGCTAGTCAGGTGTGGTTGCCGTGGCCGCGTAGAGCGGAGTCAGGTGTGGTTGCCGCGGCCGCGTAGAGCGGATGTACTATGTAAAAAAGAAGGCCTCCACCATGAGGGGGAGGCCTGAGAGTGCGATTGTGAGCGGCGCGTGCTTAGAAGGGGAACTTGCCGCCTTTGCCACCTCCGAGTTTTTTGCCGAGGTCGCCGAGTTTGCTCATATCGAGGTCGTCCATGTTGAGGTCATTGCCACCCATGCCGCCGAGCATATCGTTCATTCCTTCCATGCCACCCATTTGTTTCATCATTTGCTTCATTTTTCCTTTGGAGCGCATCATCTTACGCATTTCTCCAAATTGTTTGAGCAAGCGGTTGACTTCGAGGACTGAGGTGCCGGAGCCCATGGCAATGCGTTTGCGGCGGGTGCCTTTGATGATTTCGGGGCGAGCACGCTCTTTTGGGGTCATGGAGAGGACGATGGCCTCCATGTGCTTCATTTTGTCGGTATTGAGAGCATCTGAAGGAAGTTGCTTTTTGAGCTTCTTCATACCAGGAAGCATGTTGAGGAGTCCGTCGAGTGGTCCGAGCGAGCGGATCATCTTCATTTGGCTGAGGAAGTCATTGAAGTCGAACTGTCCTGAGCCCATACGTTCTGCTGCCTTGAGGGCCTCTTTTTCGTCAATTTTGTCGGCAACATGTTCGACCATTGAGACGATGTCGCCCATGTCGAGAATGCGTCCGGCCATGCGTTCTGGGTGGAACTCGGTGAAGTCTTCAATTTTCTCACCTTCACCAGCGTATTTGATGGGTTTGCCGGTGATTGTACGCATGGAGAGGGCGGCGCCGCCTCGGGCGTCACCGTCGAGCTTGGTGAGGACGATACCTGTGATACCGACAGCTTCATCGAAGTGGCTAGCGACTGAGACCGCCTGTTGGCCAGTGGCGGCATCAGCCACGAGCAAGGTTTCTTTGGGGCTAAGGAACTGGTGTAGTTCTTTAAGTTCTCCGATGAGTTTCTCATCAATTTCTTGTCGGCCAGCGGTATCGAAGATCATCAGGGTGCCATTTTGGCCATCGGCCCATTTGAGGGCATCTTTGGCTACCTTCACGAGATCAGTTTCGGATGGATCTGGTGTGTAGACTGGAACGTCGATCTGTTTGGCGAGGGTGGCGAGCTGGTCGATAGCAGCGGGTCGATAGAGGTCGCATGCTACAAGTAATGGGCGTCTGCCTTCTTTTTTGAGTCTAGCTGCGAGCTTGGCGGACGTGGTTGTTTTACCGGCACCGTTCAGACCGACCATCATGATGCGTGCTGGCGGCGTAAGGTCGAGTGGTTCGTTATCACCGCCAAGAAGAGTTGTGAGCTCGTCATGGAAAATTTTTACGATTTGTTCGCTCGGCTTGACTGACTTGAGGACTTTTTCACCAAGTGCTTGTTCTTTGACGTTGGCGATAAATTTTTTGGCGACAGTGAAGTCGACGTCGGCTTCTAACAACGCAAGGCGCACTTCGCGAAGGGCATCACTGATATTTTTTTCAGAGATTTTGCCATCACCACGGAGGTTTTTGAAGGCGTTTTCGAGTGAGTCTGAGAGTGAGTTAAACATAGTGAGTGGTCTCGGTGTGGGGGAATGTTGAGCTTGTTAGGTGTTGTAATTAGATAGTTGGGAAAGGATTATTCTGAGCTGATAGTTGGCTCAGTGTCTGGAGTTTTTGCCTTTGGTAGTGATGGGGCTGTGGTGGGGATATAGGCAGCATTGCGATCTACGATAAAGGTCCAGCGCATGGGCTTCTCATAGGTATCGGCATCGAGCAATTTCCAACTCACAGTGATGTCGCAGGTAGGTTTGCGCAGACGTCGGTTGACTTTCCAAGAGAAAATTTTGCGATTGGGCTGAATGCTGAGAGGAACTTTCCCGAAGCCACTGACGCGCATGACGACGGAGTCGGGGTCGATATTATCGAGCGAGGAGAAATCGACTGAGATGGTTGGCATGCGATTTGAGATGGTGGAGCCGGCGGTAGGGGTGACGGGAAATGGGGTGGATTGGACGATGGCGCCGAGGCTAGCGGTGCTATTTGCGGTGGCGGGGAAGCGGGTAGCATTTTCAAAAATTGAATCGTGAGTGCCGAGGATGATGTATCGGGGCAGGGTCATATTTTCGGAGGTTTTTGAGACTTTACCGGGGAGGACGGTGAAGAGGCAGGCGTAGCCTTTTTGCTTTGCGATGTCGAACATCTCGGGGGTGTGGAAGCCACCGGGGTAGGCGTAAGTTTCAATGGATTTGTCAAATTTGTCTTCTAAGAAGGATTTTGATTCGCCGAACTCGGTGTTGAGGAAGGCGGAGTAGGCCTCGGTGCCGAGTTTGATATTTTTTTTGACGGTACTCGGGTAGGGGTGTGAGACAGAATGTGAGCCGATGCTTGCTCCGTGTTGCATCATTTCTTTAATCATGTCGGAGCTGAGGGCTTTACCGCCGCCGTCGACATAATTCTTATAGAGGAAGAGGGTGAAGGGGTATTCGAATTCTTTGAGTATCGGGAAGGCGTGGGTGTAGACTGATTTCCAGCCATCATCGATCGTGATGAGGACGCTTCTCTCAGGGAGTTTGAGAGTGCCATTTTTCCAAGCGAGGAATTCTTCTAGGCTGATGACTGTGTATTTCAGGTCTTTGAGAGCTTGCATTTGCTTGCGGAACTTATCGGTGGGCAAGCGCATTTCGGTAGCTTCTTGGTCCTCGGTAAATTCGTGGTAGCCGAGCACACTGACGAGTGAGGTGTCTTTGGTCGTTTGGACAAGCGTGGGTGGGTTCACTGCGTCCGCGACTGCTTTTTGGGAGTCGTCAGCGGTGAGTGGAGCTTGCGCCTGAAGGGCCCAAGTGAGCGCGCAGGTAAGCAATGTAGCTAGCAATGAGGTGGTCTTCAAGATGGGTCTACTGTAAGCTGCGAGGGTGGCTTGTAAATCCTGATATGAGCTGAGTTTGAAGTTCTGCGAACAATGCTTGCTATGCAAGGGTGGGGTACTATCGTGCGTAGGATTTCGGGACGATGACTCCACTATTGCGCAAATTTTTGGGAATGAACTGGGTGTTAGTGCTCACGATGGTGGGGCTGATAGTCTTTGGGATATTTTCGATTGAGAGTGCGGCGCGGCATTTGCCACAGGGGGGGGAGTATTATGCGGACCGGCAGAAGATGTGGGCGATGATTGGGGGAGTGGTGTACATTGTGACGGCATTGGTGGATTACCGTTGGATCAAGTACTTGGCATTACCGATGTATTTGGGGGGCTTGGGGCTGATGGTGGCGGCGATGTTTGTAGACAATGAGGTACACCAATTGAATTTTGCGGGGGTGAGTTTTCAGCCAGCACAGTTTATGGTGGTGGCTGGTTTTATCAGCATGGCGATGATGCTGCAGCAGATGCCGAGGGTGCATCCACTTTTGGGTTTACCGATTGTGAAGGTGGGGATGATAGCGGTGATGTCTTTGGTGCCCTTTGCGATGGTTGCGAAGATGGGAGACATGGGGTCGGCCTTGGTGTGGTTACCTGTTGTGGGGGTGATTATGTTGACTGGTGGGATTCCGTTTCGGTACCTGAGCTTCATTGTATTAATTGGTTTGGCGATGATTCCTCCGTTATTTTTCATCGTATTACCGACCCAGTCAGAGCGTGGGACAAAGCGGATTGAGCTCTACCTTGATATGCTAAACCAACGGGAAGTAGATATTCAGGGAGATGCCTATGCACCGCATTATATTGGGATGGCGGTAGGCAAGGCTGGATGGAAGGGTGTGGGGCATTTAGCTGATGCTAACAAGGGGTCGATTCACGATAAAAAGTACATTCCTTGGAAGACGGCTCACAATGATTTCATTTTTGCTGTGATCGCCGAGGAACAAGGTTTTCGCGGCAGCTTGGTATTAGTGGCTGTGTATGGGGTGTTATTGATTCAGGCATTATTTATTTCTTATTACAGCCGAGATTTATCTGGGCAGGTGATTGCGTGTGCTGTGGTGGCATTATTTTTTGCGCATATTTTTGAGAATATTGGCATGCATATTCGGATCATGCCGATCACGGGGATTCCGTTGCCACTGGTATCGTATTCAGGGACATTTTTGGTGATGTGTATGTTTATGTTGGGGATGGTGCAGAGTGTGTGGGTGCATCGGAATGAGGTGCTGCCAGAGGACATGACAAAGCCGATAAAATTATCGAGGCGGGGGCGGAGTTTGGTGATTGGGAAGCGCCGTGGTGAGGATAGGTCGAACCCGAATGAGGGGACGCAACGTGGAGAAGCGTTGTAGTGGAGGCTTGAATTCTTGGGATCTACGCCTAGCGTTCAGCCATGCGCCTTGATAAATTCATAGCCACGCACTCAGATGCGACACGCACATTAGCGAAAGCGGCCATTAAGTCTGGTCAGGTACGGGTCAATGGGGAGGTGGTTCGGGACCAGGGAAAGAAGGTGTCTGAGAAGGACGTCATCAAGGTGCATGGGCAATTGATTGAGGAATCTGGCGAAGTGTATTTGGCTCTTTACAAGCCTGAGGGTGTTTTATCGTCGACAGGAGCTGAGGAAGAGGATGACACGGTCATTGATCTTGTTGATGGGTATACACACAAGGAATTGCATGTGGCGGGGCGATTGGATAAAGATACGACAGGGTTGGTGTTGCTCACGAGTGATGGGAAGTGGAGCCATCGTGTGACCTCACCGAAATTTTCATGTGAGAAGGTGTACCATGTGGGCTTGGCTGATCCGATTGACGAGGAGGTTGTGGAAATTTTTGCAGAGGGGTTGATGTTACGTGGTGAGGACAAAGCAACTTTGCCAGCTCGATTGGAGTTGTTGGGTGAGCGTGAGGGACGCTTGACTTTGACGGAGGGCAAGTACCACCAGGTAAAGCGGATGTTCGGAGCGATCGGCAATAAAGTGGTAACACTAAAGCGCGAATCGATCGGTCAGGTGACTTTAGGTGATTTAGAGCCTGGTGAATTCTATGCACTTGACGCGGAGGACATTGAGAGCTTTTTGAAGTAGATCTATCACAAAGTTCGTGCTAGCCCTCAGGACATGTCAGTACCTATACGCGTGTTATTAGTAGTTTTGTTGGGATTAGCAGGGGTATCCCAAGCTCAGGTTATCATTGGTCAGGAGAAGACACTGAATGGTCCGAGTCATCGGACGATTACTGGGAAGGTACGCACTTTATTTTGGAAGGCAACGATTGACCAGCAGGTTGCATTTGTCTCTTTGGCGGATGTGGAGACGTTTGGGCTTCAGGAATATGCGGTGGATAATGCTGCTTATGTGCGTGAGCTGACGATATCACTGAAGTCGCGCAATTTGGTAAGGATTTATCATGTGGAACCACGCAACAGCCCGAGTGGCTATCTCAATGACACGGTTGAGAATTTCACAGAACGTCTGAGTGATGTGCAAGCTGCGGCATTGGGAGATAAAGGGCAGAGGGTGAATGCTGTGATTAAATCTTACCCGGTGACGACACACAAAGAGATGGTGGAATACCGCGTGAGCAAAAAGCAGACGATTGCAGATCTCTATGCCCATTTAGAGAAAGCCTATCTTGATTACCACGCTACGGAGGTGGTCGAGGGGCAGCGTGCTCAGACGATCTCTGAGGTGAAGGTGGAAGAGTAGAGGGGGATGTGGGTAGTTGGCTGAGGAATAAAAAATGCCCAAGTGTGGGTCACTTGGGCATTAGTTTGGGAAATGTGTTTGTGAGGTTTATTGAGCGATGGCAGCGAGGACAGCTTTTTGTGCGTGCAGACGGTTTTCAGCTTGTTGGAAGATCGTGTCTGCGTGTAGCTCGAGGATTGCTTCGCTAATTTCTTTTTCGCGGTATGCTGGGAGGCAGTGGAGGACGATGTGGTCGTCAGCAGCATGGCTTAGGAGCTCAGCGTTGACTTGATAGTCGCCGAAGAGTGCTTCTTTTTCGGCTTGTCCTTCTTGGCCCATGGAGAGCCAGACATCGGTGTTGATGACGTGGGCACCTTTGACCGCTTCGACTGGATCTGAGGTGAGGGTGACATTGGGGGCGTTGACCTTGTCCATCCAATCTTTTGGTGGTTGGCAGGATTCTGGAGCAGCGACGACGAGTTCAAATCCGAGGTATTTAGCAGCCCAGATCCACGAACGTGACATATTGTTGTCGCCATCGCCGATGAAGACGCATTTTTTACCTTCCCAAGTACCGAGTTTTTCTTTGACGGTAAGGAGGTCTGCGAGGATTTGGCAGGGATGTTCTTCGTCAGTCAGGGCATTGATGGTGGGGATTTCTGAGAAATCTGAGAAATCGACGACATCTTGTTGGTCGAAGGTGCGGATGATACAGCCGTGAATCATGCGGCCGAGTACGCGAGCGGTATCCTTGATGGGCTCACCGCGGCCGAGTTGGATGTCGTTAGAGGAGAGAAACATGATGGAACCACCGAGTTCGCGGACACCGACTTCGAAGGAGACGCGTGTGCGGGTGGATGATTTTGTGAAGATCATGGCCCAAGTCTGGCCAGCGAGTGGTTGGGTGCTGTGGTTACCACGCTCTGCTTTGAGAGTGACCGCTGAGTCGATCAGAGCATTGAGGGTGGGGGCGTCGAGTTCTTCGATAGAAAGTAAATGTTTCATAGCAGCGAGCGCGGAGAAAAACATGGAGTTAGGGTGCTTGTCGATGCTGAAATCCTTGAATGGGTGACAATTCTGTCCCCTCGAGGAGGCGTTTATGACGATGGGGCGCTAAGAACGCTGTGGACCTCAATGTCGTGTGGTTCTACAGGAAGTGAGTTGTGGAGCTGAAGCTCATAGCAGATACCGAGCAAAAAGGCGTCATCGCGACGGTTTTCTAGGAGGCGGTCATAGTAGCCACCACCTTTGCCGAGGCGTTGGCCAGAATGCGTGTATGCGTATGCTGGGCAGAGAAAGAGGTCGATTTCCTGTGGCGGGGTGGCATGGGGAGAGGAATCGGTGGGTTCGAGAATGCCGAAGAGGCCTGGGCTGAGGTCGCTGAAGGCGGCAACGCGGTGGAAAGTCATCGAGCCGCCTGGGAGAGATTTTGGGTAGACGAGGTGGTGGTGAGGCAGCAATTGGTGCAGGGCGCTGAGATCGGGTTCCATTGGCAGGGCCGCGAAGCTGGCAATTGTGCGGATATTCGGGTGTTTTTGGGTAAATTGAACGATCTGCTGGCAGAGTTGCTGTGAGGCCTGAGCTTTGAGGTCTGAGGGGAATGCTTTGAGAGCTTCACGCATGGCTCGGCGGATGCGATTTTTTTCGAGTTTCGGGTCAAAATCCATGGATGTGGGTCAAATATAGGGAAAAGGGGGAGGATTGGGCATTTCCCGCTTGCCAGAATCTAAATCTCTGGTAAACGAGCCGTCCCGCTTTGCGCAACACGCGCATAATACTCTGCGGAGCAAACATATTAACAACTAAATTACCGATTACCATGGCAAGAATTTTCGGAACCGAAATTCCCAATGAGAAGCGCATCGAAGCTTCTCTTCCATACATTTACGGTGTTGGTCGCACAACTGCTAAGAAGATCCTTGAGCAGGCAGGTGTAGATCCAGACATCCGTACTGGTCAGCTCTCAGAAGAACAACTCGTAAAGATTGCCTCGGTAATCACAAGCGAGAGCATTCTTATTGAAGGTGACCTTCGTCGTGAGAAGCAAGCAGCGCTTAAGCGTTTGACTTCTATCAACTGTCACCGTGGCCAGCGTCATAAGCGTGGCCTTCCTGTTCGTGGCCAGCGCACTAAGACCAATGCTCGTACTCGTAAGGGTAAGAAGCGTACAATGGGTGTAGCTAAGTAACCTTTGACCTGTAAATACAATGTCTGAAGAAATTAAAGAAACTGAAGCTACTGAGGAAGTAGTACCAACAGCAGAAGCTCCTGCAGAGACTCCAGCTCCTGAAACACCAGCAGCAGAAGAAGCTCCTAAGAAGGAAGAGAAGAAGCGCGACATTTTCGCAGAAATCGCAGGTGGCGAAGAAGAAGTCACTAAGATTCACAAGGCGAAGAAGTCCAAGAACATCACTGCTGGTATCGTTCACGTTACAGCAACATTCAACAACACTCTTGTCAACGTTACTGACTTCAATGGTAACGCAATTGGTTGGTCATCTGCTGGTAAGATGGGCTTCAAGGGTTCCCGTAAGTCTACCGCATATGCTGCTCAGGTTGTTTCCCAAGATGCATGCCGCCAGGCAATGTCTCACGGTCTCAAGACTGTAGAAGTTCGCGTTAAAGGCCCTGGTGCTGGTCGTGAATCAGCAGTTCGTGCTGCTCAAGGCCTTGGTCTTGAAATCACAGCAATTAAAGATGTGACACCAGTCCCACACAACGGCTGCCGTCCTAAGAAAGCACGTCGCGTCTAATTTAACCTAACTTTAACTATTTTTTATTATGGCACGTTATATTGGCCCTAAAGATAAGATCAGCCGCCGATTCGGTGTAGCTCTCTTCGGACCTTCCAAGGCACTTGAGCGTCGTAACTTCCCACCAGGTCAGCACGGTCTTCGTGCAGGTCGTCGTAAGAAGTCTGACTACTCAGTAGCTCTTGGTGAGAAGCAAAAGCTTCGTTTCCAATTTGGAGTTCTCGAGAAGCAATTCCGCGCGTACTACGCAGAGGCAGTACGTCAGCGTGGAATTACAGGTGACACACTTGTACGTCTTCTTGAGACACGTCTCGACAACGTATGCTACCGTCTTGGTTTCGGTAACACACGTTCTGCAGCACGTCAGTTTGTGAACCACGGTCACGTTACAGTGAACGGTGTGAAGACAGACATCGCATCCTACCAGTGTAAGCCAGGTGATGTGATTGCAGTAGCAGAGAAGGCATCTTCTCAGCAACTCGGTCTCCGCGCACTTGACCTCACGCAGGCAGTACCTCTTAAAGATTGGATCACACTCGATCGTGAGAAGATGGTTGGTACCATCGCTCGCCTTCCTGAGCCAGATGATTTCGATCACGGAGTCAACGTTCAGCTCGTTGTTGAACTTTACTCTCGTTAATCTCTCAGAGAGAAGACGATTTACAGAAAACGCAAGGTCGCGAGGCCTTGCGTTTTTTTATTTTTGAAACGTGGTAGGCATGTTTGCTTGGGGTGTGGTGAATAGCTTAGAAGCGAGAATTAAGTGGCGGTCATTACGGTGGTGGAAGGCGATCAAGTGGCCCTCGGCGCACGAGGTGGATTTTGGTGGGTTTACTGTTTCCTTTGGCTTCAAGGATTGTGAGGTGTGGGTTCACGGGGGGGAAGATGGCGGGAGGTGTATTGCTAGCTTGCCTAAGCAAGATAAGGTGCAGCGTCTGAGTGATCTCAAGGGTGAGTTGATTTGTGGATCCTATCGTGTGGTTATTGAAGCCCCATTGGTCAGTGAAGACGGAGAGGTTCACGCGATAATACGCGATGTGGACGGAGGGGAAGAAGTGGGAGCTGCGGCCCTTGAAGGTGACTTAGAGTCAGGTGTGCGATATGGTGAGCAATTCGTGATCTGGCATCGGACTGAGAGCCGTGATGCCTACTTGGAGGTGGCGTTTGTTGAGGAGGTATCTGATTTGGCTATCTTGGTGACGAGCTTGTTGGTTTTTGCGCGATTTTCCGCTGGTGGCGGTGATGTGGGGTAGTGGGGAGGCCTAGTGAGAAGCTGAAAAATCTGAGTGATTCGGGCTTGCTCGAACGAGGATGGCGGCTAGGTTCAGCGCATGAGTATTCAGCAATTTGCTAACCAATTTGTCTGTGATTTGGTCGCCTATGAGCCAGGTAAGCCGATTACGGAGACTGCACGTGAGTTGGGGTTAGACCCTGAGAGCATCGTGAAGGTGGCTTCTAACGAAAACCCCTTGGGGCCGGCACCAATGGCTTTAGATGCTATTCGCAACGCGGCAGGTGAGATGCATATCTATCCTGACGGTGGGGGCTATAAGTTGCGCACGGCCTTAGCTGAGAAATACGATTTAGGTATCGAGAATGTGGTATTGGGCAATGGATCAAACGAGATCATTGAGTTGTTGTGCCATTGTTTTTTGAATCCGGAAGCTGAGTTGATTGCAGCGGAGCATGCATTTGTGGTGTATAAGTTGATGGCAACTCTGTTTGGGGCTGGGTACGTGGAAGTAGCGGATCCGAACTTCGTGCATGATTTGGATGCGATGGCGGATGCAATTACCGAGAAGACACGTTTGGTATTTATAGCGAATCCTAACAACCCAACAGGAACTATTGTAGGAGAGGAAGAGATCGCTCGTTTTATGGAGCGTGTTCCTGAGCATGTGGTGGTTGTCTTTGACGAAGCGTACTTTGAGTTTTTATCAGATGCTCCAGACACATTGAAATATGTGCGTGAGGGGCGCAATGTAGTGGTCTTGAGGACCTTCTCGAAGGCATATGGCTTGGCTGGGCTGCGGATTGGCTATGGTTTAGCGGCGCCGCAAGTCGCAGGCATTTTGCAGAAAGCGCGTCAGCCATTCAACACAAATGAAGTAGCACAGAGGGCTGCATTGGCCTCACTTGAAGACACAGCACATGTGGAAAATACGGTAACTAATAATGCAGAAGGGTTAGCATTCTATGAAGCGGCATTCCAAGAGCGCGGCATGAACTACGTACCTTCGGTGGCTAATTTTATTCTGGTAGAGGTGGGGGATGGCGACAAAGTGTTTGATGCCATGCTTCAACAGGGAGTGATTGTCCGTGCAATGCGCGGGTATAAATTACCAGGATGGGTACGTATCTCGATTGGGACAAAAGCGGAAAACGCACGTTGTCTTGAGGTATTAGATCAAGTACTAGCTCCAGTTTAAATGAAGGTTGGGGACACAGTTGCTGCGATAGCAAGTGCGCCTGGAGTAGGTGCTGTTTCGTTGATACGAGTGAGTGGGCCTGATGCTGTTAGTATGGCAGCAAAGGCCTTGCGCTGTAAGGGCGGGCTCGAAGCTCAACCCGAGCGTTATGCCGTTCTTGGCAAGGTGCTCAATGGTGATGGAGATGTTATCGATGAAGTGTTAGCAACTGTGTTTAGAGGACCTCGTAGTTTTACGGGCGAGGATGTGGTAGAGCTGGCGTGTCACGGTGGTGTTTTGGTGACTCGCCGGGTGCTTGAGCGTCTATTGGAGTGTGGAGCACGTTCTGCGGACCCTGGCGAGTTTAGCCAGAGGGCATTTGAGAATGGGAAGTTAGATCTGACACAGGCGGAAGCCATTATGGATTTAATTTCAGCTCAGACAGACATGGCGATGCGGGCAGCTCATGAGCAGCTGCAGGGTAGGCTGGGTGACCAGTCTGAGGCTCTTCGAGAGAGCTTATTGGGTGTAGTAGCCCACGTGGAGGCATACATTGATTTTCCGGAGGAAGATATCGACCCAGATACGGGGGCTGCGATGTTGAAGCGAATTGCTGAGGTGCAGGAAGGTATTGGTAAGATGCTCTCGACAGCAGAGCAGGGGAGGATTTTACGTGAAGGTGTGCGCACTGTGATTTGTGGCGAGCCCAATGTGGGGAAATCATCATTGCTCAATGCTTTGTTAGGGTATGAGCGTGCGATAGTCTCTGATGTTGAGGGGACCACTCGTGATACAGTGGAAGAGGTCATCAACGTGAAAGGAATACCGGTACGGTTGATTGATACTGCTGGAGTGCGTGATTCTTCTGATCGAATCGAACAGCAAGGCATTGTACGTTCAGAGAAGCAGATTGAAATGGCTGACCTGATTTTGGAGGTCGTGGATGGCAGTAAGGCTGGAGAGCGCTTGCTAGGTGAAGATCAAATTCGAGGTAGGCACCACCTGTTAGTGGTAAACAAGACAGATCTGGGGCAGGATGATGTTTGGGCTGGATCTGGAGGAGTAAGGATTTCTTGTAGGCAAGATCACGGTTTGGATGCACTGGCAGATGCGATTTCAGAGGAATTACTATTGAGTGAATCTAGTTGGGGGGGGCATGCGATGGCTATCAATGCTCGGCACCAGGATTGTTTGAAGAAAGCTTCTAAGTCGTTAGATGTGGCTAGGGAGTCACTTGAATTGCAAGCGGGGGTTGAGTTTGCAGCGATCGACTTGAGGGAAGCGCTAGATGCGATTGGTGAGATTGCTGGGCGCGTGGACACTGAGGAGATTCTCGGGGAGATTTTTGGGAGTTTTTGTATTGGTAAGTAGGTTTTAATCTTCGTTGAGGAGACCATCTTGGTAGGCGGTGACGAGGCCTTCTAGAGCTTTAATTTGTTGTTGGATGGCTTTCCCTTGTTCGGTGTGTTTTACGAGTCTTGGGCTATTGTAGGATCTAATTTTGCGCATGGTTGGGATGATATCTTCGCCCGTTCTGACGACGGAGACTGGGTCTTTGAATCCATGGTGTTGGGCGAGGTAGTCACCGGTATGTGAGAGAATGAGTGTGAAGCCCTTGTCTCCGTATGCTTCTGAAAATGCGCCATCGATGGTGACTGCATTTCCACCGCGTTTGATAGGGTCTTCGCCATTTTCGACTTTTACTGGGACGTGTCCGTTGACGATGAGTCCACCCTCTTCGACCTGCATATCTTGGCATACTTTTTCACAGAATGCGGGGTTGTGAATCCGATCAAACCATGGGTTTCTGGATTCTTTTCGTGCGGCCTTATTGTCGATGAAATACGACTCGAAGGTCGCCATTTTGTCTTTTCCGAAGAGTGGCGAGCGAGGGCCAGCCCAGAGGTAGTAGAACCAATCTTTGTCATTTTGGTCAGCTGAGGACCCTTTACGGAAAGCGCGCTTGATGACTTTATTGAATGCGGCGAATTGGTCGGGGCCTGAGTGTTCAATACCATCGATGTTGATGGGGAGGTAATCACCTGAGGGGGAGAGTGCCAGGCAGGCGTGGAAGATGACTGCTTTATCGCGGACTTCCGCCATGCTGCCACGTTCTACGACCCACTTCATGTGTTCCCAGAGTCGGGACGAACTAACAAATGAAGTAACGAGGCGATCTAGGCATTGTTGTTCTTCGGGGGTGAGACGGTTCGGGTCAGATGGATCAATCGTTGGGAAGTGAGTATCGCGCAGGGGGTAGGTGTGGGAATCGAGGGTGATTGTGTGGTCTTGGAAATTGATATGTTTGAGAATATTGCGTGAATCCATGTCCCATTCTGGGTGGCGATCTACGATTTGGCCTTCGAGTTTGAATTGGATGATGGCGATGGCTTTTTGCATCCTAGCGATGGTGAGTTCGTCTCTTTCGCCACCGCGTTTAGGTTTGAAGTAGGTTGCTGGATCATCCTGATAGATTGTGTTAGCAAGTTGTTCGAGTGGTTTTGTGATAATGCCATAGCCTTCTTCGAGCTGGAACATTCTGCGGTACCTGAGCGAGACTCTGAGGACGATTGCGATCAGGGCTTCTTGGCCTAGGCAGGCACCCATCCAACTGACATCATGGTTGCCCCAGACGATTGAGACATTTGGTTGTTTAATGAGATAGTCGATAACCCAGTCGATACGAGCTCCGCGATCACCCAGGTCACCAGCCACGATGAGTTCTTCGACAGTGATATTTCTGATAAACCTAGAAGCAGCACGGAGGGCTTGGTAATCCATATTACGCTTTACGAGTTCCTTTACGGTGACTTCGAGAAATGCGCTATGATGGCCGCCTGCTGGGTAGTTGAGTAGGGTTTCGAAGAGTTCTCTGAATAGTTTGGGGGTGTAGTGCTTGATGTCTTTACGGCGTTTTGTCCGTATTTCTGAGCGGATGATTGCGAATTGTTTGGTGAGGCTTTCGAGTACCCAATGGAAGCGAGCATCTTGGTTCTCACCGAGTTCTTCGGCCTTCATTTGGAGGAGTTCAGTGGGGTAGTAGAGGAGGTGAAGAAATTCGTTGAATGGCTTTGAGTTGGTATCGCCATTGAAGAGGTCGGCGACGACAGGTCTGAGGCGGCCAGAAGCATTATTAATGACATGGCGCAGTTTTCTGGCTTCACCGTGGACGTCTGAGATGACATGGGTGACACCTTTTGGGAGTTCGAGTTGAGCCTTGAGAGAGGCTATTTCGTAGACTGCTGACTCGGAGGAGGGAAAAGATTTTGAGAGGATTTGATGAATGAGCTTCTCCATATGGGAGTGATAAGGCCATTTGTGAAGTCATGTAAGGGGAATGTGTGTTCTAAAAATGGGAATGTGTTTTTTGATTATTTTCCGTTGAGGAGTTTGCCGAGCGGTTTCTTTCTAACAACGAAATGATATGCCAGCAGGAGTGGTGCGAGAGTGGCGAGAATGACAATGGGGAATTTAAGAAAGCAGGTGATTTGCCAATTTTGGATGAGCAATTGGATTGCGAAGACGAGAGGAAGGTGAGCGAGGTAGAGCCAATATGAGGCATCGGATAGGTAGCGCATCACTTTTGAGGGGTGTGAGCAATATATCTGAAAGAACCCGATGCAGGCGAAGACCATGGACCAGGTGAAAAGGACTTGTAGAATGTCTGATAGAATTTGTAGGTTTGGAGCATTATAGTAGCTCCACCACTCGGTCCACATTCCCAGTGGGAAGAGGAAGAGTAGAGCTGTTACGGTGAGTAATTTCCATCTTAGGCCGACAGGTGTCTTGGGGTGGAGAAAAAGAAGGCACCCGAAAAAGAAGAAGGTGGCGTAGTAGAGCAGGACTGGGAGTTTGGGTATCAGTCCGAGTGATGATTCAGGGCCAAATGTTGGGTAGCTTCTGGTAAGGAATGATTGGATGACGAGGGTGATGGGTACTATGTAGAAGAGGTTGCTTGGGTAGGTTAAGAAGCGCTTGGGAAAGTTAGGTTTGGGGCAAATGGTAATGAGGCTGAAAGCGAGCACGAAGAAGCAGAGAAAGTAGAGGAACCAGAGGTGATGGAAATTGAAGTCGGCAAGGATATTTCCGGAGTGGAAGCTGGCGAAGAGTTCAGCGGTTCCTTGTTTTTGGTATGCTTGTGTTAGGATGTAATTGATGAGCGGGCTGGTTAGGGGGGCGAAGATAAGGAGTGGGATGAGGATGCGCTTGAGGCGGTGTAAGAGGAGTTCCTTTAATCCACGCTTTTGATAGAGCATACAGGTGAAGTATCCGCTTATGAGGAAGAAGAGTTGCATGCGAAATCCATGAACTCCGTAGAAAAGCCAGGCGAAGCATTGGTTATGAGAGGGGTCAACGACAGCCCAGTTGAAGCCTGCGTAGGCGATGGCCGCGTGTAGGACGATACCAAGCAGCATGGCGCAGGCGCGCAAGGCATCGAGATCGTGGCGGCGGGTGTCGAGGGTGTGAGGCATTGGGGGTCAGACGCGCTTTTGGTCAAGGACTGAAGCTTTGATAGGGTCTGAGGATGAGAGGTGGGCGATGGCGATAGCGATGGCGTCGGCAGCATCGTGCGGAGGAGTTTCGCTTAATCCTAACAAGGCTCTTACCATGAAAGCTACTTGAGCTTTATCGGCATTGCCATTTCCCACGACAGCTTTTTTGATTTTTTTAGGGGCGTATTCGAAGACTTCGAGGCCTGAGTCTGCTGCGGCGATGAGAGCTGCGGCTCTGGCGGCGCCCATGCTGATGGCGGTACGGACGGACTGGACATAGATGATGCCTTCAACGGCTACGACATCGGGTTGGTACTGGGTAATGAGATTATGTAGGCCAGTTCTGACGGCAGAGAGCGCGCCTGATTGGGGGATTTTGGCAGGGATACTGATGACACCGTAATCGATGGCGCATTGTTTATGTTGGTCGCCTTCAATGATGGCGTAGCCGGTATTACGGACAGCGGGGTCGATGGCGAGGACTTTCATAAAAAATGCTAGATTGAGCGCGGCCAATCTAGCAGTGAGAAGGTGAGAGTGTGAAGTAAGAATCTCTGGAGTCTATCGACGACCGCGTCGACGCGGTGCAGGTGGACGCTTTTTACGCACTGGCTTAGCCGGCTTTTCGTCAAGAAGAGCGGTGTATTTGTAGTCGAAGTTTTCGAGCTTCTTGCGTTCGATTTTTTTACCGATAAAGTTTTCTACGGCGTCTGCGAAGTCGAGTTCATCGGCGGTAAGGATAGTGAAGGCATCACCTTCTGATTCGGCGCGGCCAGTACGTCCGATGCGGTGGACGTAATCTTCTGAGTTTTCGGGGACGCGGTAGTTGATGACGTGTGAGACTGAGGAGATATCGATACCACGTGCGGCAACGTCGGTGGCAACCATGATGTCGTAGGTGCCGTCTTTGAAGCCGGCGAGGGCCTTCATGCGGTCTTTTTGGCCGATATCGGAGTGCATGGCGATGACTTTAGCGTCGGTCTTATCGTTGAGTAGGAGGCAGACGGAATCGGCTTCTTTACGGGTACGGGTGAAGACCATGACGGACTGTGTGTCGGTGCGATTGATGAGTTCAACGAGGAGGTCATCACGCTGGTCCATGGAGACGGGATAGAAGGCGTGCTGGATGGTGGAAGCAACTTCGCGGCGAGCAATTTCGATTTGGGCTGGGTTATCGAGGCAGAAATCAGCGAAGCCCTGAATCGCAGGGGGCATAGTGGCGGAGAAGAAGAGGGTCTGGCGGTCGGGGAGGTCGAGCCACTTAAATTTTTCTTCGCGTTCTTCGCGTGGTTTATTGAGTTCCGCTTTCCACGGGCAGAGGTTGACGATTTTACGAACGATGGGGAGGAAGCCCATATCGAGCATGCGGTCGACTTCATCAAGGATGAGGATTTTGACATTCGCGAAGCGCATCGTACCACGGTAGAAGTGGTCGACGAGGCGGCCGGGAGTGGCGACGACGACATCGGCATTTTTAAGTTGATCGGTTTGAGCGCCGTAGCCGACACCACCGAAGAGGAGAGCAACTTTGCAGCCGGTATGTTTACCGTAGGTTTCGAATTGTTCTGCGACTTGGTGAGCGAGTTCGCGGGTTGGTTCGAGGACGAGGATTTGTGGTTTACCTAGAGCGGTGATTTTAGAGAGTGAGGGGAGGGCGAAGGCGGCGGTCTTTCCAGTACCGGTCTGTGATGCGCCAACCACATCGCGGCCCTCGAGCACGAGCGGGATGGCTTGAGCCTGGATCGGGGTGGGGTTTTCGTAGCCGGCTTCGCTAACGGCTTGAACGATAGGCTCTGAGAGTCCGAGATCTTTGAAAGACATAGAGGGGGATTAGGCTGGATTGTCCTAATGTGAAAGAACAAATGCGGATTTCTGATCACTTTCTGTGAAAAATCTGTCCTATTTTGTGAAATGAGGGAGATAATAGAGGTGTAAGTAAGTGACCAGTTTGACTACGTTGACTGAGACGGAGTTAATTAGACAATACACAGCGAAACGATGATGAAAGTAAAAAGTTTGATGCTCGTCCTTGGGGGGAGTTTGGCATTTCAGGCCAGTTTGGTGGCTGAAGAGGGCGTAGGGATTATTTCTGAGAATGATTCAGAAGCAATTAAGCATCGCTTGATGTGGATTGAGAATCCGAGCAGTGAGGCGACGATTGGTTGGGTGCAGGAGAGTGGGAAGCCTGGGGTTGTGCATTACGGTAAGGTGGACCAGAAGCGAAAGCATCATTTGTATGAGAAGAGCCAGCAGGTGCATCGGACGGTACCGATTGGTAAGGGGGTGAATTGTTTTGTGAAGCTCACAGGGCTGGAGCCGGATACTGCCTATTTTTACGTGATTAAGGATGCTTCTGGTGTGAGTCGGAGGTTAAAGTTTCACACGGCTCCAGCGACGAACAAGGCAATTACATTTATCAATGGTGGGGATTCACGGAGCAACCGCAAGACACGTCAGGAGCTCAACAAAATTGTGGCGAAGCTGAAGCCTTTATTTGTGTCGTTTTCAGGAGATATGATTGGATCACCGACGCATGACCAATGGGACAAATGGTTTGAGGATTGGCAGCTGACGATCTCTGAGGACGGGACGATCATACCCATTGTGGCGCACCGAGGGAACCATGAGAACAAGAAGGATGCGATCAGCAAGGAGTTTGATACACCCGCGGACGTTTATTATGCTTTTACAGTTGGGAAGAATCTTTTGCGGTACTACGCGTTGAATTCTGAAATTCCTGCAGAGGGGGCACAGAGTGCGTGGCTGGACCAGGACTTAGGGAAGCATGCAGGTTCGGTGACTTATACCGCAGCGGGATATCACAAGCCGATGCGGCCACACGTCTCGAAGAAGAAGGAGGGAACGAACCCGTACAAGTGGGCGCCAATTTTTTATAAGCATGGAGTCGACTTGGCATTTGAGTCTGACTCTCACTGTATTAAGCGCACGCAGCCATTGAGGCCAGCTTCAGATGGTGCGGAGGGATTTGTCGCAGCACCAAATGATCCGAAGGCGACTGTGTACACTGGTGAAGGTTGTTGGGGGGCACCCTTAAGAAAGGCAGATGATGCAAAATCTTGGACGCTGGATTGTGCGGCATTTAATGGCTTTGATTGGGTTTCGGTGAATGCTGAATCTATGCAAATCAAGACCGTCAAATTGGAAAAAACTGGTGCACTGAAGGTTGAGGCTGTGGAGCAACGAAATTCCTTCAAAACCCCTAAGGGATTGAGTTTGTGGCAGGCGAAGGGTGGCGAAGTGCTGACGATTAGAGCGAAGAAAAAATAGTGTGCGCTTGCCAAGCGGTGGCGGAAAGCTCTATATAAACATACTGAACTTTAGGTCCCCCAGCTCGGCAATGAGTCTGGGGGATTTTTTATCGGTAGAAATCACAATTCGTACAAAATTTTGAATGCATTTTTAGAGCATTGTATCCGTGGGCAGCTGAGTCCACATGAGGGGAGCCTGTACAGCAAGGTGGCTTGGTTATGGTTGAGCTTGTTGCAGCTGGCAGTGGCTGTGACTTTCGCGGCTCGGGGATGGTTGATGTACCGTTGGGACAGTCACATTCGAGGTTTGATTTGGAATGAGGAGGCGGTGGCTCCCTTGTTGGCGAAGGTGAGCGATGTGAGCTGGGAAGATTTTGCGCTAGAATCTGACCCTTATATCACCGGGGGGATTGAGTTTTTGGGGATAGCTCTGATGGTAGGGGCATTTCTGACCTTATTAATGCGTATTCCCTATTTTGCCATTTTCAAGTGGGCCCTGATTCCATTGTGGGCGATAGTGGCATTGGATAGTTACAGTAACTTTTTTGATGTGCATTACCAGGAGGGCATGTTGATCGAGTATGCGCTTCAAGTCGGGCTGCCTTTGTTATTTTTGTGGGTGTTAGTATTTCCTAGGCAATTAGTTGCGTGGGGGTGGGTTGCTTGTTGTTTAGCGAGTATGTGTTTCATCGGGCATGGCTTGTATGCTGTGGGCCACCATCCGGTGCCTTGGTTGTTTCAGAATATGACGATGGAGATTTTAGGAGTGGGGGAGTCCGCGGCGAAAGGGTGGCTGTACCTGATGGGGGTATTAGACTTTATAGTCGCCATTGGGGTGTTGGTTCCGTGGTTACGCAAGCCGAGTTTGGTCTATATGGTTTTTTGGGGAGGCGTGACGAGCATTGCGAGGGTGCTGGCGCATTATGAACCCGCTGAGAAGTTCTACGGGATGGACCCGTGGGTTGCTGAGATGTTTGTACGTTGTAGCCATTGGTTAGTGCCTTTGTTGGTATTGATGTTATTGCCCTTAAAGAGTCAGAACGGCCGGCTCACCTTGAGTTTGCTAGAGATTAGTTCACAGACTCGGAGAGTGTTGTCGAAGGCGACGATCTTGCATAAGTAATGGGTGTCTGAAAGCTCGCTGGACAAGGCGGTGGTGAGCTATTATGGCTATGGGCATGACAGTAGAACCGGTTGGTAATTATCGTGCGATTTGGGGAGAAGGTCCGATTTGGTGGGAAGGTAAGTTACTTTATGTCGATATTGAAGCGCACAAGGTGCTGAGTTTCGACCCCTTGAGCGGTGAGGAGAAGGAATGGTGCGTGGGTGAGCGTGTGGGAACGGTTGTGCCGAGGGAGACTGGTGGGATGGTGATTGCTGGTGACAATGGCGTGGCATTTTTAAGTGAGGCTGGGGAGAAGCAGGTAATTTCAGATCCTGAACCAGATAAGAGTGACAACCGTTTCAATGATGGGAAGTGCTCTCCTGATGGCCATTTTTTTGCTGGGACGATTTCTTTAGTCAAGAAGACTGGGGATGCCCGCTTGTATAAGTTAGACAAGGATGGTTCTTTGGCTGAGGCTTTTGGGCCTGTGACCAATTCTAACGGTTTAGCATGGTCGGTGGATGGGGCAGTGATGTACTACATCGACACGCCGCGTCGTGAGATTTTGGCCTTTGATTATGCGGATGGGCATATGACGAACATGCGCAGCGTTGTTGATACTGGCCACATTGATGCATCACCTGATGGCATGACGATTGATTCTGATGGCAACCTTTGGGTGGCATTTTGTCACGGTGCCTGTGTGGCGTGTTTTAATCCCACGAGTGGTGAGGAGATTCGCAGGGTAGAGGTTCCATGTTTGGAGACGACAGCCTGTGCGTTTGGTGGAGAGGCGCTAGATGAGCTGTATATCACGACTGGTGTGCACAAGACCGAAAAGGAAGAACACGCTGGTAGATTATTTCGCGTGACTGGACTTGGTGTGTGTGGGGTACCTGCTTATGCCTATCAGGGGTAAATTTAGTCACAATTGATGATTGCGGCATCTGGCGATGCTGCTTAGTTTTCCGCCGCTATGAAGAACCAGCCATTAGTCATTGCCGATCGCAGTTTTGAGTCACGTTTGATGACCGGTACGGGCAAATTTGCCTCGAACCCATTGATGCGTGATGCGTTAGCCGCTTCGGGATCAGAGATTGTGACAGTGGCATTGCGTCGTGCTGATTTGAGTGGTGGCAATGACCCCTACGCAAACATTCTCGAGTTTATCGACTCAGAGAAGTATCTGTTGCTGCCGAATACCAGTGGCGCGATGGATGCGGAGGAGGCCGTGCGACTCGCACGTTTAGCTGCAGCGGCGGGCTTACCCAAGTGGGTCAAGTTAGAGATTCACCCGGACCCAAGATATCTTTTACCTGACCCGATTGAGACACTGAAGGCTGCGGAGATTCTGGTGAAGGAAGGTTTCACGGTTCTACCCTACATTAATGCAGACCCCGTCTTGGCTAAGCGTTTACAGGAAGTAGGCACGGCAGCTGTGATGCCATTAGGAGCACCTATTGGTTCTAACAAAGGTGTGGTGACACGCGATCAGATTAGAATAATCGTGGAGCAGGCGACTGTACCTGTGGTTGTGGATGCGGGCTTGGGTGCTCCCTCACATGCTGCTGAGGCTATGGAGCTAGGGGCTGATGCCGTGTTAGTGAATACGGCGATTGCGATTGCATCTGATCCGGTGCGCATGGGGGCTGCCTTCAAGGTTGCGGTGGAAGCTGGTCGAGCAGCTTATGAGATGGGCATGCCAGAAGTGATTGATGGTGCATCAGCAACTTCGCCGCTCACTGGCTTTTTAGAAGGTGCTTAGGGCTAGGCTGAGAGCTCTCGTGACGCTATAGGGCCGAGATATGCGGTGTGGTGTCAGCTAAGTTCTCAAGATCATTGTTCGATAGTAGGTTGAGGAAATGGCTCCTGACAGATTCTTCTTTTATTAGGCTCGGGTTATTTTGATCAACTTTGTTCTTCGGTAGTCCGGAATGTCTATTCAGGGCTGCCTCTAGACTTATGGATCAGAAAAATTACCTTTCTCAATTATTTCCATTACTTAACTGGCACCACACTAGCAGGAATGCTCCATCAGGAGGTGAGAGGGATGAGCAAACCTTGATTGTTAGTTGGGATTTCTATAGCGTCTTTCCATGCAAGGATGTGAGCAATGGATCGTTCAGGGGATTCAGGCGAGAGAGGCGCAGTTGTACCAAAAAGCGTTAGAGTGCTTTGAACAGGCGGCTCGGTTAGACCCTGATGACGCTGCGATATTGCTTGAGCTAGCAAGGGGCCAGATAGAGGCAGGCTATATAGCGAGTGGTCGAGATTCCATTACTCGGCTTGCTGGTGCTGGGATTGAAGATACTGACTTTCAAGTGGCATTGGCTGAGTTGTGGATCTTGGTGGGGGAGACTGATAGGGCTCTTGATTGTTATGAGTGGGTGCATAGGCATCGTGTGGGGGCTGGCGACGGGGAGCTGGAGGGTATGCTATTGTTAGAACGTGTTTTTGATGCTGAGAGGATAAGGGCATGGAATGAACGGGTGCAAAGGAGTGATATTGGGCGTGAGCAGCGTTGGTTTTGTGCCGCTATAGTGGCAAAATCTCTAGGGAACGTAGATGAGGCGATACGATTGTACGAGAGAGTTTGGGGGGCAGGGAATGGTGGGAATCTATTGATAGAGTCTGGATACCGTCTGGCACGTTTGTATGCAAAGGTGGGGCGGTTAGATGAAGCAATGGGTGTACTAGGGAAGTGTAAGGGATGGGAGGCGAAGGATATTGCCTTTAAGCATGTCTCACGGACGGTGACTGAGCGACGTAAGTTTGACAGTGAGCTTATGCATGCTCTACCCGATGGTTGGTTTGAGGATCGCAGGCCAGTTGAAGGTGCTGACAACGTTATGGTATTCGGGCACCCACGGAGCGGGACCTCGCTCATTACACAGAGGTTGTCTCAGTTAAGTGGAGCGGCTTGGGTGGATGAGCCAACATTGTTTGAAGCGATGGGACAGCGTTGGATGGAAGGACGAAGCTTGGATGATGGGGGAAAGAGCATGGCTAGCTTGTTAGCTGGAGCTAGTGGTGATGAGGCGCTGGAGTTCAATGATGCATATTGCGCACAATTACGGGGTTATAGAGAAGGGGAGAATAGGGTGTGGATAGATAAGAATCCAGGTCTCACGGGGTCACTGGCGAGTGTACATCGTTTATTGCCAGGCGTTGCGTGGATGACTGTGTTAAGAGATCCGAGAGATGTGGCAATGAGTTGTTATTTTCAGAGATTTGGAGCGACGCATTTGGGGTGGTCGTGTTTGAGTCCAGAGGGTGCATTAGCTGCCGTGACGCATACGATGGGAATGTGGACCAAGGTTGAGGAGCAGCTGAAGGGTACGGCGCGCGTGCTTGTGCGCTATGAAGATTTTGTAGCTCATGAGGGAGCTGAGTTAAGGCGCATCCTAGAGGAGTTGGCTTGGGAAGCCCCGGGGGGGGGCGAGCAGGAACGAGAAGTGGAGCTGAATCTATCTCCATCATTTGAGGACATTCATGTGGCGACCTACCAGTCAGCTTGTGGTCGTTGGCGGGAGGCTGGGGAGACATTTAGCATTGATGGTGGTTCAGGGAGGCAAGTTCTTGAAAGCTTGGGCTACTCAGCTGACTGAGGATGAGATAAAAAAAAGCAGCACATTGCGTCAATGTGCTGCTGTATGGGAACTTGCAGTGTGTATGTGGTGTTAGCGCTTGCGCCTGATCACGAGGGTGAGCGCACCGAGCCCGACTAAGAGTGTGCTGGAAGGTTCGGGAACAGCAACGATGGCGATGCCGGCAATGCCCCCCCTGGCGCTACCACTTCGGGGGAGGCCATCGATAAAGAGGGTGTCACTGGTGAGTCCTGAGATTTCGCCGAAGCCCGAGTGTCTGCCGCCACTTGTGATAACTTGGTTGATACTAAAACTACCGAGGCTGGCACCTCCATCTGAGACAAACAAGGGGACGTTGTCTCGGATATCCGTGGTGGTGGAGTCACCACTACCAATGAAAGTGATGGTATAGCTGGTATTTGAGCCGAGCCACGCTGAGAGGCCGCTGATGCTGACGGTAGCACCCGATCCTCCATCGTCGAGGTAGCCATGGTAGATTTCTTCAGCTCCGGCAGTGCCTGAGAAGGTGTTGGCTTGAGACCATTCGGTAGAAGCTGTCCAAGTAAAGGAGACGCCATCAAGAGTGGTTGAGCCATTGGGAGTGTCAGACGTGTTGGTCCAGTCACCGGCATCAATGCCAAAAGCTGTGCCTGAAACATCAGCAAGTTTAGCGGCACTATACCTACCGCCTAGGAAGTTAATGGCTAGTGTTGAGGCTTTTGAAACAGCAGAGGTTCCTCCAATCATAGATGCTGTCAAAACAGCAGTTTTGATCCTGTTTTTATTGTATTTCATTTTTCTATCGAGGGTGATGGGAAGGTGGGCTTCTATGTTATAGGTAGAAAGAAAATGTGGGTCAACGAGAAATTTAAGGAGGGTGAATAAGATGTAGGGAAGAAGTCGCTCCGGAATGTATGAAGCATGTGAGGGTTTGAGGTAGTGAGGGCGATGGGTGGGGGAGAATGCGTTTGGAAGGATTGTAAAAAATTAGGAAACTCACTATTGCCAAGGAGGTGATGTGGGTTTATCGAACCAGCATGAGCTTAATTGCAGACGATTCCGCCCTGATGGCGACTACGAAGTCACTTTGTGAGACATTGGTTTCTCAGGAAGAATTCAAGAACCTTCACAACAGTGTTGAGGCATTCCTCAGCAATGACGAAGCACGCCTCCAGTACCAATCTGTGCACGAGAGTGGTGAGGCGCTTAACAACAAGCAACGTTCAGGTGTTGAGCTCAGCGATTCTGAGATTAATGAATTTGAGCAAGCTCGTGAGCAGCTTCTTCAGAATTCTGTGGTGACTGACTTTATGGACGCGCAGCGTGAGCTTCAGATGGTTCAGCAGGCGATTGGTAAGTACGTCGGCCTGACCCTTGAGCTTGGTCGCGTACCTACGGAAGAGGATTTTGCTGCGGCAGCTGGCCAAGGTGGTGGTTGTTGTGGTGGCGGCGGAGGTGGTGGCTGCGGCTGCTAATTCTGAGCACAGAGCAAAATTTTTACAACCAACGTGGCGGCAGCGACGTTGGTTTTTTATTTTCGATCTTCGCGCTTGCTTCGGAGATGGGGATTCGCATGAATGGCGTCATGCAATCTGAGCTTGATGACTTATTTGAATTCCTTCGTTTTCCCAGCATTTCTACGGCATCTGAGCACGGTAAGGACGTGCGTGCTTGTGGGGAGTGGTTGTTAGGAAAATTATCGTCCATGGGGTTGGATGCGGAGCTACATGAGACTGCGGGGCATCCTGTGGTGGTCGCACGCAATGCGCACCATGATGACCGAAAGACCGTTTTGATTTATGGTCACTATGATGTGCAGCCAGTAGATCCTTTGGAATTATGGGACACTCCGCCATTTGAGCCAGTATTGAAGGATGGTCGGATTTGGGCACGCGGTGCTACAGATAATAAAGGGCAGATGTTAGCACATGTATTAGGTGTGGAGCAGACGCTGAAAGAAGAGGGTGAATTACCTGTGAATTTGATTTTTCTCTTTGAGGGTGAAGAGGAGATAGGTAGTCCAAACCTTGTGCCATTTATTGAGGCGCACAAAGAAGTGTTAGCTTGCGATATTATCGCAGTTTCGGACACTGGGATGGTGGCGCGTGGGGTTCCGACGATGGGATATGGCCTGCGAGGTATCACATGCTGTGAGGTTACGGTGAAGGGACCGGCTGGGGATCTTCATTCAGGAGTCTATGGGGGAGCTGTGGCGAACCCGGCAACGGCAGTGGCGCGACTGGTTGCGAGTTTACATGATGCGGATGGTAAGATTGCGATTGAAGGGTTTTACGATGACGTGAAGCCATTAGAGGGGTGGGAGCGTGAGATGTGGGCACAAGTTCCTGGGGTGAGTGACGCGGACCTTCTCGCCCAGACAGGTGCACCAGAGGTCTTTGGTGAACCTGGATACAGTTCGGCTGAGCGTTTGTGGGCACGGCCGACAGCTGAAGTTAATGGCATAGGTGGTGGCTACCAAGGTGAAGGGTCGAAAACGGTACTTCCCGCAGAAGCGATGGCGAAGTTTTCATTCAGATTGGTGCCGAATCAGGACCCCATCGACATCAGTCGGAAGGTTCAGGCTCATTTGGAAAAGCACGCACCCGCAGGTGTTCGAGTGAGCGTGGAGGCGGGCCATGACGGTAAACCCTACTATACGGATCCCCACAGTGCTTATGGCAAGGCTGCTCAGGTTGCTTTAGAGAAGGCATTTGGGAAACAGCCTGTGCTTATTAGAGAAGGAGGAAGCATTCCGATTATCAAGGACATGCAGGATATTCTAGGAGCGGATACGCTTTTACTTGGGCTCGCATTACCTGATTGTCAAATTCATGCCCCTAACGAGAATTTCTGGGTAGAGAACTTCGAGGCTGGAATAGCGATGAACCGTATTTTGCTAGGTGAACTCGCTAGTGTGGAATAAGTAGAGACCTGTGTGAGATAGTATAGTCCTACTTGTTGGTCTTTACGGGAAGTATCAAAGAAAAAGCCAACTAGCACTCGCTAGTTGGCTTTTGCATGTATCGAATACACACAACGATGAAAAGAGGCGTTTTACTTGCGGCGTCGCATGATGAGGGCAAGTCCACCAAGGCCGATGAGAGCGGAGGTACTTGGCTCTGGGACTGCGGTCAGGGTGAGAGCTGACAAGGCATGGTTGGCTGTAGAGGCATTGCTAAGTACGACGACGAGTGTCTTATCGGTGGATTTTAAGCCGGAGAGGCTGGTGTATACGGGTTCTCCAGCGGTGCTTACCGTACCAAAGGAATCACTATCTTGACCGGAGACGGAAATGACTTGGCCGTCGAAGCTTGTGTTGCCAGAGAACTGGCCAATGACAGCAGTGAGGTCGTAGCGGAGTGTGTCGTCCAGGTTTTTGAAAGTAAGAAGCGTGACGCGCGTGCCTACGCCGCCACCGAAAATGCCCAACCAATCCTCCATGTGGGCATCTTGAAAGGGTGAGATTTCACCTGCAGATCCAGCAGAGGGGTCAGAATTGTTATAGCCACCAGCGGCACCTGGGCCGCTCACTTGGATGGTAACTCCGGTGGCGGCATTGTCAGAGTAGCGGTTCAGTGCGATATCGGAGTCAAAAGATCCGATGACGTTGAAATTGTCACCAGCATCTGGAGCTGAAGTGCCGAAGTCGATTCCAATTAGGTCCCCAGCAAAGATTGCTGCTTGAGTTGAGCCCATTGAAGCAGATGCAGCTAGCACGGCTGAGAGGACGAGTTTAGTCGTTTTTTTCATAGTTGTACTGTTTTTTATTTAGTTGGGGTTGCCCCGTCCTTAGTCCTTGTTTGACGGGGAAATAGTTCTCAAGTGTGGTAGCGGTGAACTCTTAAGATGCAGGTGCGCTGCACATGTTAGAGGATGGTTTTTCGAGGGTGAATGAAGGGAGGTGTTTGATGGCGCCACCTTCGAGTGCTGACTCGTGAGACAAGATTCCGACGCATGTCCAGTTGGCAGATTCTGCGGCATCTGGGAAGCATGGGCGATTTTCTAGGAGAGCTGAGACGAATGCATGGACGAGGTGTGGGTGTGAGCCACCGTGTCCAGCGCCTTGAGTGAAGGAAAGGTGTTCTTCGCCTGTGTCACCGCCGAAGACGCCACCTGTGGTGAAGGGGGCAATTTCATCAGGGAGGTAGTGGGCATAGTCTGGGCATGTGACAGTCTCAGGAATTTCAGGCTCAGGCTTTTTAGCGGTGTGAACGACAAGTGGTTCATGTTCGATGAGTGGCCATTCGACAGATTTTTTTGAGCCGTAGACTTCGAAGCTTTCGCGGTACTGGCGTGCGGTATCAAAGAGGGAGCGGTAGACTTGGCCACTGAGCTTGGAGTCCTTGAATTTGATATGGGCAGTTTCAACAGCGAAGGGAGAGCCATATTCCGCTTCGAGCTCTGGGCGGATTTGGCCAGAACCGAAGCAGGAGACGTATTCGGCACGGTCGCGTGTGAGGCCGAGTACTGGGCCAACGCAGTGGGTGGCGTAGTGCATTGGGGGAAGCCCTGGCCAGTAGCTGGGCCAGCCGTCCATGTCTTGTTGGTGGCTGCCTTTAAGGAATTGGACATCACCGAGTTCGCCTTTATCGTAGAGTTCTTTCATGAAGAGGAACTCACGGCTGTAGACGACGGTTTCCATCATCATGTACTGGAGGCCAGTTTCCTTACAGAGTCTGCAGATTTCTTCGCATTCTTCGACGCTTGTGGCCATGGGGACGGTACATGCGACATGCTTACCGGCTTTGAGGGCTTGGATTGACTGTTGGCCGTGTAGAGGGATGGGAGTGTTGATGTGAACGGCGTCGACTTCGGGGGCGAGCAGGAGTTCTTCGTAGCTGGTGTAGCGTTTTTCGATGCCAAATTTGTCACCGATTTCATTTAGTGAATCTTCATTTCTTTGGCAGATAGCTACTAAATTTGCATTTGGGTGACGTTGGTAAATCGGGATAAATTCAGAACCGAATCCTAGGCCAACAATCGCTACATTTATCTTTTTATCACTCATAGATTTAAATGTGACTATAGTGGGAAGTTGAAAAATGATCTTGTGCGAGTAGGACAAAAATTATGATAAATGAGACATGGTGAATGATGTTAGTGAATTTGATAGGGATGCTTGGTTAGCACGGATTGATGTAACTCAGGGTTTTACACCATTGTTAGAGCATCTTCCTGGTGTTTCATTTTTTGCTAAGAACTTGGATGGGGCATTGATGAAGGCTAACCAGAACTTCTTGGTACGATTTGGGTTTCGTGATGAGAGTGAGTTGATCGGCAAGACTGACTATGATTTATTTCCGCCAAGTTTGGTTGAGAATTTTCGCAAAGACGACTTGGAGGTGATTGGGACGAGTACGCCGAAGTTAAATATCATTGAGTTGTTCTTTAACAGGCAGGGACTTCCAGATTGGTACTTTACCAACAAGCTACCAATTCTAGATAAGGATGGTGAGGCCATTGGGGTGATGGGGGTGACGTGGAGTCATGGGGGATCTCAAGAGAGGATGCAGCCGTTTTCTAGAGTGGCACCAGCGATTGAATTTATTCGCGAGAATTTCAGAAGTAAGGTGACGATTCAGGAGCTAGCGGAGATGTCGGGCTTTTCGACGCGGCAATTTGGCAGGCATTTCCAGGATGCATTTGGGACAACCCCACAGCAATTCATCATGAAGACGCGGATTCAGGCAGCTTGTGAAGAATTGCGAAAAAGTGACATGGACCTAGCAACCTTAGCGATGAATTTGGGATTTTACGACCAGAGTTCTTTTACGATGCATTTTCGAAAGCATATTGGTGTGACGCCATTACAATTTAGAAAGCAAAACCGTGAAAGTTCTCAATAAAATTTACGTGGGCCTGAAAACGGGAGTGATGGTGTCCGATATATCATAAAAATTGTCTCTCCAATCCAAGATGTGAGCGTGGTGCTATGTTTAATTAGAAGTATCTATGAGAACAATTGGACTAGGATTAATACTGGTGTTGCCATTGGCGGCAGAGGCGCAGGAGAGGATCTTTGATGGGGCGAGCCTTAAGGGGTGGTCTGGCAACAAAGAGATATGGCGTGTAGAGGATAAGGCGATCACTGCAGAGATTAGGGCTGGGGAGCGTTTGGGGAGGAATGAGTTTATCTTTTTTGATGAGCAACTGGGGGATTTTGAGCTCAATTTACAGTATCGGATTAGTGGTGGCCCGACAGCGAATTCTGGGATTCAGATTCGCAGTGAGAAGAAGAATGGGAGTGCTGTGGGGTATCAATGTGATTTGGATGATGGGAAGACCTGGCTGGGACGGATCTATGATGAGCATGGCCGTGCATTGATTACGGAGCGTGGTACTCTAACTAAAATTGGTGTAGATGGTAAGCGCCACCAGCTTCCTTTTATTGAAGACCCAAGGACATTAGAGAAGTTTGCGAAGAAAGATGATTGGAATAGTTATCGCATCGTAGCGAAAGGGCATCGGATTGAGATCTCTATCAACGGGCGTCATTTCACGACTTTAGAGGATTACCAGGAAGGGCAGTATGATTTGTCTGGGCTCTTGGCATTTCAGATTCACAGCGGTGTGGGTCCAGCAAAGATTCAGTTCAAGGATGTTGAGCTGACAAAATTTGAGAGCAAGCAGACAGGGAAGAAGGCGACAAAGGCATCGTTGGGCATTGTTCCTAAGGATGCGCCGAATATTGGTTTTGAGATGGGAAATCTGGATGGATGGACATTTGAGGGCGATGCTTTTGAAGGACAGCCAGTGAAATCAGGGGCGCTTGCGCAGCGCATGCGTGGTACGAAGAGTAATGCTGACGGTGCTTTTTGGTATGGGGGCTACGAGGTACGAAAGAGTGATGCTCCAACTGGGGTGATGCGTTCAAAGAGTTTTCGTGTGACCCACCCGTGGGCATCTGTGCGAGTGGGCGGCGGTGCAGGAAATGGCACGCGGGTAGAAATAGTCGAGAAAGCTGGCGACAAGGTGATCAAAGCATTCAAAGGGAGTAATTTAGAGCCTATGAGTGTGCAGTCAGTGAACTTGTCCAAGTTCAAAGGCAAAGAAATCTATGTTCGTATCGTGGACGAGGCGAAAGGTGGATGGGGGCATATCAACTACGATGACTTTAGGTTTCATGAGACGAAGCCGAAGGGGGGAGGAAAAGGGCCATTGTTGTGGGCTCTGGGGGCGAACCCCAACCAGTCCGATAAGAACGAGACTGTCAGAGACATGCTCATTCCGGAAGGTTTTGAAGTCAGCACGGCGCTTTCGGAACCTCAGGTCAAGCAGCCGATTGGTTTCACTTTTGATGCAAAAGGAAGACTGTGGGTGGCGGAGGCATTTGCCTATCCACGTCGGGCAAAGGATGGGGAAGGGAAGGATACGCTCTTAATTTTTGAGGATAGCAATGGCGACGGGAAGTTTGACAAGCGGACTGTGTTTGCTGACAACTTGAACTTAGTGAGTGGGTTTGAAGTTGGGTATGGTGGGGTATTTGTGGCCTGTGCACCGGAGTTTTTATTTATTCCTGATAAGGATGGTGATGATGTTCCAGATAGTGAGCCTGTGGTGCTCTTAGATGGTTTTGATACCGCGGACACGCACGAGACCCCCAATTCCTTTATGTGGGGCAATGACGGTTGGTTATACGGCTGTCACGGGGTTTTTAACAAATCTAGGGTTGGGAAGCCAAACACACCTAAGAAGGACAGACTGTATATGGAAGCTGCAGTTTGGCGTTACCACCCGGTGAAAGATGTATTTGAAATCTATGCCAACGGGGGATCTAACCAATGGGGGCTGACCTACAGTGCTGATGGGGAGATGTTTATGACGCACTGTCGTTCGGCGTGGGGCTTGGGGCCTGTGACTCAGGTTTTCCGAGATGGACACTATTGGTCACAAGCTAACAGGAATCACGAAGGTTTCATTGCGACGGATCAACCTGGGTACAGGGCAAGGAAGCTTCCTGCGGACAACTACATGACTTCAGTGGCTGCCTATGGGCACGGTGAGGGTGGTGCAGGTAAGGCTGGAACGCGCAGTATTTTTGGTGGGCACTCGCATGTGGGTTCGATGGTTTACCTCGGTGATAACTGGCCTGAGTCCTACCGTGGGAACTTATTTACTAACAACCTTCATGGTAGTCAGATGAACCGCGAGTTGCTCAAGAAATGGGATTCAGCGTATTTGTCATCGAGTCAAGGAAACGACCAGCTTTACTCAGCTGATCCAGAATATTTGGCAGTGCATTTAAAGTACGGACCTGATGGGGCGGTCTACTTTTCGGACTGGGCAGATAAACAACAGTGTCATAACAACCGACACGACATTTGGAATCGCACAAATGGGCGGGTTTATAAGATGGTTTGGAAGGATGGCTATCAGGCACGTAAAATTGACCTTACCAAAACGAGCGCGAAAGGTTTATTGAAGTGTTTAGATCATAAGAACGAGTGGTTCTCCCACATGGCGCAGCATGAATTTGCGCAGCGTCGGGCGGCGGGACAGGACCTGAGTGCTATTTATGGGCCACTGATTAAGGGGGTGCAGGACAAGACCAGTCAGAACCGCTTACGTTATCTTGTTTCATTACATGCTGCTGGAGGTCTCAATGATGCTCTCTACCAAGCATTATTGCAGGACTCGGATCCCGTGATAGTGAAGCAAGCATTGGTTTTCCTTACCGAGCAGGATGTTGAGAAGAGCAAAGGATTCGGAAGCCAGTTGGTAGAGCTTGCCAAGGCGAGTACGGATGCAACCGTTAGACTCTATCTTGCTGGTGCGTGCCAGAAGAGGATTGCCGAGCCATACGCGAAGCAAATCTTAGAGGTATTGGCGATGAGAGCGGAGGATGTGGAAGATCGTTTTATTCCGAAGATGATCTGGTATGCCTACAGTAGCTATGCGGATGAGAACCTTGATGCCTCACTAGCTTTAGCCCAGAAGACACCACTTCCAACCCTAAGGCGTTCTATCTATTGGCATGCAATGAAAAAGGATGCTAACAAGACAGTGGCAGCAGCTTTGTCTTTGCAGGGGAGTGCGATGCTCAGTGATGCTGTAGAGGCTATGTCTCATGCATTGATGTTTGAGGAAAAGGCCAATGCTCCAGCTCGTTGGCAGGAACTCGCTCTCAAAGCTCAAGGGGAAAGCCCTGGATCGGCTAAGGCCATCAAGGATCTAAACACGAAGTTTGGCCTGCAGGAGATCGATCAGAAGGCTGTGATTGCCGAGAGGAAAAAGGCTGCAAAAGGTGTGTTTATGGTCTGTGCGGCATGTCACGCACCGGGCAAAGACCAACCCGGTCCCTCACTTGAGGAAATTGCTGCAGTCTATGATAACAAAGCAGACATTATCAAATGGGTGAAAAACCCCGGTAAGAAGCGCGACAAGTATCCTAACATGCCAGGTTTCCCTCACATGACCGAGAAAGATCTGGAATTGGTTGCAGAGTATCTGTTAGATGTAGGTGAGGAATAAGTAGGCTACTCACAATATAACCAGAATGAGAAGGGGAGGTTTAGTGCCTCCCCCATAGACTTATGAATACGATGCAAGCAATGAGGTATGTGTTAGAGAGTGAAAATTCTCAGATACGTGTGGAGGTGAGTAATTTAGGTGCGAGTTTAATAAAGCTTGAGTGTACCGACAGAGATGGGCGTCTTGGGGATGTGGTTGTTGGGCCGGAGAGTATGGCTCAACTAGCAGAGAATCAGTCGTACATGGGCAGCACTGTGGGACGTTTTGCTAATAGGATAGCTAGGGGGGAATACAGAGATTCAGGAAAGTTGGTAAAGTTGTCTGTGAATGATGGGGCGAATCATTTGCATGGAGGGCTTGGTGGGATTCACAAGGTGTTATGGGAGGTAGAGAGTCAGAGTAAGGATTCTATTACCTTTGTTTATGTATCAGCAGATGGAGATGATGGTTATCCTGGGGAATTAGTAATGCGTGCTCGTTATTCTTTAGATGGAGAGAATCAACTCTCAGTGTGTTATGAGGCTGAGGCGGATGCAAGGACACCAGTCAATTTAGCTCAGCATGCGTATTGGAATCTGACGGGGAATCCCAAGGAATCAATTGAGCGACATGAAGTTCAGAGTGGGTCAGCATTGGCCTATTTAGAGCTTAATGAGGAGGTTTTACCGACTGGAGCCATTGCCCCATCTGAGGGGACTGTATTTGACTTTACGAAGTGGAGAGCACTTGGGGATGGATTAGAGTCAGGTGCTGAGCAAATTGTGAGAGCTGGTGGGTACGATCATTGTCTGGTATTCTCAGATTGTGTGAGCGGTACGTTAGAACACAGTATCACTGTTAGAGATGTGGGAAGTGGGAGAGTTATGGAAGTAATGACGAACATGCCAGGGGTTCAGCTCTATTCGGGAAATTTTCTGGATGGATCAGAGCTCGGTAAAGGGGGAGCTATTGAGCACAGAACAGGTTTATGTTTGGAGACGCAGCATTACCCCGATGCTGTCAATCACGCGCATTTTCCGTCGGCAATCCTTGAGCCTGGTGAGAAGTATGAGCATCACATCAGGTATCGTTTTTCAACCATGTGAATAGCAAACATGCGCAGGACGAGGAGTCTTGCGCATGTGTTTTTGTGGGGGGATTGAGAGGCTGAGCGTAGGACGAAATTACTCGGCAACTTTTTTAGCATTTTCGAGCCCGAGCTTTTTCATTTTTGGGGCAATGATCATGCGGCAATAGCCATTCTTTTTCCCATTAATTTTATAGTAATCTTGGTGATAGACCTCAGCTGGGTAAAAGGTGGTTGCTTTGGTGATTTCGGTTACGATGGGTGATTTAAAGTCCTTTTGGGCTGCTTGCATGGAGGCTTTAGCAGCATTTTTTTGTTCTTCAGTGTAGTAGTAGATTGCGGATCTGTACTGGGTGCCGACGTCATTGCCTTGGCGGTTGAGAGTGGTTGGGTCGTGAGCTTTCCAGAACCACTCAAGGATGGTTTCTGTAGAGATTTTGTTTGGATCGTAAACGAGGTGTACAACTTCAGCATGACCGGTAGCACCAGTGCAGATGTCTTTGTAGGTTGGGTTTTTGAGTGAACCACCGGTGTAGCCTGAGACGGCTGATTTGATACCGTCTAGACGGTTGTAGATGGCTTCAACACACCAGAAGCATCCGGCTCCTAGGCTAATTTGCTGGTGGCCTTCTGGGACGGTAGGCATTTTTGCGGGTGATTTGTCTGCGGACATAAGTGTTTGGTTACTGAAGTAAGTGAAAGCGATGGCAGCTACTGCGGCGAGGTAGAGGAATGGTTTTATTTTCATGGTGGGTGCTCCTTATAAGGGGTAGGAGGTGGCTAGCGGCGATTATATTCCCGCATTGCGACAGGCATGAAGTTTTCTAGGGCGCGGATACGCGTGCTATCGAGTGGGTGGGTGCGGAGGAATTCTGGGGTATTTCGGCCTTGTTTAGCATTGTAGGCGGAAAAGCGTTTCCACATTTTTACGGCTTCGCGTGGGTCATAGCCGGCTTTTGCCATGTAGATGGTACCGACTCTGTCGGCTTCGAGTTCGTGGCTACGTGAGTGAGGGAGGGCAACCCCGACGGTAGCGGCAGTACCGTAAGCTCCAGCGATCGCGGCGCGTTCACCGCCACTGGCTCCGTTATGGCGAGCGACTTGGTCGAGAGCGATGGCACCTAGGACGAGTCCTAGGCGTTGCATTTGTTGTTTTCCGACATGGTTTGAGGTAACGTGAGCGATTTCATGGCCGACGACAGTAGCGAGTCCAGCATCGGTCTGGGTGATTTTGAACATGCCGGTGTGGACGCCAACTTTCCCACCTGGAAGGGCGAAGGCATTGGGGGTGGGATCGTCAAAGACAACAAATTCCCAGCGTGCATTAGGGAGGTTAATCACTGGCTTGAGGCGTGCAGCCACGCGCCTTAGCTGGGCGTTATACGTGGCATTGGTGGAGACTTTCTTCTTCTTTTTGATGAGGGCAAATTCTTCAGCTCCTCGTGCCTGGAGGCTGGCACTGGTTTGAGTCACCCGAACATTTCCAGACTGATCGACAGCTGGTGGCGCCATACAGGCGTAGAAGCTGAGTGTTAGAGCACCCAGTATCGGAGTGTAAAAACGTTTCATAAGAGAGGAATTATACCGTGAAATGGCAGTGATGTAAATTCCATTCAAGAGCTAATCGATGAATGTTGGATTTGGGTAATTTGGCTAGTGAGCGTCTTTTCTGTTGGCTAACTGCTAGATATTTTTTTAGTGTGGGATGGTGACTCAGAGGCCGCCAGTAATAGATGTAAAGGGAGTTTGTAAGAAGTACCCGGGGAAAGTAGAAGCACTCAAGGGGGTAGATTTGCAGGTGGGAGCGGGAGAGATATTTGGTTTGTTAGGACCGAATGGTGCTGGCAAGAGTACCTTGCTGAAGGTGTTACTGACGATTATTCGTCCGAGTCGGTGCAGTGGGGTGATGCTGGGGCAGCCAATTGGGCACAAGAAAACCTTGCAGAAAGTGGGTTATTTACCGGAGCACGTCCAATTTCCTGAATATCTTAGTGGGCGCCAAGTAATTCGTTATGCAGCTGGCTTATCAGGGATTTGTCCGAAGTTTTGCAAGAAGAGGGAGGAAGAGCTATTAGAGTTTGTTGGGATGAGTGCTTGGGCGAATAGGAAGCTGAGGACGTATTCGAAGGGGATGAAGCAACGGATAGGTTTGGCGCAGGCTTTAGTGAATGATCCTGAGATTGTATTTTTGGATGAACCTACTGACGGAGTGGATCCTAAAGGGCGGGCCGAAATGCGAGAGGTGCTGAAATTATTACGATCGCAAGGGCGGACAGTGTTTATCAATAGCCATTTGTTAGGTGAGTTAGAGATGGTGTGTGATAGTGTGGCGATATTGAACCACGGTGAGGTGGTACGTCATGGTTCATTGAGTGAGTTGACAGGGAGAGGCGAGAAGGTGGTGATTGGGATTCGGGGGCATCTTGGGGCTGAGCTTCGTTCGGCGATTAGGAGGCATCTGGAGTTTAGCATGCACAAGCACAGCATTCATTTGGAGACTGCGGAGCTTGAGCGGGTGCAGCCAGTGATTGATTTATTGAGGGAGCACGATGTGGTTATTGAGTCGTTGGGGAAAGAGGGGCAGTCACTGGAGAGTTTATTTTTGGATAGTGTGGACGCAAGTAATCTAGAGAAAGGAGCAGGGGCGTGATTCAGACAGTGACATTGTTGATGGATTCGTTGCGCATGGTTTTAGCACGAAAGTTGTTTTGGGTAAGTGTGATTATCTCTGCCTTGATTGGGGTCATCTACTTATCGATTTCATTGGTACCAGAAGGGGTCTCATTTTTGTTTGGCGCTTATATTTTTGAGAACACTTTGTTTACGAGTGAGACTCAAGAAGGTGAGTGGTTTTACATCATCATCTTTACGAACTTCATCAATCGTTATTGGTTAGGTAGTGGAGCCTTATTGCTAGCTTTGATCACGACGGTTTCTGTTTTTCCTGAATTTACAAAGAATGGTGCGATTGAGGTGTCATTATCGAAGCCTGTATCACGGGTGAAGTTATTTATAGTAAAGTATATTGGGTGTTTACTTTTTGTGGTATTGCAGACGGGGTTATTTGCTTTGCTGGCATTTATAGCGGTGTATTTGCGCTTAGGTTACTTGAACTGGAGTTTGTTTTGGGTCGTTGGTGTGATTACCTTCGCGTTTAGTTTGATTCACTGTGTGCAAGTGTTAGTGGGGGTCATTACGCGTTCTAGTTTGGTAGCGCTCTTATGCGGGGTATTATTTTGGGCGATGGTGTGGTTGGTGCAAGTGACTGAGCAGACGATGTATTTGAATACCTATGCGGTAGTGGAGGAAAAGATGGATATTGATTGGAAGACAGGAACGATGAGTGGCTATGACGAGGATCGTGCAGTCGATGATCAGGCTGCAGGGTATTACGATCTCATAAGGAAAGCTAGTCTCCCTCTGCCTAAGGTTCGTGATGTCACCTTGTCCGCTGATCGGTTGGTGGTATTTCGAGATAGCGGCTCAGTGTTAGAGCAGATTGATTTACTTGAATCGATTGAGAAAAATGACATCCAGAAGAAGTCTCAGCGTGCAGAAAGGAGAGCTAGGGAGAGGAATAGCACGAGTTATATTATGTTGAGCTCTTTGGCATTTGAGTTCGTTGTATTGATGATTGGCTGCTGGATTTTTGTCAGAAAAGATTATTGATGTCGCTAAGTGCTGGATGAAAGACTTGAAGAGGTCATGCGGTAGTGAGCAATCAGTCCATGGAGAGAGAGCTGCAGAATGAGTCAGAAGTGGTACCTACCAGTCTTGGTAGGTATCTAGATGAACGCGGGCTCGAAGCTCTAGACGAGGGAGATAAAGTGCGGCGTTACACTGAGTTTTATTTGCGGACGCGACCGGCGCTGAAGGCGTATTTATATGCATTTTTGGCCGGGAATGACGCAGCGATTGAGGATTGTATTCAAGAGACGGGCTTGGTGGTATGGAATAAGTGGGATGAGAGTTGGGACCTGGATGCCTTTCAAAAGTATGCTTTTGTTACTGGCAAGTACAAGGCACTGAGTTGGCTCAAGAAGCATAAGCCAGCCAAGAAGGTGTATTTATCGCCAGCATTGGTGGAGCGTTTGGCTGATAAGTCATCTGAGTTAGAGCGTGATGCGCGACTAGATAGTTTGCAGCAATGTATGGACCAGTTGAGCCCACAGAACAGAGAGATCCTTGAGGCTCGTTATGAAAGTGAGGGGAGCAAAGCACTGAGGAATCTAGCTGAGAAAATGGAGCGTTCAGTGGATGCTATTTATAAGCAATTGGAGAGGTTACGATCGTCTCTGAAGGATTGCGTTTCTAGAAAGTCCAAGTTACAGCAGCCATGAGTGAAGAATTGATAGAGAGTGGAGAGGGAGTGCCTGTGAATGTGGAGGTGCGCGAGCTTGTGGATCGGCTGATTGATGGTCGTTTGAGTGAGGAGGAGAACAGGCGCTTGGAGTCGATTCTTGAGAGTGATGAGGCGGCAATGCGCTATTGCGCTGAGCGGATGCGATTCCACGCTGAAATGGAAGAATTGATGTCACCGGTGCGCGTGGAGTTGATGCAGAAAAGGCATCTGGTGGTAGAGACTAAGAAGGGGCTGGCAACGGTGTCTAAAGCGGTTAGTAACGTGGTGAGGGTAGAGAATCCAAAGTTTGGTTCGGCGCTCGAGCTTCCGCCAGGTTTGAAGACGCCGAAGCAGGTATTAGGGTATATGTTATGGGGAGGGCTTGCGTTAGTGGTACTCGTAGCTGTGATTGTATTCTTGATACAGCGTGGGCCTGTGAGTTCTGAGCCTCAATTGGTGTTTCGGAATGCTTCATTCGAGGATCTCGAAATCAACGAGAATAGCCCACCATTCATCTATACAGTTCTTGATTGGCAGGATTATTTTCAAACAAGCTCGGTGCGGGTCTGTGATGTCAGACGTGCGACTGATGGAAAAAAGGAGGCACAGGACGGCCAGTATGCAGTGATTATGGAAGGTGGCTTTTTGACCCAGAGATTAAGCTATAATGATGGTGAGGCTTTCGTTGCGAGGAAGGGTCTAAGGTTGAAAGTATCGGGGTGGGCCATGTTAGAGGAGGCAGGGAAGCCAGCGCAACTATGGATATCATCGCGGGTTGTGGTGAGTGCGTATCCATCGATGTCTCAGGTGGAGCCAGATGTGCAGAAGCTGGAGGTGGAGAGTGATGCGTGGGAGAGGTTTGAGGCTATTTTGACCTTACCGAGTGATAGTTTGATGATGAAGCCCTCGATTTTTAGGCGTGACGCCACGCAGTCGGCGGTGGATATCAGTGGGTTACAGCTTGCGGTATCTATAGATAACAAATCTAAGGTTCCGATGTTTATCGATAATTTAAAGATTGAGGTGCTTGAAGACCTTCAGGAGACAGGTGTTGAAGTTAAGAAATAGTGGGGTTTGAAAAAAAAGTAAAAATATGCGTCAGAAAATTCAGGTGAGAGAAATAGCTGGGTGAATGAAACAATCTGTGACTGAAGCAAAGCGCTGCAAGAGAAACTGACTTGTAGTAAGCTAGGTCACAATTCACCCAATTCACTATGAAGAAAAATCGCATCCAAAAACTTGTACGTCGATCAAGTGTCGCACTGGCCGTGACCGTGGCAGTAGGCAGCTCAATGGCGCAGGCTGAGACAAAGAAGATCCTATTTCTAGCGGGCAAAAAGAGTCATGCTAATGGTGAGCATGAATTTCAGGCTGGCTGTAATTTGCTGGCAGAGGCTTTAAACAAGAGTGGGCTAGATATTGAGGCTAAAGTATATCATCCAGGATTTCCGAAGGATGAATCTATTTTCAAGGGGGTCGACGCGTGTATTGTGTATGCGGATGCTGGTGGTCGATTTGGTGAGGGGTATAAGGTTTTAGATAAGTATGTCAAAGGAGGGATGGGCATCATGTTCATGCACTATGGGGTGCATCCAAAGAAGCAGGTGGGTGAGAAATTTTATCTCCCTTGGATAGGTGGTTACATGGATGACAAGGAGTCTGTGAATCCGCATTGGATTGCGGATTTGACGCCTAACAAGAAGCATCCTGTATCTTATGGTTTACCTGACAAGTTTCCTGCATTTGATGAATTTTACTACAACATGATTTTTGCTGATGGCAAGGATTGCAGTTGTTGTGGTGGTGCTGTGACGGGAGTTCCATCTCCGGACCGGATGATTCGCTACATCAACATGTGGAATGAGAATGGCGAAAAGGGGTTTGGAAAGCCACAGAAGTTGATGTGGTACAAAGACACGCCGATAGGTGAAGGCGGGCGTGGGATTGGTTTTACGGGGGGACACTACCACCGCAATTGGGCGATTGATGATTTTCGTAAGATGGTACTCAATGCTATCGTTTGGACAGCGCGTGGTGAGGTACCAAAGGGTGGTGTGCCATCTGATCCGATCAGCAAAGAGAAGCTGAGTGAGGGCTTACGCAAGCCAATTGATCTACCGACTGCGGCTCTCTATCAGCAGAAGCCAATGAAGTTGCCTAAGCTGAAGAAAGCGAAGAAGAAGGTAGCCAGTAGCTCACAATCAAAGTCCGCTAAGTTTTTGGCGAGCACGCCGGTGATTAAATCTAGTGACAAAGTGCGTCACGTAGAAATTTCAGCTGATGTCAAAGGCAAGGAGACGATCACATTGCAAGCGGATGCAGTGGATGGCAACTCGAACGACTGGGTGAGCTGGGTGGCACTTCGTTTTGTGAATGCGGATGGGAAGTCAATCGCTGTAGACAAGAAGTTCATCCTCAAGTCTGAGCAAGGTTGGGGCGAGCTTCAGTTTGATAAGAATGTGGGTGGGCAGCCGATTCAGCTAAGTGGGAAGAAATTTGAGAGTGGTTTTGGTTCTCATGCGGATGCGGCGATTCAGCTGAAGGTTCCTGAGGGGGCTGTGAAGTTTATTGCTATAGCGGGTCTGGATGATGGTGGTGCGGTACGTGATGGTAAGCCCACTCCGGCTTCAGCGAGATTTGCGATCATTGATGATGCCGCTCCGTGGGCTCCTATGAAAGCACCTGAGAAGGTCGCACTGGAGCATTTTGCCACACCAAAAGACGAGGAGTTAGAAGTCACAGTTTGGGCTCAATCCCCGATGTTATATAACCCGACGAATATGGATATTGACCACAAGGGGCGTATCTGGGTCGCGGAAGGAGTCAACTACCGGAGAAAGGCAGGAAGGAGACCAGAGGGTGATCGCATCGTAGTGTTAGAAGATACCAATGGTGACGGTCGGGCAGACAAAACGAGCACCTTTGTTCAAGATAAGGAGCTCGAATCGCCACTTGGAGTTGCAGTTTTTGACAACAAGGTGGTGGTATCTCAGCCTCCAAATTTATTGGTGTACACTGATGTGAACCGCGACATGAAGTTCGATCCGAGTGTTGATAAGAAAGAGGTGCTGTTGACAGGTTTTAATGCACGTCAGCACGATCATTCTCTACATTCATTGACGGCTGGTCCTGATGGCAAATGGTACTTTAACAATGGTAACTGTGGAGCTATTTTCACCGATAACTCTGGCAAGACCTTCAACATGAATGGAGTCTACCGTGGGGGAGGTGGTAAGTGGTATGCTGATAATAACAAGTTGGGAGGGAAGAAGTCAGATGATGGATTTTTATGGACTTCAGGTTTCACGGTTCGCATGAATCCAGATGGTACGGATGTTGAGATTGTGGGGCATGGTAACCGTAATTCTTATGAGCAATCCGTCAATTCGTTGGGAGACATTTTCCAGAATGACAATGACGACTGGGGAAGCTGCCGTAATTCCTACGTGTTAGAGTATGGATGTGCTGGGTTCTTCTCACGTGATGGTCAACGGACGTGGCGTTCGGAGCAACGTCCAGGGCAGCCAGTGCAGCGTGCACATTGGCGTCAAGATGACCCTGGGACATTCGATGCCGGTGATGTATACGGGCATGGCTCACCAACAGGAAATGTGTTCTATGAGAATGGAGCATTGGGCAAAAAGTGGGAAGGAACGTATTTGGCCTGTGAAGCGGCTCGCAACACGGTATTTGGTTATCAGCCTAAGGTGAATGGAGCGAGTTTTGACATGGAGCGATTTGACTTTGTCACCACGAACTTGCAAAAGGAATTCATAGGGGGTGACCAGACAAAGAGGGTCTCCAGCAATGAGCAGATTGAATACAAGGGAGTGTTGTTCCGACCCTCTGACGTTACAGTGGGACCCGATGGGGCACTCTACGTCACGGACTGGTACGATGGACGAGTGGGAGGCCACGGAACAATGGATGACACCTGTTCTGGAGCGATCTACCGTATCGCGCCGAAAGGTTTCAAGTCGAAGGTTCCAAGCTTTGATCTCGCCACGACTGAGGGGCAGATAAGCGCTTTGAGCTCCCCAGCTGTGAATGTACGCTACTTGGGCTTCTCTGCTCTGAGGGACAATAAAGAAAAGTCACTTGGTGCGGTATTAGAGCTTCTCAAGCACCCAAACAAGTATGTGGCATCCAGAGCGATTTGGTTGTTGCCTCATTTGGGTGATGAAGGCGTGAAGCAGTGTGAGGCCTTGTTAGGTCACAATAATGCTGAAGTTAGACTGGTAGCCTATCGGGCGTTGAGACGCACGCAGAAGGACATTTTGGCATACGCGAAGAAGTTAGCTGATGACTCTAGTGCGGCAGTACGCAGGGATGTTGCTTTATCAATGCGCAACTATGGGGCAGAGGAGGCATTGCCGATTCTGCTGACTGTAGCGCGTGGTTTTGATGGAAAAGATAAGAATTACTTGGAAGCGATTGGTTTAGGTTCTGAAAACAAAGAAGAAGCTATTTGGTTAGGCTTGAAGAAGTCAATGGCGTCAGGGAATCTGGAAGGGTGGAGTGATCAATTTGCAAAGTTGACGTGGCGTTTATGGCCGGTGGCAGCGGTAGATGATCTCAAAGCGAGGGCAATGAGCAATGCACTTAGCCAGGAGCAGAGAGAATTAGCGGTTGAGTCGCTCTCTTTCATTCAGGATAAAACAGCAGCGACTGCCTTGCTAGAAGTTGCTAACAAGAAGAGCTTGGTCCAGTCCAAGGCTGTGTATTGGCTGTTGAAGCGTGGAACTGGCGCATGGGCTAGCATGGGGATCAAGGATGAACTGAAGAAGCGTGGCATCTATGATCCAGATAAGATTGTTGTGAACGCCATTACTGTTCCTGAGCCACCTAAGAAGAGTGCATTGCCGAGTGTGGCTGAGGTGCTCAAACTTAAGGGGGATGCCAAGCGTGGAGAGGCTGCCATTCAGCGTTGCGTAATGTGTCACGATATCAATGGCGTGGGACCAGAGTATGGACCGATTCTGAAGGGGTGGGGGACAACTCAATCACGAGAAGCAATTGTGAAGAGCATTATAGAGCCTTCCGCTGACATTGCACATGGATTCCACGGTAAGGAAGTTATCCTGAAGGACGGCAAGGTGCTTCATGGACTTGTGGTCTCTGGAGATCCTCTGATTGTGACCTCTACGGGTGGGGTGGTACAGATGGTTCCGAAGAAGCAAGTGAAGTCTGAGAAATACATGAAGCGTTCATTGATGTTATCTGCCGAACAGCTGGGATTGAGTGCACAAGATGTCGCTGACATTGCGACTTTCATGCAACAGTGGAAGTAGAGCTGTATCTTTAATGGAGTATTTATGCCCATCTGGCCAAGTGTCGGATGGGCATTTTTTGTACGAAAACGGCTCTTGCTATGTCTGATGTGATTATGCACCTTGCCTCATGTGAAACGTATCTGTTTTTATCTAAGTTGTTGTGTTTCTTTATTGGTCACTGCGTTTGCGGACGAAGCCACGGAGTTGAGAGAATGGCATTCGAAGAGTGGACATACGGTGAGTGCGAAGGCTGTGTCATTGAAGAGTGGGAAGGTACTTTTCGAGCGTGAAAATGGCAAAACGATCACCGTGCCATTGAGTAAGCTAAAAAGTGCGGATCAGGAATTTCTCAACAAACATTTTAGGGTGGAAGAGAAGGCCTTGGAGGCCCTGAAGCCTAAGGAAGGGAAAGCAGCGGATGATTTGCCATTTCCGTTAGGTAAGACCACGGGAGAAATTCAGACGGGGGGGCAGTATAGCTATTTTCTATATCTTCCAACGAGTTTGAGGGCGGGAGAGAAGCACCCTGTCTTATTTGTCATGAGTCCGGGTGGTGGAGGCGCTGGTAATGTGGGGCGTTACAAAGCTGGAGCTGAGCGCAATCGTTGGATCATTGCAGTTTCTAAGCAATCTAAGAATGGGTTCAATGGGAGTCAGGATGCGGTGGATGCCATGATGGAGCATGTGTTAGATACCTTGCCTATTGATGAAAAGCGGATGTATACGAGTGGGTTTTCTGGTGGGAGCCGCATGGCTTGTATGACGAGTGCGAAGCATTCGAAGATTACTGGAGTGATTGCGTGTGGGGCAGCCAATGCTGTAGGTTCAAAGAAGCAAGTGGTTTACGGTTTATGTGGGACAAATTGTTTTAACCGGACGGACATGGCTCATAGTTTTAAAGAATTCACCCACAAAGGGTCAGTTTTACGCTATTTCCCGGGCCGGCATGTGTGGGCTAATGGCGAGTTATGTGAGGATGCGATCACGCATCTCAATGGGGTATTTTTGGCGAAGAACGAGAGTGATTATTCTGAGGCGCATAAACATTACAATTATATGTTAGGTCAATGGATTACTGAGTTAGAGAGTGGGAATGCGATGCGTGCCTTTATGTGGGCTGATTTTGCGCAGCGATATGATTTTGACCACCCCAGTGTGACCAAGGTTTATGGGGCGTTAGAGTCTGATGAACAAAATGTGCTTTTTGTTAAAGGTTTGTATTCAATTCGCGACTTTGCGGAGAAGACTTTTGGCAAGGTAGCAGCGTCTCAGTGGAAGGCAGACCCGAAGGTTTCAGCGGCTTGTGTACGTGAATCAGAGAAATACGAGGGTAGCCCGTGGAGGGAGGTTTTACTGAAGTTGAGCGAGGATGCTCAGAAGTTTTAGTGTATGAGAGGTGTGGATTTCCTGTATATTCTTGTGGGTGGGATGGTTGTTTTCGATTTGCTGAAGGTCAGAAATCGTGGCTAAGTCTGATGTTATGAGAACAATGATTAAGAGCATTGCGAGTGCAGGTCTCATGGCTTCAGTGACATTGACTGGGGCGATGGCTCAAGAAAAGAAGGACCAGAGTAAAGAGGGTTTTGTTTCGGTTTTTGATGGAAAGTCTCTAGCTGGATGGGTTACCCCTGATGGTCAGGCAAAGTATTGGTCGGTGAAGGATGGTGCTATTACTGGTGGGGATTTAGAGAATCGAGTGCCACGCAATGTTTGGATTATTTTGGATCAGAATCGCGAGAATTTCGTGATGACCTTCAAGGTGCGTTTCATCAATGGAGATGGTGGTGGTTTAAAGAACTCAGGGATTCAGATTCGCAGCATTCGTCATGGGTCTAACATCGCAGGCTACCAAGTAGATGCAGGCCCTCCGATTGAAGGCAAGAACACGAATGGGGGATTAGGGTACTGGGGTTACATGTGGGATGAGCACCGTCGTAATCGCATGGTTGGTACCCCTGTTGATGCCAAGGCACTGCGTCCAGCAGTAAAGGATTGGGATTGGAATGAGTACAAAATTGTCGCCGACGGCAAATCTATCAAATCGTGGATTAATGGCGTGGCAGCATTAGATTACACAGAAAAAGACGCTAACATTGCTGCTGATGGGCTGATTGCATTGCAGGCTCATTCAGGTGGAAAATTTTTAGTGCAGTTCAAAGACATCGAGATCAAGGATCTTGCTCCGACTCCTGGATCTGTGAAGTGGGCAGATTTGAAAAAGAAGAAGTAGGCGGTTGTAGAGAGTCATTCTCTGAGCGCTCAGGAAGTTCACTAAGTTAGAATGACAAAATGCCGTGCAGTTTTTTTTGCTGCACGGCATTTTTGTTTTAATGGATGGCTCTAGTGATGGCATTCACATGCATATTCTTTATTATCACAGCTGGAGCAATCACTGAGATTGAGAGTGAATTTGCTGGTGACCTCTTCGGCGTTGGCATTGGGCTTGATTGCGACGACGGTTGGGAAGTTATTACCTTTTGGGAGGGATTGTTTTGAGACGAGCACATCGCCTTCGCGTGAGAAGCTCATCTCAACGGGGCTGATACGCTCACCGCTAACGACGCTGACCACTTGGTCGGAGGGGGAGACATTTTTCATTTCTTGGTCGAAGAAGCTGATTTGAACGCGACCGTCCTCAAGTACAAGGAATTCAGCTTGTGGTTGAATCTCTTGAATCATGCGGCCACGGTTTGGGCCTGCTTTGACATGTGAGTGTCCGGCATGGTCGCCGTGATCATGGCCAGAATGATCATGTGAGCAGGAACTATGATCGTGCCCATCATGTGGGTCGTGTTCACCGTGTGAGTGTTCTTGATTTGTTTCTTCGTTGTTAGTGTGCTTGTTTTGCTCGTTGTGTTCTTTGGGTTTATCTCCGCATGAACTGAGGGCTACGAAGCCGAGTGCTGCTAGTGTTGTTATGGTGTATTTCATGATTAGTTAGTGTTTTTTGTTAGAACTTTAACCCACAGCTGGGGCATTTTGTTTAATTGCTTTTTGGGCTGCTTTTCTCCCAAAGAGGAAGAAGACGGAAGGGGTGACGGCTAGGCCGAGAATCGTACTTGAGACCAGACCTCCTGTAATGACGATAGCCACGGGGTGGAGGATTTCTTTACCTGGTTGGTCGCCGGCGAGGACGAGAGGAATGAGTGCGAGTCCAGCAGACAGGGCGGTCATGAGAACGGGAACTAGACGTTCTTTTGTGCCCCGCACGATCATTTCAGGAGTGAAGTCTTCCCCTTCATGTTTCATGAGGTGGAGGTAGTGTGAAATGAGCATGATGCTATTTCTGGCGGCAATTCCGGCAACGGCAATAAAGCCTACTAGGGTAGCGATGCTGATATTGTTGATAGTCATCCATGTGAAGACTAGCCCACCGATCAAAGCGAGAGGGATGTCGCAGATAACCTGGAGGGCAAATGTCATATTTCCAAAGTAGGTATAGAGGAGCAAAGCGATGACTAATAAGACGATCGCAGAGGCTACAAAAATCCTACGGGAGGCGTCTTGCTGGGCCTGATACTCACCCTCGATACTCACACTGTAACCACTGTAGGCAGGAGTGGAGAGGACTGATTGGTTGATGCGTTCTTGTAATGTGGTGATCATGGTTTTGAGATCTCTTCCGGTGGGGTTAATAGAGACAACGAATCGACGCTGAGTGTTTTCACGCATGATCACGTTAGGTCCCTTTGCATTACGAACTTCAGCAATGGCATGGAGTGGTACCCTTTGGCCGTTTGCATTGGTTAGCATTAACTCTCTGAGTTTTTGAGGTGACTCACGCCATTCTGCTGGAAGGCGCATGACCATATCGATGGTACGTTCACCTTCAAAAAGTTCAGCGGTGGTTGCGCCACCGAGGAGGGTGGAGAGTTGTTGGTTCACCTGGGCTGGGCGGAAATTGTAGGCGAGTGCTCGATCACGATCGACTTCAATTCTTAGTTGTGGAATTGGGGCTTGTTGTTCGATTCTTGCTGTTTCTAGTCCTGGGATATCCTGACAAATTGATTGGATGTCAGTGCCTATATTGCGCAGTGTCTCAAGGTCTGGTCCGAAGATCTTGACCGCGACTTTAGCGGATACCCCGCTGAGCATGTGACCGATTCGATCTTTGAGTGGGCCAGAAATTGCGCTGAAGGTACCTGGCAGATTTTCTCCACTAACGCGTGAGCGAATTTCTTCGATAATTTTCTCACGTGGCGTGTCATTTTCTTTGAGTTCGATATCGAATTCTACCGTTGAGACGGGGACGACATGGTCACCACGTTCGGCTCTCCCGACGCGGTGGCCTACGGATTTGACATCGGGCATCCCTAACAACAGCTTGTCGACAACAGAAGCGATTTGGCTTGTTTGTTCGAGTGAGGTTCCTGGGCTCGCGGTCATGGCGACGACGATGGTTTCTTCCTTAAAGGAGGGGAGGAATTCTTTACCGAGTTTAGGGTAGAGAAGTGATGCCGCGGTGAGCAGCATGAGCGCTATCGCAAGAACCAGAGCAGGGGCTCTCAGCGAGAGGACTAGGAAGCTGCGTTCAAAGAGCCATTTCATTCCACGCACGATGAATCCGTCGGTGTGGGTAGATCCAGGCTTAGGTCGCAAGAAGAGGGAACAAAGCACTGGAATGACAGTGAGGGAAACGATGAAAGAGGCGCCCATGCTTACCATGGTGGCAAGCGCGATGGGGGTAAATAAACGACCTTCTACACCGCTCAGTGAAAGCAATGGGATGAAGACAAGGATGATGAAGAGGGTGGCATATAGTATGGAATTTCTGACTTCACCGGAGGCCTTTGCGATGACTTCTAATCGTGGCAGGGGGGTGGCTAGCGAGGCATTTTCTCTTAAGCGTCTAAAGACATTTTCTACATCGACGATAGCGTCATCTACAACGATGCCGATAGCGACTGCTATGCCGCCAAGGGTCATGGAGTTGACGCTCAGACCGGCAGTGGAGAAGATGATGGCAGTCATCGCGAAGGAGAGCGGAATCGCGGTGAGAGTGATGAAGGTGGTTCTGAAGTTAAAGAGGAAGATGAAGAGAATAATGATGATCATTATCGCGCCATCTCTGATAGCCTCTAAGAGGTTGTCGATGGCCATATCTATAAAACTCTTTTGCCTGAAGAGTGGTTCAAGTTGGACGCCTTCAGGGGCTTGTTGTTGGAGTTCTTTTAGAGCCTCTTCGACCTGCTCAGTGAGTTTGATCGTGTCATAGCCGGGGGATTTTGTGACTGACATGATGACACCTTTTTTGCCATTGACTGCAGCGTCTCCTCGCATGGGTTCGATGCCCCAACGTACTTCTGCGACATCAGCAATGGTTACAGGTCGGTCATCTAACATCTTGATGACTGTTTTCCCGAGTTCATTGAGGTCGGTGGTCATGGCGAGGTTTCGGATCATGATTTCCTGGGCTTGCGAGGAGATGAATCCGCCAGTGGAGGTTGAGGCTGCTTGTGTGGATGCTTCGTGTAGTTCCTCGAAGGTGACACCGTGTGAGAGTAGCTTGTTAGGGTCAGGAAGGATTTGTATTTGCTGGATGCCTCCTCCCATGGAGAGAACTTCTGCGATACCAGGCAGGCTCTGGAGTTTTCTTCGCACTGTCCAGTCAGCGTAAGTACGCAAGTCACTGGGGTTAACAGAGCCGTTCTCTGAGGAGATACCGACCAGCATGATTTCACCCATGAGGGAGGCGACGGGGGTCATGTATGGTACGACGCCTTCGGGCAATTCGACAGATTGTAGGCGTTCTTGCACAAACTGGCGTGCTTTATAGATATCGGTGTCCCAATCGAATTCAACGAAAACGAGTGAGAGTGAGATATCCGAAGTAGAGCGGACTCGAGTGACTCCGGTGACGCCGATGAGTGAGCGTTCGATCGGCATGCTGATGCGTTGTTCCACCTCTTCTGGGGCACGGCCATCGGCTTCTGTGAGGATGGTGACAGTCGGTTTTGTGAGGTCAGGAAGGACTTCAACGGGGAGGGATACCGTCTTTTGGAAGCCGAGGGCTAGGACCAAGAAAGCAAGAGCGAGAACGATCACGCGATGGCCCAAGGCAAATCGGATGAGTTGATTTAGCATGGCTTACTTGATTTTTTAAGAGTGATAACGGTGAGTAGTGCGAGAGTGATGCAGTTGGAAGCGATGAGGAAGATCACGAGGGGGGAGCGCCAAGTGATAGCTTGTGTTGGGGATGCAGCATTCTTTTGGGCCTCTCTAGCAGCTTTTTGAGCTGGAGTCATTTCGGATCCATCCTCGTTATGTTCATGGCCGTGGGCGGCATCGAGGGCTTCTTTGAGCGATATGCCACCACCTTGGGCGAAGCCGAGGAAGTAGGCACCATTGGTGACGACTTCATCGAAGCGGCTGATCCCTGATTTAATTTCTACGAAGCGGTCATTTCTCTCGCCCACCACGACTGGTGATTTATCGAACGCGTTGGGGAGGTCGTAGTGTTTGACGAAGACGTAGGGGGTAGCTGCATCACCTTGGAGAGCTTTGCGGGGGACGGAGATGACGTCTTTTCTCTGGTTGAGGACAATGGAGAACTCGGTGCGCATGTTAGGGCGCAGTTTTAAGTCTGGGTTATCGAGCAAGAAGATGGCCTCTAGAGTACCCGACTCGTGATTCGCTTCAGAGCCCATGCGGATGAGTTGTCCATCGAAAGTGGTATTTCCGAGTGAGATGACTTTGATATGGGCTGTGGTGCCGAGTTTGAGTTTTGAGGCTTGGCTTTCAGGGACACTAGCGACGGCCCATACTTGGCGCAGGTCGACGATATCCATGAGTTCTTGAGAGGGATCGACGGGTTGGCCGAGGGTGACGTGACTTTGTGAGATGATGCCAGTTTCTGGGGCTTTCACATCAATGACGGGAGGTGGGGACCCTGGCTGGCGGCTTTCCACTTTGAGGAGGACGTCACCTTTTTGGACAAAGTCTCCGACGATGGGCGGAGTTTGGACAACTCGGCCAGCAAAGCGCGTACTGATGACTGCGTGCTTGCTAGGGATTGGTTGGATATGTCCGATGGCAAAGACGCTGTCTTCGAAGCTGGCTTTTTTAACCTTCTCTGTGGTAATGCCAAGGTTTTGAACTCCCTGTTCGGTTAGGATAATCGTTTTTGAGGCATCAATAGACTGCTTGGCGAAGAGGGGAGAAATGAAACTCACTAGCAGGAGTGTGGTTTTGAAAATTCTATTCATAGTAGTTCAATGGCTAGTGTTAGAGTGCTGATTGTTCGCGGCCGATAGCAGCGAGGTAGCGGACGCGCGCTTTATGGAATGCCTCGAGGTTGTCGAGATTTTGTGATTGGAGCTCGAGTTGTTGACTTCGCGCTTTTAGGACGGAGGTGAATGGGGTTTGGCCATTGCGGTATGCATTTTCTAGTTGTTGAGCATTTGTATCAGCTAGAGGAATGAGGCTCTGGGTAAGTTTCTTTGACTGAGCAATCCACGACTGCATTTCTGCGCGTTCGGTAGCGACTTGTTGTTGGATTTCGAGCGCAAGGGCGACTTTTTCGGAAGTGACTCTAGCTGCTTGAGCGCGTGCGGATTGGATATTTCCTTCGTTTTTATTATAGAACTGGAGGGGGATACTGACACCTGCACCGATCGTTCCCTCAGTTTCGATACCTTCTGGGGCGTCTTCTTCGCGGTCGACGCTGGTAAAGAGTCGGCCTTCGACATCTTCGAATCGCTTGGCTTTCTGGAGGGCGATATTTTGCTTTGCTTGTTCGATTTCTAGCAGCTTAGCGCGGTACTCTGGTCGGTTGTTGAGGGTGAGGTTAGTTGTGGGGATGGTGGCATTCGGTAATCTGCCGGAGAGTACGAGTGGTTTATCGGGGTGGAGGCCGATATAGGCTTTGAGTTTATTGAGGAGGATGGCGTCGCGGGTTTGAATACGAGCGAGGTGTGACTTTAAGGTTGCGGACTCGACCTTTGCTTGGTTTGCGTCGAGGCTAGAGAGTTCACCACGGGCTGCGGCGGAGTCTATGAAGTCGGCAAATTCATCGAGCAGGGCACTTTGTTTTTTGAGGTATGTGGCACGTTGGCGGTTGTGCAGGATTTCGATGGCTAGCTCTTGGGCTTGGGCAGTGAGGGCTTTTTGGGCGACTTTGATTTCTTCTTTAGCGATACTGAGTTGTTGGTTTGAGATCTTTTTCTCGACTCTGAGTCGATTGGTGATGGGGAAGCGCTGAGCAAATGTCACTTCTAGTCCACCTTCTGAGCTTCTAACATTTTTACGAAGGTCGAGTTCGATTTCTGGGTTTGAGAGTCTGCCGGATTGGACGACTTGTCCCTGTGCTTCTTGGATTCTGAGGCGTGCAGCTCTGAGTTGTGGGTTGTTATTGCTGACTCTTTTGGCAATGGCTGAGACCTTAAGTTGGGAGCTTTGGTTGATGTGCTTTGAGTTACCGAGAGCTAGGTTGGGTTCTTCAGCTGTGGCGGTGACTATGTTGAGGCTGCTAGTGGAATTACAAGCAGAGGTCATGATGACTCCCAATGTGGTGAGTCCGATTGAAATGGCTTTCATAAAAAATGGTAAGTTGCCGGTACGGCGGTGATCTTTGTCGGTGATATACCTGTTAGGTTGAGGCACGCATGAGCGTGGTAAAAAAAAGGATGTGGAGGCTCAGAAACTAAGTGTTAGAGCCTAAGGGGCGACAGAGATGTGTCCACTAACAGAAAATGGGACAACAATCTCCTCGTCAAGTGAGGAGATCAAAGAAGGAAGCGGCAGTGTTGCGAACAAAGTTTCGCTGCACTGGGTGGGGGGAGGGAGAGGTTTTGGGAAATGGGGGGAGCGTTGCTAGGGGGCAGGAGTTTTCTGCTAAAGCTATTGCATTGTTGGGTAATGACGAGTGCTTGTGGCTCTATTTCAATGCGTGGTTTGGGAGTGGTAGATTTCTTTTCTGGCTGAGGGGTATGGCAGAGGCAGTCACATGGTCCGTGGTGATGGTGGTGGCCAGAGTGTTGGATTATCTGGTCTGTGTCACCGTCGTGAGCCTTTTCTAGGTGGACGTGATCCGAGTGGTGGTCGTGTTCGCAGCATGCATCAGCTGCTTGGTACGAGACCAAGAAGATGAGGCTGAGAATGGCGAACATTGAACGCATAGAGATACTGACCACTAGTAGAGCTTGGAGGTCAGATCAAGGGAGAAATTTTTTGGAGGCCGCGCGCAGGTAGACTTAGAATGAGGGGGGGAAGTTGCTTTCAAATGGGGGGGAGGAGAGGCGTTTGTCGGAAGGCTCAGTATGTGTGATCTTCGCAAGTAGCGTCATCACAGGCTTCATTGCATGTCTCACGTGAGAGGGTGAACTCGGCGCTGGATGTCTCTGAGGACTGGGTATTTTTGATTGTGAGGGTGGTAGGAAATTTATCACCTTCTGGAAGGGCTTGCTCGGAGAGGAAGGTGTTATCGCTGGTGACAAAGGTGAGCTCGACCGGGCTGATGGCTTCTCCGGTTGTGATGGAGAGGGTTTGGTCTTTTGGTTCGATTGGCTGCATTAGTTCATCGTACAAGTAGACTTTGAGTTTGCCATTTTCGAGAGCTACGAGTTCAGCATGTGGCGAGAGGTCCTTGATTAGTTGTCCGTGGTTAGGTCCCTCTACGATCTTTTCTTCCTTGGTGCTACATTTACTGCAGTGTAGGCAGCTGCTGTCATTTGAGTGTACTACTGTTTCCTGTTTTTGTTGTTCACAGGATGGGATGAACGGCCAAGCGAGAGCAGAAGCGATGAGTAGCGTGCGGTGTTTCATAATCGGTTGAATTACTATGTAGATTATGAAAGTTCGAGTGAGGGGGGCGAGTCTAATGTGAGAGTTTTTGCAAATTTATTGCATAAAACAAAACATCCCGAAGGTCGCGAGGACCGACGGGATGTGGAAAGCGGGAGAGTTTGCTTAGAAGCGTTGTTCACCGTCTACGAAGGTAGCGGTAGAATTGAACTCTTTATCGAGGATGGCGATGTCACCGGTGAAGCCGGCTTCGATTTTGCCGTGATTATCGAGGCCGAGTGATTGAGCTTGGTTCCAAGAGGTGGCTTTGACGATTTGGTGGAGTGGGAGTCCGGTGAGCTCTGAGACGAGTGCGACGCCTTCATTGAAGACGAGAGCGGAGCCGGCGAGAGCGCCACCTTCCTTGAGGCGGGCCACTTTATTTTCGACGACTACGTCGAGTCCACCGAGTGTGCATTCACCATTATTGATCCAAGATCCAGCCATGGAGTCAGTGATCATGATGATTTGATCGATTGGTTTGACTTTGAAGATGAGTTTGACGAAATCGGGGGCGAGGTGGATACCATCGCAGATCATTTCGATTTTGAGGTCATCATCGATGAGTCCTGAGCCAACCATGCCGATTTCACGGTGGTGGAGGCCGGTCATGGCATTGCCGTAGTGGGTGAGGTGGGTGAGACCTGCATCTTTAGCGGCGAGGACTTGGGCGTATGTAGCTTCGGTATGTGCCGCTGAGGATGAGATGCCGAGGGCCTTAGCTCCTGCGATGACTTCGCAAGCATTTGATTGGCAAGGTGCGATGGAGAAGACAAGTGCTGGAGCGATGTCGTGGATTTCTTTTAATTCCTCGAGGTTTGGCTCGCGCACGAACTCAGGATTTTGGGCACCCGCTTTGGAGACATTGATGAATGGGCCTTCGACGTGGAGGCCAGGAGTCTTAGCAAACTCTTGGTTTGCATTGTACTGAGCGCATTTTTCAGCGATCTCAAGAAGCTTGGCTTGTGGTTGTGTGAGGGTTGTAGGGAGCCAAGTGGTGACTCCTTCGCGCAATTTTGTTTTAGCGATGTGGCGGATGGCATCGAGGTCGTTATCACAGACGTCTTTGCCATCGGCACCGTGTGCATGGATATCGATGAAGCCAGGGAAGGCGTATTGGCCTTGGGCGTCGAAGGTTGTATCAGCCTCTGGGAGGGCATCACCTAGATTGTAAACACCGGAAATGATGCCATCTGTGATAGCGATGGCGCCATTTTCGATTTCCACATCAGGGGAGACGATATGTGCATTTGTAATCAGTGTTGTCATAGTCGTTGAGAATTAATGTTGGAGGAGTTCGCGGTTTTTATAGATGTAGTTAAACCCGGAGATGAGGGTGAGAGCTGCGGCAATCCACATGGTGGCGGGGATGATGTAGTGGTCTGGATTTGAGAGCCACTGAAAGAGAGCTACAGCTGGGTTCTGGGAATCGAGAGGAAGGAAGCTGATATGGGTGAGGCTGCCAATGACAAAAGTGAGCTGGAAGGTGGTTTTCCATTTTCCGAGTTTATCGGCGGCGATGACTTTTCCTTGTTCGACAGCGATTTGGCGCAGGCCGGTGACCATGAATTCGCGGCCGATGATGAGGCAGGTGACCCAGACTGGACAATAGACGTGCGGGTTTACTGAGAGGAAGATAAAGCCGGCGGAGACGAGTATTTTATCTGCGAGTGGGTCGAGCAATTTACCCAGTGCGGTGACGAGGTTAAGTTTGCGGGCGAGGTAGCCGTCTAGCCAGTCAGAGATGGCGGCGACTGAGAAGGTGACGAGAGCGGTGACGGCGGCCCAGTGTGCGTCAATAGAAGCCGCGATAATGAATACGGCGGTGAGCACGAGGCGGAGGACGGTGATGGAATTTGGAATATTCACGGTAGCTAGAGCCACTGTGCATAATGTGCGGGTTCGGGCAAGGCGCGATTGAATCGGGAGCGAGAAGCTATGGCTAGAAAACAAAAAACCCTGCGTAATGCAGGGTTAGATGGTGGCCTATCTCGGATTCGAACCAAGGACACACGGATTTTCAATCCGTTGCTCTACCAACTGAGCTAATAGGCCGTTTTGTTTTTGTTAGCGCTCGGTGGCCGTTGGCCGCCTTGCGGTGCGCGTTGTGTAAGGTGGAAGCTGGGTTTTGACAACATAAAAGTGGAGGAAATGTGTTCTTTTTTTTGTCGGAAGAATGCGTGGGTAGTGGGTGTTTTGGTGCGTATCCTTGTTTTAGAGTTGGTTGGAGAGAATTTCGAGAGTCATCTGGATACTCATGCTGAGGCTTTCTTTTGAGATGATATCGAGGGTGTCATTGGATGTATGCCACCAGGAATTTTTATTAAAGTCGCCGATGAGGTCGATTGTGGGGATATTTGCGATGACATTCATGGGGTAATGGTCATCGAGGATGACGCCGCTACTGAATCCGAAGTGTTTTTCGAAGCCGAGTTTGGTGCGAGCTGCTTTATAATCTCTGAGGAGTGACTTGGGGGTATCGGAAGGAATTTTGATATCGAGGTCTTGGTGACCTATCATATCAAGGACGATACCGAAGCGTGGGAGTTTTTTATAGGGGGCGACTTGCTGGGCGGCGCTGGATTGGACGGCTCTGGAGTAATAGATGCTGCCGAAGAGGCCATCTTTTTGGAAGCTGATGCCTGGGCCAACGGCTTCCTCGCCATCGAAGAAGACGAGTTCTATTTCTTTGGCGACTTGTGGGTGATGTTTATCGAGGTGCTCGGCTAGGGCAATGAGGGTGCCGACGGCAGAGGCGGCGTCATCAGCACCGAGGAAGTTGGGCAGAATTTTGCTATCGATGTGTGCGGCAAGGACACCAGTGCACGAACGTGCCCATGGATTGTGTCCGGCTGACGGGGAATAGCGGGCTATCAGGTTTGAGTATTGGAGGGGGCCTTTGGGTGTTTGTGCCGTGAAGCTTTGTTCGACGGTGGTCCAGCCGTGTTTCTTGAGTTGTTGGGAGACGTATTGTTTACTCTTACGCAGGCCGGGAGATGCGGGTTGGCGGTGGCCGAAGCTCAGGATTTTCTCCGTGTGCCGGTATGCTTTTTGAGCGAGGGAGTCGGCGACCTGAGGTGAACCAAGGCTGGGTTTGGGTTCCGATGGGGGAGCGGAGATGGATGGGGAGGCATCCTTACAGCCGGCGGCAAGCGCGACGAAGGAACAAAGAAGGAGGTGGCGCGCTATGAATTTCATGTGATGGAGGCTTAGCCTAGGTTTACGCCTAAGAGTTCGAGAATACGATTGAGGTCGGCGTTGCCGCTATACTCGATTTCAATTTTACCTTTTTTAGCGGTATGGTGGAGGTTGACTTTGGTGCTGAAGTCTTTGGCGAGTTGGGACTCTACGCGTTTGATGATGGCGAGGTCAGCGGCTGAGGGTTTATTGGCCTTTTCAGATTTTGGGTCTGATTTTGGGTTATTAAATTCTTGGGCGAGTTTTTCAGCGGCGCGGACGGTGAGTTTTTTCTTTATGATGAGCTCTGCGACTTCGACTTGAGCGTTGTGGTCTTTGATTGCGAGGATGGCTTTGGCGTGTCCGACTGTGATCAGAGCTTCGGAGAGGTAGGACTGGACTTGGGAAGCAAGGTCAAGCAAGCGCATGGCATTGGCCACCGCGGCGCGTGATTTGCCGACGCGCTGGGCGATTTTGTCCTGCTTCATTTTAAATTCTTTAGCGAGTCGGACGTAACCAGCGGCTTCTTCGATGGGGTTGAGGTCCTCGCGTTGGAGGTTCTCAATGAGGGCCATTTCTAGCACGTCTTGGTCTTCGACTTTGCGAATGATGACGGGGACTTCTTTGAGACCGAGGCGTTTGGAGGCTCTCCAGCGTCGTTCACCGGCGATGAGTTCGAGTTTGTCACCGATGGCGCGTGTGATGAGGGGTTGGATGATGCCGTGCTGGCGGATGGAATCCATCAGGTCATCGAGCATGCTATCGGTGAAGTGCTTACGCGGTTGGAGCGGGGAGGGGAATACTGAGCCAATAGGGACCATGCGCACGTCGTTATCGTGCGTACCTGGGGCTGATTCTTTCGCATTTTTTTGTGCGATGGGAGATGGCGATTCCTGTTTTTTAATCAGAGCTCCGAGTCCTTTTCCTAGTGCCTTTTTTGCCATGGGCAGGCAGCATAGAGGGAGTGCGCTTCTGATTGCAAAACAGTTTTTTCAGAAATGCACCTTTTCCGATGCTTGGGGGAAATTGTGAGAATTTCTTAGGAGGAATCGTTGCGTATGCTTGACGTGACGGCGATTGCAGGGAATCAATACACGTGCATTTATGATTAAACGAATTTTTCTAATCTCCATGAGTTTGTTGGCGAGTGTGCACGCTCAGCAACTGGTAGGTGGAGAAGTGGCATTGAAGCCGGAGGTCAGCGCATCTGTGAAGAAGTCAGTACAAGCATTAGGTAACGAGGTTTTGAAATCCAACTACCGCTTTGCGGTGGATAAGATGTATCCAAGGTGGCGGGTGCGTCAGGCGAAGCGTTTAGGAAGTGAGACATTGTTGTTGGAGTCATTTAACAAGGCAGGAGCTCAGATGCAGGAGGCTGGCATTACAATTGATTCATTTGTGGCACAGCCGGCGTGGAAAGCGTACCGAGTGCATCCGAAGAAGAAGCCAGGGGTACGTGAGATTCGTAGTTCTGAGGATGTGAGTTACGAGCTGTTGGTATTTGTACCGACGAAGATGAAGATGACTTTTTACATTAAGGATGCCCCAAAGCGCAGTTTCATGAGGGAGAGTTTTCAGATAGCATTGGCGCAGGAAGGGACAAACCAATGGACCTTTATTGATGGTGCGACAATTCGCGTTCAGGATTTGCGCAGTATGTTCCCATTATTGCCACATGGCCTGGAGCTTCCCAAGAAGCTAGACACAGAGATCAAAAACTAAGGAGCAATCGGACTGATGGCTAAGAAAGAGAAAAAGAAGCAATCGAAGCGCTACGACCACTTGAGTGAGATGGCGCGCATTACGCGCTTGATGAAGGAGATGTATGAGCGTGGTCAGAGCGCACTGTGCGAGGTACGCAATTCAGTGATTCATGGTCGAGGTGTTTATGCTGCGTGCGACATTGAGAAAGAGACACAGGTGATCGAGTATCTTGGTGAATATATTGATAAAGATGAAAGTGAGAAACGCGCCTGGGATCAGGCTGCGAAGGCTGAGGAATCTGGTGATGCCGCAGTGTACATTTTCACCTTGGACAAAAAGTGGGATATTGATGGCAATGTGCCATGGAATGACGCTCGCCTGATCAATCATTCATGTGAGCCAAATTGCGAGGCGTGGATTGAGGAGGATCAAATCTTTATTTATGCCCTGAGGGACATCAAGGAAGGGGAGGAACTCACCTTTGATTATGGCTTCGATATCGAGTGTTATGAAGACCACCCTTGTCTTTGCGGCACCGAGAGTTGTGTTGGGTACATTGTGAGCCGCGAGCAATGGCCTCAGCTCAAAGAGAAGCTTTCCGACAAGAATGCGTTGCAGGCATCCTAGTTACGCTAATTGATTTATGAAAAAGAGCCCGGGCAGATGGATCTGCCCGGGCTCTTTTAGTAATGATTGTTGAGCTAGGAATTAGTGCTCATTTGGGCTTTCGCCTGATGCGGCACCGAGGTTCTGGCTTTCGGGTGGGAGGAAGTTTTTGAAGCGCGTTTTATCGATTGCTTTCATGTAGGCTTCCTCAGGGCTGACAATGCCTTCACGGAGTTTGTCCCAGATGGCTTCATCCATGAACTGCATACCGTCAGCTTTCCCCTGAGTGATGACATCGGAAAGCTTTTGGGTTTTACCTTCGCGGATGATGGAGGAGACAGCTGGGGTGGTGAACATGATTTCGTTGACTGCGACACGGCCTCCGTCAGTGCGTTTCATGAGAAGCTGAGCAAGTACTCCACGGAGTGACGCAGCTAACATGGTGCGCACCTGTGATTGTTGGTCAGCAGGGAAGACGTCAATGATACGGTCAACGGTCTTGCGGGCATTGTTCGTGTGAAGGGTGCCGAATACTAACATGCCTGTCTCTGCGGCAGTGAGGGCAAGCGAGATGGTTTCAAGGTCACGCATCTCACCGACGAGAATAATTTCTGCATCTTCTCGTAATGAGGCGCGCAGGCCGTCAGAGAATGTTGGGCATTGGTGGGGGACTTCACGTTGGGTGAGGATACACTTTTTATTTGAGTGAACGAACTCGATAGGTTCTTCGACAGTAATGATATGCTTGGATTGCGTTTCATTAATGTAGTCAAGAAGTGCAGCGAGCGTTGTGGATTTACCAGAACCTGTGGGGCCGGTCACTAGGATCAGCCCAGAGCGGACATCAGCGAACTTTTTGACGACTTCCGGGATACCGAGTTGTTCGAGTGAAGCAATCTTTGTGGGGATGAGTCGGAAGACAGCACCGAGTCCCTGGCGTTGTTTGAGGTAGTTGCAGCGGAATCGGGACTCGACATCCATCTCGTAGGCGAAGTCGAGGTCGCCTTCTTCAAGGTAGCGGTCGAATGCCTTCGGGTCACAGATCTCGGCAAGCATATTGCGGAATGTGTCACCTTCGAGGACGGGCTCGCCTTCGATTGCTTTGACGCCACCGTGGATACGAAGTTTCGGTGGTTCGCCTTCAGTGAGGTGGAGGTCTGAACCACCTGATTCGACGAGGATTTTAAAGTATTTATCAATAACAGCCATAGCGGATTTTTAAAATGTGTTAGGGTGTGATTAAGATTGGAAGTAGGAGAGCATGAGTTTTTTATCTTCTGCTCTGAAGTAGGCTTCTTCTTGGGTGATAAGGCCTTGGGTGTAGAGGTTTTTGATAGATTCATCCATAGTGATCATGCCGACATTTTTACCTGTTTGCATGATGCCTGGGAGCATGAAGGTTTTACCGTCACGGATAGTGGCTGCGACGGGGGCAGTATTGACGAGGAGTTCGAGGGCCATTTCACGGCCTGAGCCATCGGCTCTGGGGATGAGTTGTTGTGAGATAATGCCACGCAGTGATTCTGATACCATGATGCGGATTTGGTCACGTTGGTCCGTGGGGAATACATCGAGAATACGGTCGAGAGTACGTGGGGCGTTACCAGTGTGGAGGGTTGCGATCACCAAGTGACCGGTCTCGGCGGCGGTGAGAGCGAGCTGGATGGTTTCTAGGTTGCGCATTTCCCCGACGACGATGATGTCAGGGTCCTCACGTAGGGCTCCGCGAAGGGCGCGAGGGAAGGATTCAGTATGGGTGTGTACTTCGCGCTGGTTGATGTGGCAGCTTTTTGATTCGAAAACATATTCGATGGGGTCCTCAAGGGTGAGGATGTGGTCTTCCCGGTCTTGGTTAATGAAGTCGATGAGTGCAGCCATGGTTGTCGACTTACCGGAGCCCACTGAACCGGTTACGAGGATGAGGCCGTTGTGGTAACGGGTGAGTGGGATGATGTGTTCTTTTGGGAGCTTGAGTTCATCAATAGAGCGGATGTGGGTATTGATGATACGAAAGACGAGGTCATAGCCAAGGCGCTGTCTGACGATGGAGACACGGAATCTGCCCAATTTATTTTGGTAGGCGAAATCGACGTCACCTTTTTCATCTAGATGGGCCCAGTGTTCATCGGGGAGAAATGTTTTTACTAAGCGTTCAGTGTCATCAGCGGTGAGGGGAGCGGCATCTTCCCAAATGGGTTGGAGGCTGCCGTAGCGTCGCCAAGTAGGTTTACTGGTGGTGGCCAAGTGGATATCTGAACAATCGTATTCTAGTCCAATTTGTAGGTAGGTGTCGACGTGGTCGTATGCTTGGATCTGGGACATTAGGTTTTTATAGCTATCGTGTAGAGGCAACTAACAAAACAATCTTTTCCCAGATGGCACGCAAAAAATTCAATTGCCCCGAAAATTTCGACAAACTTGTATTGACCTTTTCTGGAGGTATATTATCCATGTTCACATGAACACAATAAAGACAGCTTTGATGAATGCTGCTGAGCAGGCGAGAGAGATCTTGATAGAAATGAAGCGACCAAGCAAGTCCACAATGCGGATGGAGCAGTTGGAGTTTTCATTTGGAATGGTCAGAGAGTTTGAGGTTAATAAGAATGTGTATAAGAAGACGAGTCGTCCCTAAGTGAGGGTGGGGGGGAAATATGAGTGGGGCTAAGCGAAAGGGGCTAAATGTGTAAGAAAGCTAAAATTTCTCATTTTTGGGCTTACTGTGAGGCGTGGATGTGTGTATAAGCCGCATCAAACCTATGGTCAGATCAATTTCAGAATACAGCGCTGGAGCGCGTTGGGTGGGGAGAAATCTCACTCATTCATGCGTCGTTGGCATAGTGCTATCGATGGCGGGGGGGGCTCTTATGGCGCAGAGTCATGACGCTCAAATTGCGCAGAAGGAGAGTGCGAAGCGCGCTGAGAATGTGGTATTAGCACAGGAGTTATTACTAGCAGGAGATGATTTTTATAGGCAGCAGAAGTACCAGGAAGCTGTAAGTAATTATTCGCAGGCCTATTCTTTATTACCTAGGGGGGCGGTGTCGAATGAGATAAAGAAGGCATCTGCTGAGAGGTATGCGCAGGCTGCGATTGAGCAGAGTAAGAGTTTATCGCGATTTGGTCAATACGATGAGGCTCGCGACTTATTGAAAAGTGTGCTGGCAGAAGCCATGCCTGATCACAAAGGCGTGAAGCAGCGTTTGGCGCAGCTTGATGATCCAATTCGAACGAATCCAGTACTGACGCTGGAACACAGTAAAGATGCTGAGGCCGCAGGTAAATGGCTGCGCAAGGCGGAGGGGTATTATAATTTAGGAAAGTTTGATGATGCGCTGGCTGCGTATGAGGAGGTGTTACATCTCGACCCTTATAACAAGGCTGCACGTCGAGGGATGGAACGTCTGAATGCGGCGAAGACTGATTATTATCGCACAGCCTATGACCAGACGCGGTCGGAGGCGTTGATGCAAGTGGATAGCCAATGGGAGTTGAAGGTGAATTCCTCGTTAGAGACGCTGCAGCAGTCATCTGAAGCGGAGAGGGCAGAAATGCGTATTCAGGAGGTCTATGCGAATAAGATCAAGCAGATTGTTGTGCCTATCGTTGATCTTCAGGATGTTGGTATTGAGGAGGCCTATGATTTGGTTCGAGTTTGGGCTCGTGAGTATGATCAGAGTACGGTTGATTCTAATGAAAAAGGAGCGAACTTTGTTCTGAATATCGGTGATAAAGATTCTGACTGGGGTAAGATGATTCGATCCAAGCGGATCAATTTAAACTTGCGCAGCGTGCCTTTGGATAAGGTATTGGATTTCATCAGCAATGCGACAGGTACGCAGTGGCGTTTCAGTGATCATGCTGTGATTGTGACACCCTCGGGTGCTGCTGATGGCAGCATTCACAGGAGGACTTTTAGGGTTCCGCCAACATTCATGCAGGATGCCGCGAGTAAGTCAGGAGCCAGTGATGATCCGTTTGCTGATGAGCCAAGCGATAGTGGTGCATTGACAGCAAGGGTGACTGCCAAAGAATTTTTGACCTCACTGGGTGTGAGCTTTCCGGATGGTGCGAGTGCAAAGTATATTCGCGGGTCAGGCATTTTGATGGTTTCCAACACCTTGCAGAATCTCGATATTATTGAGCAATATGTGCGGACTTATTCGCAGTCTGAGAATGTTCAGGTCGTGCTTAAGGTCACAGTGATGGATGTGCTTCGAAGTGATGTCGAGGAGCTTGGCTTTGATTGGTTATTAGGTTCAAGTTCTGGTCAGACTGTGGTGAGTGGAGGTACTCAGGGGAATGGATATCCGATTGCCCAGGACGGCTTGGCATTTCCATCAAATTCTGGACCTGTAACATCAGGTTTGCGGAGTGGAGATACGATGTTTGAGAAGAGCTTTTTAGATCGGGCTATTTTAAGGGATGAGACCTTTACTGGTCCACCTGAGCGCGCACCGGGTGTGTTGAGGTTAGCCAGTGATGATGTAGCTGTGATTCTGAGAGGTTTGAGCCAGAAGAAGAGTCTAGATCGTATGGACACCCCTACGATCATTGCTAGATCAGGCGAGAAGGCGACTTTGTTTAGTGGAAGAGAATTCATTTACCCGACTGAGTATGAGCCACCTGAAATTCCGAACACAGTGGTAACCGATCTCAATGGTAATTTCCCGGTGACATCGGCGACGGCAACAGCCTTTGAGACGCGCCTGGTTGGATTGTCTTTAGAAGCTGAGTGTACAGTGTCCGAAGATAAGAACTATGTGGACGTGAAGTTATTCTCAGAGATTGTAGATTTTGATGGCTTTGTAAATTATGGGTCACCGATTTCAGCTCCACAGACTGTGCCTTCAACTGGAGAGGTTGTGAATGTGGATTTGAATCAGAATGCGATCTTGATGCCAGTATTTCGTCCGATTCGCCTCAACACCGCCGTTACGGTACAGGATGGTTCTAGCTTTGTGATTGCAGGATTGAACCAGAGCAGTATTGAAACAGTAGAGGATAAGGTGCCGATCCTTGGAGATATTCCTTTGGCTGGAAGATTTTTCAAAAGTGAAGGCATTCAGAAATCTGATAGAGCGCTATTTATTTTTGTGAATGTTGAGCTTAAGGACCCAACAGGTAAGAATTGGCGCGATCGTTAATTTTTGGGAGTTGGGATAGAGGCACCCATTATTTGTCACACCATTGGAAGGTTTGCACACTCAGGATTCTACACCATCACCCTCAGAGGAGGGTGGTGAGATTAGGAGGCGTAAAGTACGCAAGAGAGTTAGGGTGGAAGAGCCTAAGCGCGGTCATAGGACTCGCCGCAAGTCAGCAAGAGGAGCAACTGCGCTAGAGAAGAGAAAGAAGCAGTGCTATCTGGTATGTGGCGTGTTTGGGGGTGTTTTCTTCTTGTTGCTATCTTTTTGTTTATCAATTGCTTATCACAATAGTAGTGCTTTCAAGGCTGAAGTCCTTGCGAGTATTGCCTCACAAACGGGTGGAGAGGTAAGTGTCAACCAAATGCGTTTTAGTCCGACCCTCGGGACGGCAAGAGAGCTCGAGCTTGAGTGGGCTGAGGACGGAGGGATGTTTGATTACCTTAAGCTAGATAAGGTTAGAGCGAGCTATACCCCTAGTGGTTTTTTAGGGGCGAGTTGGGAGGCGCTGGAAATTACATCTGAGAAATCTATTTTTTCGTTAGCCTTAAGTGGTCGGGATCACTTTTTTCCTGAGGGTAATGGGGGAGGATTTGATGGGTTCACTGCTGATGGTTTTCGTAGTAGAGATGTGACCGTGTATGTGGATGGAAACGTTTTATTGGAGGAGAGTGTTGCTCAGTTTCATTGGGAGAATGATGGGCTTCGGCTCAGCATGTCTGGCGGTGACGTTGCATTGTTAGGGTGGGGTGGATATGTTTTGGATAATGCGTTTGTGCAGCCCGATCGCGATGGAAAAGAGAGTATCCATGCTCGGCTTATTAACATAAAGAACCGTGGTAGTTTGCAGCTTTCAGGGGCACTTTTGAGTGGTGAGGGAAAATTGGGTAGGTGGGATATTGCTGTGGAGAAGGTTGATGTAGGTGATATATTTCCCAGTGAATTTTTGGAGGTTATAGGGATGGTGGTAGACGAAGGTACTGGTTGGATGCAAGTTACTGATGGAAGTGTAGGGATGGAGCTGGAATGCCAGATCAAGTCGATGGAGTTAGGTAGGTTACCGAGCTTTGCTCGGCTGGCTGAGAGTTTGAGGAGAAATTTATATAGGAGGCCAGCCTTTAGAAATGGTGGGAAATGTCGAATTGTGCAAGATTCGAAAGGTTGGTCTATTTCGAACATAGATGTGAGTGATGATGGGGTGTTAGCACTCAAGGGAGAGGTTATGTGTATGGATGGGAGGGTGAGCGGTGTGATAGAGATTGGTTTACCTTTAAACCTGAGAAAGAGCCTTCAGGGGAATTTTGTTGATGGAGCTTTTTCTAGAGAGAAGGATGGGTACTTATGGCAGGTGGTGAATATTAGTACTAATGATGAGGGAGAGGTAGTAGATGACCTATACAAGCTTTACAGTCGAGGTGAGGAAAAGGCTGTTATTGAGCAGTCAGTAGACACCGACACAAAAAGAGCTCCTAAGACACAGAGGGAGTTAGAAGAAGCTTTTGAGGAGATGATCGCAGAATGAGGGTTGGGAATTTCGTATTGTGTGTGTGGGTTCTCTTCGCTGTTTTTCTTAGAGCTGAAGAGGGTGATGGATGGAGAGATGCTATAGCGTTAGAACATATCGAAGAGGTTCGAAAATCTCTAGATCACGGTAAGAAGTATTATTCAATAAGTTCTGCGATCAGCGAGGAGCGTCTGAAATGGGTCGAGATGTGTTTGGATGATTTAAAGTTTCGTAAATTTGATGAACGTTATGATTACCAAGTGATAGAGAGTAAAGTGCTTGGGGACTTTTGTATGACAATCTTGATGGCGGAGGAAGATGGTGCGCCATTTGATGTAAACATCATGAGCTTAGGATTTTGTAGAATTGGGGGTGCTTGGAAAGCTGCTCCCGTTCTTGGTTCTTTTTTATTGGTGGACGAGAAGGGGTATTCAGCTGAGCGCGAGAAGTCTAAAATGGTTTTAAGGCAATGGGCTGAGAATAGATCAAGAAAGCATAGATTGATTGTAGCGAGTGAGAAGGAGAAGAGCCTGCTAGAGGAAGTGAAGAGGTATCAGGCTAATGATGCTGTTCTGAAGTCTGGCTCTAGAGAGGATGCTGTGGCGTTTTTTTTCAAGATGCTTCAGCGACGGGATATGGCGGGAATTCTGGCCAGTTCTGATATGCAGAGAGCATTTGTGAGTTCTTTGTTTAAGGAGGAGGAGAGTGTTTGGAGTGTGCTGTTAGGGAGTAGTTATTTGTATGCTATTTTACCTCAGGTAGAAGGTGAGGATATAGTGAGTGTGGCGCTATACCATCCGTATAATAAGAGTTTACAATCCGTTATGGAGTTAGGTGTGGAGCGTGAAGAGGGAAAGTGGGTTGTGGGGGTACCTATGGGGTTGAGGTATGGAGAAGATGGGAAGTTGTTACTTAAACTACCGGGGCGAAGTGATTTACATCGAAGCAATCAAGGGTATATGGGGGACATCAGAAAGTCTGCATTAATGCATTTGGACTTGAAAGCTTATGAGAGTGAAGCGCAATGCTCTATGGCGGTTTTGAAGGCTATTGAGGTGGGGTCTTTCCAGAATTTCATGAGTCTTATTGATTGGAAGGAATCATTCTTGGAGGGTGGGTTGGAGTTGTCGGAGGGGGATTTGGGTAGGTTGTATAGTAGGGCGTTAGCGAGGTGGAATGAGTGGAGGAATCAAAAGTTTAGTAAGCGTGAGTATATGTTTCAGGTGGAGCAGGAGGGCGTATCGTTGCGCCTCATGGCGCGCTACTCTCCAGGTAGGCTAACGCGCTTTGAAGTATCAGAGGTGCTATTGGCAGAGGTTGAAAATAAAGGGTGGTTGTTGGTGCCGGAATTCCGGATAGCTGAAGAGGTTGATGAGGATGTCATTTCGCAAGTGACTTTAGCTGAGGCGAGGATGGGTGTTGAGAAGTCACAGTCGATCATGATTGCGAGCCTTACAAGAGAGGTGAAAATAGAAAGCGGGTACGAGTTTGAGGGGGAAGAGAAGATTCCAGACAAGCAGGTGGAGGAATTATATGAGGCGTATCGTACATGCATCGAGCAGGGAGAAATTCGGTCATTGGGTACACTGGTGGCATGTTCTGAGGGGCAGGAAGAGAAATTACTAGAGGCTATTGGGCGTGATGTTAGGGCGCAGATGAGCACCCAGAGTTCAGTTGAATATTCAGAAGTTATCTCTGGAGAAAACATGGCTTGGGTGGTGATGCGAATAGAGTACCATCAGCAGGTGGACCCTGAGTTTATGGCATATCCGGTAGTGCGTAGTGCTGAGGGGCTCAAGATTCTTCCACAGTATCTTTATTATTATGAGCACGGTGGGGGACAGGTGATCGTGAATACACCAGTTTTGCGCAGGATCAAGGAGGTGGAAGGCGAAGAATTCCTACTTGCTTATCAGGCGTTGCGAGCCAAATTTAATCAGTTAGTAGATTCAGAAATTGATAAGAATGACAACGAGTAAAGCAAGCGGAGTGGTGAGTGAAGTCGGCAATGTTATTGAAGAAGCCGTTAGGAAGGTGGTACGAGGTCAAGAAGGTCTTATTCGCAAGTTAGTCTGCTGTTTGGGAGCTGGTGGGCATGTGCTTCTGGAAGACTATCCAGGGACAGGCAAGACGACTTTGGCGAAGGCCTTGGCAGGGGCGATAGGTGGAGCAGATTTTCAGCGTATTCAGTTTACGCCTGACTTATTGCCATCTGACATTCTTGGAGTATCGATACTCAACCCTCGGACAGGGGAGTTTAGTTTTCACAGGGGGCCGATATTTTCGAATATTTTACTAGGTGATGAGATTAACCGAGCTTCACCAAGGACTCAGAGTGCATTGTTAGAGGTGATGGCTGAAAAGCAAGCTACTGTGGAGGGAGTGCGTCATGCAATGGAAGGTTTATTTTTTGTCATAGCGACTCAGAACCCAGTGGAGTTTCGCGGAACATACCCATTGCCTGAGGCGCAGATGGATCGTTTTGCGATGCAATGTTCATTGGGGTATGTTGGTGTGGAGGAGGAGGTTTCAATTTTAACTGATCAGCAAGGGGTCGTACATCCTGTGGATTCCATTGAGACGGTGGTGAGTCAATTAGAGGTAGTTGAGTGGCAAGCTCGGGTGGCGAAGGTTGCAATTAGTGATGAGCTCAAGCATTACATTGTATCGCTCTGTGCGGCTACGCGTGAGCACGAGTTGGTAAAATTGGCCGCGAGCCCCAGGGCGTCGATAGCGCTGATGAAGGTCTCGCAGGCTATGAGCCTGATGTTAGGTCAAGATTTCGTGACTCCAGAGATTATTCAATCTGTGGCTGGGGATGTGATTGCGCATCGTTTGGTTGTTGATCATGAGGCCAAGTATTCGGGGCATTCAGGAAGAAGTATAGTGGATGAATTGTTAGCTTCACATCCGGTGCCGAGTTAGAGGTATGAGGTGAGTGGATGAATGAGAAGGCGCGTACAGAATAGGCTCTATCGGCTTTATCGATTTGGGTCGAAAGCGAGTTTTGAGTTAGGGCAGAGGATCACGCCTTTTGGGTGGATGGTGATTATAGGATGTCCCTTCATCGGCTTTGTGACGGCGATGTATCCACGGGACACACTGTTTCGTTTATTGGCGATCTACTTTGCTGTGATAGGAGTGGCGTTGATAGGTGCGTGGTTAAGGCGAGCGAAGATAAGAGTGCGTCGGTATTTACCTCGTTATGCTACAGTTGGTGAGAGGCTGGAGTATACGGTCAGGTATGAGAATTTGACACGGTTTGTGTTACGCAATTTTTACTTAAACGAGTTGGCGCCCGATCCGATTCCGAGTCGTGAGTTATTTTTACATTCGACTGAGCCAGGTGAAGAATTGCGCAACACCTTTGACCAGACATTTGTAGCGTATCGATGGATGTGGATGATCAGGCGCAGGTTATTATTAAAGTCCGAAGCTGTATTGGCGGAGCCGGTGGGTGGAAAGATGAGTGGGACAGTGAGGGTGTCATTTCTACCGATTCGGCGTGGGGTGATACAGCTTGAGCGTATGAGGGTGGTGTTGCCTGATCCGCTGGGGTGTTTTCAGAGGTCGTGGAGAGTGGAACAGGAGAAGGATACTGTGATTGTTTTGCCGAAGCGTTATCGTTTTGCAGGATTTCAGATAGATGGAGAATCCCGCAGTCAATTGGGGGGAGATTCGAGTTCCTCGGTGGCGGGGCAGAGTGGTGAGTTTGTTTCACTACGTGAGTATCGTCCTGGTGACCCACCCAAGCATATTCATTGGCCGAGTTGGGGGAAGACCGGCAAGCCAATCATCAAGGAATATGAGGATGTATTTTTCCCTCGCTATGGACTGGTATTGGATACAGTTGTGAAGGCTGAGATGGAGCGCGTGTTTGAGGAGGCTATTTCGATAGCTGCGACCTTTGCGAGCAGTGTGGATACTGAGCAATCTCTTTTGGATTTGATGTTTGTTCAGCAGGGGGCGCAGGTCCATACGGTGGGTAAAAATGTGGAGAGAGTGGACAAGATGCTTGAGGTATTGGCGGGCTTAGATATGGAGACGAGCCCTGAGTGGGACGAGCTGGTTAAGATGGTGTTGAAGCATGCTGAGGCGATGACGACTTGTATCGTGGTATTGTGTTCGCTGGATGAGGAGCGGGTGGAGTTTCTTGAACGTTTGGCAGCCAGCGGAGTGAGTCTCTCAGTGCTTTTAGTGGTAGATGAAGGGGCCGAGGGGCATGGGGGGGAGAGTGCAGGGAGTGTGAGAGTGACACGCGTGTCGGTGCATCAGGTGGAAGCTGGCTTAGAGCAATTGAGTGGAGCTCGGTCGAGTTGAGTTCAGTGGCTGGTAGTCTCAATAATGGCAAATCGGCTTCAAAAATAGTTGCGCATTTGAATTTAGGCCGTTAGCAGTGACTGCAACACAGAAAAACGAATTATGGCAGACAAGGAAGATAAGAATCCAGAGAACGTAGGCGGCGAATTCTACGTCGATAGCCAGTGCATTGATTGTGATCTTTGCCGTGAGACAGCGCCAAACAACTTCACTCGTGAAGATGACGAGGGTTATTCCTATGTATACAAGCAGCCTGAGAATGACGAGGAGCGTGAGCAATGCGTTGAGGCTATGGAAGGTTGCCCTGTAGAGGCAATCGGTGAAGATGGGGCAGAGTAAGGATCCATCACGAAAAAGAGCACTCCCGCACACGATGAAGTGGTTGCGGGAGCTTACATTGCGCCAATGGCGTCATGGGGATCCGGTGCCGGATCCGAATCGAAACATTCACACGGCTTCAGAGCATCTGGAGAGTTTGCTGAAGGAGGTTGGAGTTCAGGGGGGGATGGATGAGGAACGGCTGCGCCAGGCTTGGACTAAAGTGGCGGGTGATTTTGTGGCAAAACATGCTGAGCCTGAGTCTCTGAAAAGAGGTGTGCTTGTCTTGAAAGTGGTTCAGCCTTCTATGCGGTTCCATTTGGAGCAGATGAAGGGAAAATTGCTGAAGAATTTGAGAGATGAGCTCGGTGAGGGCGTGGTGAAGCAAGTGCGATTCAAGGTCGGCTAATGTGGGGGAGGTCCGATCCCAGATGAAGAGAGGGTAGGCGATAGCAGAGGGGGAAGAGTGCGCTAAGCGAGATGGCTGTGCGTTGTTTTTGATGGGTTGCCAAGTAGGGGATTCGGGGCTATGGAGCTGGTGTGAGCAAGCAGCGATGGGATTGGATATTTGATTGGTCAGGGACCCTAGTGGACGACATGGCTTTGGTGGTGTGTGCCACGAACCACGTGATGCGCCAGTACGGAAAGCCAGAGTGGGATAGAGAGGCTTTTCGACGTCATTTTAGTTTACCCTATGAAGCATTTTATGAGGAATATGTCCCAGGGGTGGCCTTGGAAGAGATCGAGCAACATTTTCGCGAGGGCTTTGCCTTGTCGAAGGAAGAGGTGCCGGTGCTAGAGCACGCGCGTGATTTTCTAGACTATTTGGCGCGGAGAGGAGACCGGATGTATGTGCTGACGAGCATGTGTGCAAAGGCTTTTGAGGAACAGGTGGTATCGCTAGGGTTAGAGCATTTCTTTGAGGCACGCTATGCTGGAGTGCTCGATAAGCGTGAGAGGATTGGGGAGATTATTGAGAGGCATGGTATGCAGGAAGAGCGCACCATTTTTGTTGGGGATATGACGCATGACGTCGAAACTGCCCATCATGGAGGGGTGCACTCGGTAGGGGTCTTGACTGGATATAATCATCGCGAAGTGTTGGAGGCGGTGCATCCGAGTGTCTTAGCAAACGACCTAGAAGACTTAAGGAATATGCTCGAGAGTGATCAGAGCTGGGAGCAACTTGTTGAGAAGGTATGAAAGACACAATTATCATCAAAGGCCTAGAGGTTGAATTATTTATTGGGGTGCCGGATGAAGAACGTGCAGCACCTCAAATCCTGAAGTTGCATTTGGAATTGGTACCGGAGAATGGCTTTTCTAATCTCGGAGACGCTATCGAGAAGACTGTCAATTATTACGAGGTAGCACAGCGGGTGAAGGAGCTGGGGGCTGAGCGTCCGAGGAAGCTCATTGAGACATTTACCGAGGAAGTGGCCGCAGTGGTGTTGAGTGAATTTGCGGTGTTAGAAGTGACCTTAGAAATTGAGAAGTTTATTCTCCCCGACACTGATTTCGTCGGTTTACGGATGTGGCGCTCAAGAGTGAGTGGATGACCAGATCACTTGTTTGTTAATTCGTTTGTAGGCACCAGGTGGCAGGTCACCTAGTTCTAATGCTCCAATTTGTTTTCTATGGAGGTTGAGGACTTTGTTGTCGATGGCGTGAAACATCCTCTTAATTTGGTGGTAGCGACCTTCAAAGAGGGTGATGGTAGCATCGTGTGAGCTGAGTGGGGTAAGTTCTACGGGAGCTGTGGTAAGGTCTTCGTAGGCAAAGTAGATTCCACGGGAGAAGATTTCTGCAGCATCGGGTCTCAGCGGGTCACGTAGATGGATTTGATAGATTTTAGGGATCTTTTTTTCGGGTTCGGTGAGTGAGCGAGACCAGCGTCCATCATTAGTGAGTAGGAGTAGCCCTGTGGATGCTCGATCGAGTCGGCCTGCAATGTGGAGCTCACTGGCAAAGCTTTCTTTGATGAGGTCGATAACGGTCGGGTGCTCGGGGTCGGTGGTGGCGCTGAGGTAACCAGGAGGCTTATGAAGCATCAGATAGATTGCTTCTTTTTGTTGAAGTACAGAATCGTTTAGAGTGACAGTGGTGAACTGGTCAACCTCCTGGCGGTGGTGGTGCGCGGGTTTGCCGTCAACGGTGACATCCCCCGCATCGATGTGCTGGCGTACGGCTTTTTTACCGAGACGAGTTTTATGGGAGAGGAAGCGATCGAGTCGCATGGCCGGTAGATTTGGAGTGGTGGCGCTGTGTGTTAGAAGCGGTAGCCCATAGAGCCGCTGGAGCGTGATTGGGTGTTGCCTGACTGTGCTCTACTGGGGGTGCCGGCTTTGGGGTAGTAGCCGTATTGAGAGTCACCTGTAGCGGTAGAAGCTCCGAGGAGTCCAGTGACAGCAGCACCCGCTGCTGCGCCAGACCAGCCGCCCATAAGGCCACCCACTCCGGCACCGAGGGACCCGCCTTTTACAGCTCGGCTGGTTTGTTCGGGTGTGCTGCAGTTGGTGGCAGAGATTGAGAGGATGGCTAATAAGGTTGAGGTACGTAAGCGCATCGCATGAAATTATTGGGATTGAAGGTCTTTGAGGGTGACGAAGCCTTTGCCTTGGGAGTCGAGCTGTTTAAATGCGAGCTTGAGTTCATCGATGAGAGGGGGGAATTTTTTGACAGAATCGAGGGAGATAAAGCCTTTATTTTGCGGGTCTAGCTTTGGGTATTCGACTTTGGCTTGTTTCTTGTCTTTGGAGTGTTGGAAGAACTCTTTTTTGGTGACTTTGCCATCGTTATTGAGGTCGAAGTCATGGTAGAGTCCGTTGATTACGGAGTGGACAAATTCTTGTTCACTGAGTTTGCCATTTTTATTTTGGTCGAAGTTGGCGAACATGGCCATTTGCTTGGTTTGCGGGCTAGCATGAGCTGGGGTGGGTTTCGACGCGAAGCTCGGGAGGGTGAGGGCGCTGAAAATAAGGAGATTGAGCAAAGGTTGCATGGCGGGCTGACTATGCATGGAGCGATGGTGGAGCCCAAGGAAAATCTGCAGATGGTGGATTGGGCAGCACATCGGACTTGCAAATCTGGGGTGGTACAGTATCGATTTTCGGCGTTGAGAGATTTGATGACATCGCCAGCCTGGCAACAGGAAGACCTCGGAGCCCCATTACCAGATGATCGCCATGCGATTTCGGTGTGTTTGCCGACTTGGGATTCGGTGATTGGTTATGAGGAAGGCAGAGATAAGGTCATCAAGCGCTTACGTTGTGGTTACCCACGCTTTTTCAAGCATCCTTTAGTGGAGCGCTTATTTCAGCAGGCAGCGAAGCAACTAGCTGTGGAGTCTGAGCGCGTGGTCATTTTTCCTGACAAGGCAGCAGCGCAGCGTGCTTTACGATTTGTGGAGAAGCGCACAGGGGCTGCGGCTCGGATAGTGAGCTATGATGGCTTACAGGCATTGATCGTTCCTGAGCCGGTGGCACCGGTTGCCATGGAATACTGGCGTTACACTGGAGAGATTGTGAGTAGTCGTCAGGCGTGGGATGTGCTTGAGGGCGATGGTTTGTGGCAGTACGACACGACCGAGTTACGTGAGCGTCTGGCTGCGTATGGAGGATATCAAGCTGGTGGAGTTTTCATTTATGAGAGTGGGATGGCTGGCGTGTATGCAGTGCATCGTGCATTGACTGGAATGTTTGCTGGCAAGAAGACGTTGCAGTTAGATTTTCCCTATGTGGATGTGTTGAAGGTGCAGAACCACTTTGGTTCAGGTGCTGTGATGCTTAATGATAGTCAGGGTGAATCGTTTGACGAAGCGTTGAAGCGTATCCGAGAAGGTGAGTTTGCGGCGGTATTTTGTGAAGTTCCGAGCAATCCATTACTGCGGTCTGTGGATCTCGAGCGTGTGCATGATGCATGCCGGGATGGCGGAGTTCCTCTTGTGGTGGATGATACGATTTGCAGTGTCTATAATGTGGATGTCTCGCGCTACGCGGACATTGTCACGACCTCATTGAGCAAATGGATTTCTGGTAAGGGCGATGTGCTAGCGGGTTGCGTGCAGTTGGTAGAGACATCACCATTTTACGCTGACCTTCTTGGCTTTTTTACTGATGATTGTGAATCGGGCTGCCGTCTCTACGCTGCGGATGCGGCTGTACTCGATGAGAATTCTAAAGGGTTTGAGGCACGTATGTCTCCGGTGAATACGACCTCTGCGGCATTAGTTGAAATGTTACTGGAGCATCCAGCTGTCGACAAAGTTTGGTACCCTAGTGTGAGCACGCCAGAAGCGTATGCGCAAGTGAAGCGTGAGAGGGGTGGTTATGGCGGTTTGGTTTCATTCACATTGAAGAATGAGAAGAAGTCGGCGAAGGTCTATGACGCATTAGAGTTGTCTAAGGGGCCTAGTTTGGGCACGGAGTTTTCACTTGTTTGTCCTTATACCTTACTTGCCCATTATGATGAACTGGACTGGGCGGAGGGCTGTGGGGTGCCGGCTCATTTGATCCGAGTTTCTATCGGCATTGAGCCGAGTGAGCAGGTCTTAGGGGCATTTCGTGCGGCTCTAGAGTTGGCATAGTGATCAGAGCATCATAGCCGGTAGTGCTATTTGGTGACTATATATTGCAGCTTATGCCAAATCGCTCTTCAAATGAGATAAATGATGATTTTGTTGGGCTTGATGCATTTTGCTGCGTTGAAGAATTGAAGAGTTGGGATCTTTGTATATAAATTTGCGTTTTTCTCCAGTCGTTCGGTAGGTGCGGGACTGCTTCATCGCGTCTTGATTGCTGAATGAATTGAACCGTCATTGGACTTTTATGCGTCTGGACGGGGTGTTTATTTTTATTGATCAAAATTTTCTACCATCAAAAAAGTTAGCACCTAACAAAGATAACAGATATTTTGTGTTAATGATTTGTTAGCCCGTGTCATTCGCTATCGAATCCAAATGGGATTTTGGGTGTGGGGTATTGATTCTTACGCTCTGGGGACCAATTTTTTATGAAATCGTTTTTGCCAAGTATTGCTGTATCTGAGCGGTCACGGAAGTTCCGTGGTGTGAGCTGTTGGTTTGTGTTTTCCGCGTTTACACTCGGGGCTTCCTCTGTTTTTGGGCAGGCTGAGGAGCCTGGGTTTGATCAGGTACCAGATCTCGACACGGTGTTTGAGCAACGCAAGGTAGACATTAAGCGCCATCTGCCGACGAATAAAAAAGGAGTAGAGGCGAGT
>NZ_JBHUJB010000032.1:0-7144 GCF_042683245.1 Rubritalea tangerina
CGTTACACGCGTGTGCGTAGCCACGACAATGCGGGGAGCTTTGGCTTGCGTTCTGGATTTGAGAACTATGACCGCAGCCTTTGGTTGCGCAGGAATAAGAGTTTTATCAAGCGTCAGGATGTGGGCACGTCTGAGAAGTTAGGTCAGATGCACTATGATGCATCGCGCCAGGCTTGGGTGGACTTGCAGGCGGTAGGCAAGCACGTGTTTGGTGTTTTTCTTTATGATGCGAGCGGGGTATTGATCACTTCGGGGACGAACCGGGATCAAGCACAGAGTGCGATTCTCATGCACCACGATGGCTCCTCGGAGCACTATGAAATCATTTGGAAGTCGAATGGTGAGGGGCATGGGCGTCTGGTGACTTTGATGGATCGCAATGGCAATGCCACGACGATCGACTACGCGGTGGCTCAGCCCTTAGGTGCCGTTGCGGACCTTGAGCAATACAAGCGCAAGTCCACGATCACTGATGCCTATGGTCGCTCTGCGCAGATCACGACGATTGAGCAGGGGGGTCAGTGGGTGGTCTCGCGTATTGATTTTCCGAATGGGCAACACGCTACCTATGAGTATGCGGATATGGGGGATCTTGGTAATCCCGTGCTCTCCAAAGTCAATCACCCGAATGGAGGGCAAACGACTTGGACGGTCGGCACATTGGCTGGTCCCAATTTGCTAGAGCTCTCAGTTGTTGAGCCCAATGCGCGTCCAGGAAGCCGCCAGAAGAAGTTATACTTCACCCAGAAGACGGGATTTGATTATGCGGGCAATGCTGTGACGACGGTGCCACGAAAGTTACGTTATTCCAAGAATGGAGAGGGGGAAGCGACTTTCACGTATCGTTTGGGTACGGATTCTGTTTTCCAGCGCTTCAGCTATGTGGGGGGCAACAAGTACATGCACCTTGAGATTTCTGAGGCGGCCAATGGCATTACCAAGTATGGGTTCCTGAAGCCGGATGCTGGACGCGACAGCCACTTCTTCACGGCAACTGACACGACTGCGTGGGCCAAAGAAAACGTCCGCACTCAGGTGAATGCGAGTTCGCGCTATGCTACGGCAATGACCGATGGGCTTGGGCGAGGCAAGGCGGTCACCCGCAACCCGATCACCCAGCAAGTTGTCGGAAGGGTACTAGCAGATGGTTCTACTAACAGTGCGACGCACAACACCTTTGCGATGCCATTGAGCTCAGTGGATCGTCTCGGTCGTAGCAGCGTGCATAGCTATGACCTGCAGGGGAATCGTCTCACAAGCACCCGGGGGGTGGGCTCAGCAGAAGAGAGCACCAAGAGCTATGTCTACAACAGCCGAGGGCAGCTGATCGAAGAGCGCGATGCACTTTACGATGCGAACAAGCCGGAATTACACAACACCCAGTACGTCTACAATGCGGCAGGCTATTTGATCAAAAAAATTGCCGCTGCGGATGTCGAGGGCGGCACGCGACCTGTGTCGGTGTATAGCTATGATTCCTATGGCCGTGTGGTGAGCACCACAGACCCAGTAGGGAGAACGGTTTCTTACGAGTACGATGTGATGAGCCGAGTGGTGAAAACCACTTACAATGACGGCTCGACCGAGTTGGTGCACTACCAAGCTGGCACTGATTTGGTGACATCGCGCACCGACCGCAATGGCATTCTCACGAGCTACACATACGACCTCGCGGATAGAGCGATTGAGACACGTTTGGCGGCTGGCACTCCCGAGGAGTCGCTTGAGCAGTGCACGTATTTGGAAGGCACACGCCAAAAGGAAACCTGTACGATCAATGGTGAGAAAACGACTTATCTTTTTGACCACCGCAACCGAGTGGTGGGCACGACGCGTCAGGTCAACGCGGATACGGCATTGAGCACGAGCACGGAGTACGACCAGCTTTCGCGTCGTCGTTCCAGCACCGATGCCTATGGCCGCAAGACTTACTTCCTCTACGATCAAAATGACCGGATCACACGCACAGTGACTGAGACTGTGCCTAACGGACTCACTAATGTACCGGCGATTGTTGAAAATGCGAGCCAGTCGGCGACAGCACACAGCTACAGCCTCACAGATAAAGACGGCAATAGTCTTGTCACGGCTGGAACCCACCAAGTCACCTACACTTGTCCACGTGACCTCTTCCTAAAGAATCTCGTTAGAGACAATACAATCACCAATCACAAATATCTCATCACTGATGTAATCTTTGATGCCGAAGGACAAAGATTACTCCAAACAGATGCGCGTGGCAACAAGACCTGGATGGAGTACGACCAACTCGGTCGCAACACCCTCACGGTGCGCGCCGTTGGAACCCCAGAAGAAATTCGTTCTGAAACCGATTACGATGACAACTCGAATGTCATTGAACAACGTCTCCCTCGCTACTTTGCAGAGAGCGTGGACGATGGCAATGGCGGGCAGACCAATCTACGCGCGGTAGAGACTTACACCTACAATGGACGAAACATGAAAGCTTCTCACACCACAGCCGCAGGCTCTGAGGTGGAAGCAACGCAATCATGGACCTACCTCCTCGATGGAAAGCTCGACACACACACCGACTTCCGCGGGAACATCCTCCAGCAACTCTGGCACGCGTGCTGTGGCCGACTCCAGGCCACCATCGACAGAGATGGCACATCCACCACCATCTCTAACACAGACTACAATGGGAATGTGACCCACACGGCGACTGTTTCCGCAGTTCCTAATAGCGCAGATTACCACAACCCTGTGAATGCGGAAACGTTGCAGGAAACAACCACCCGCTACGACGGACGTGGACGCCCAACCTACACCACACGTTGGCTCACACCGCTTGGCGAAGTCGTTGATCATGCTCGCGAGAATCTAAACCAACAAAATGGAACCAATGACACCTTGGTCCCTATTGCTGGATTAGATGGAGTATCCGCCTCCTCAGGTCTCACTACCAGCTACCTTTACGATGAAGACCTCACCGATGGTGTGGGCATTGATGCCAGCTACGCAGCGCAATTCACCGAGCTCACCAATCGTGGCACGACACTTGGGGCAGGAGCCAATGGCTTTGCTGTGGAAGTGACGAATCCCGCGGGTGAGAAATCCGTTCGCGTCACTGACGGAGCAGGAAGAACCATCCTCAGCATCAACCCTGAAGGTGATATCCAAACTGTCCATTACGACGAAGTCGTGACAGAAGCATCACTCAACACTCAAAATTCAACACTCAACATTCCAGGCGATCTCCTCGCCACAACCCAAACGGACGCTCTAGGAAACTCCAACACGTCATACACAGACGGAGTAGGTAGATCAATTGCTTCAGAGGATGCTATCGGAAGCTTCTCATTCCGCGCTTACGATGCGAACTCGAACCTGGTCAGCACCCGTGACCCTAACGGGCTTGGACAAGATTGTACTTTCGATGCGCTCAACCGCGATGTCACATGCGCTGACCTTCAAGAGCAGGCCGATGGGGTGGACCGCTACAAGCTCTACAATGCGGCATCTCAGGTCATTTCTTCTGCGGATGCGCAAGGCAATGTCACAACGCAGAGCTATGACGCGCGCAACCGCTTAGTTTCGACAACGGACCCGAATCAAATCGTTGTCGACTACACCTACGATGCCAATAGTAACCTCACGAGCCTCAATGACGGCAATGGCAACACCCGTACTTGGGAATACAATGCACGCAACCTGAAGTCGCGTAAGACGAATCCAACACCTAACGATGTGTTAGACTATGCCTACGATGCGCTTCGTCGTCTCACGCTCAAGATCGACCAAGACAATCACCATCACATCAGCGAGTACGACATGGCATCGCGCCTTGAGAAGCGCGTCTACAAGACTGGCGGTACAATCACAGAGAGTGAAGACACCTTTACTTACGATGGAGCTTCACGCCTCCTCACTTCTAGCAAGGGACGCTACAGCGTGACGACAGCGCATACCTATGCAGCCGATAGCTCACCACTCAGTGAGAGCATCAGCTACCAAGGCAAAACCTACACCACTGCACGTACTTACGATGCCGCAAACCGCCCAGTCAGCCAGACCTTCCAGGATGGAAACATCCAGACATGGGGCTACGATGCGCGTAATCTCGTCACCTCTACTAGCTACGATGGTGAGTCTGTATTGACTCAAACCCAGGACGATGGCTACCGCCTCAGCACACAAACCCTCGGAAATGGACTGACACGTAACCTTACCTATGGTAGAAGCGATAATCTCAGAACCCGAGATGTAGTCATGGACGGCATCACTGCCATCGAAGAACTTGATCTCAGTTATACTTACGCCGTGGACAAACAAATCACAGCCGAGACTGTTGCAGGGGGAGTCATGCAAGACGCATCCTTCAGCGCGAGCTATGATGACGGCAACCGTGTCACCGCATGGAACCGCACAGGTGCCATCGACTCCAACTCGCCAGAGACACAAAACTGGAACTACGACGATGCAGGCAACTGGACGAGTACAACCATCGACGGAACCGTCCAAAATCGTAGCCATAACGACGACAACGAACTCACTGCTGTAGGATCTAACGTGACGACACTCGACAACCGAGGCAATCTCACCGAGGACGACCAAGGCAATGTCTACCTCTACGACTTAGACAATCGCCTCAAGCGTGTTGAATTGGATAACAACACCGACGTGGACATGGTGTACGATGCACTCGGCCGCAGAGTGCTAACAGATAACGGAAGCGACGAAACCTTCTACACATGGTGGGGAGATCAAGAAGTAGCTGAGCACGAACACAACAGTACTCAGAGCACAGTTCAGAACGACCTTTGGGCACACCCAACAGCACTCAACACCATCACAGCAAGAGCGGTGGAAGGTAGTAAGTTTAAGATGGAGTGGTACCACAAAAACTACCTCGATCATGTGTACGCAGTCAGTGACGACTCAGGAGACATCCTCGAACACTATCGCTACAATGCCTTTGGTGAAGTAGAGATCTACAATACCTCAGGTAATCAGCTAGCAACGAGTGCTATTGGTAACAAAGTGACTTGGAACAGTCGCAGATACGATAGCGATACCAAGCTGCATTACTACAAATACAGACACTATAAGCCTGATTACGGCAGATGGCTATCAAGAGATTCTATAGAGGAAAAAGGAGGCTATAATCTTTATAATTTCGTGCAAAATAGACCTTTGTATAACTATGATACTTTAGGCTGCATTGTTTTTGAAAAAAACCACAAAGCTACAGGTATGGGAGCGGTAGACTTCAGCTTTAAAGATGTCGCTCAAATGGTTAAAGCAAGGTACAAAGATTCAAAAGTATGCGTCCATCTTCATTACTCGGAATCACCTAGGGCTCCTCATACCAGAGCTGATGTGATGAGTGGAGCTAATATGTATTCAGAAGACGATTCTTTTGTAAAAGTTCTGGTTTTAATTACAGGTCACGGGAATTTCCCTGGAAATGTTAGCAAGGTCGTTGAAGAAGGTATTAATCGCTCTAAAAGAGGTACTCATATGATTCTTCTGGATAAAGAAGTCAATACGTCGACTCTTGAAATGGATATTCATAATGCTGCATCTAAAAATTATGCAGGCATTTTCTCGTGCTATTGGGAGCCGCATTTTAAGCATATAACAAGTGATTCTTATATTCCGTCAAGACGATACCCATCTCTTACAAAAGAGGAACAGCGTAATTTTGATACAAGTAAGGTTTACTACATGGAAGAGGGAAGTTTGTATGGAATTACAGTACACAAAGAGTTAATAAAGAAGCAAATCGATCCTTTGAAAGATAAAGATGTGAATGTAGCCATCTTCATGAATCGTGGCGCAGTTAGAGCTCCTTAAATTTTAGTCATGGCTACTCAAATGATTAGAGGCTTACTTTATTTATTTCTATGCTCTGTACTATTGACTACTTTGGTAGTCTGGAAGAGTCATAGTAAACCAACCGTAAGACTTAGCTCATATGGTTACAGTGATCCTCCTATGAGAATGGAGGATGCTCTAGATGATGACGGCAGTTCAATTGTTATTTATAGAGTTGAAGATCTGAAAAAGCTGATGGAATGGTTGAATAATTTTACCCTAACAGTGGATAAGTCTTTCATGGCACCTAGTAATGAGTATTACATTCCTTTATTAGTTCGTCGTGTCGAAAACAAAGGGTATGAAAAAATGTATGACAGATATGACTCATCCAAAAATATACACATAACCCTAACGTTAGTGGGTGCAGAGAAATTTAACTATAAAAATACCAATGAGAGTACATATTTTCTTGAAATTAAAATTGTTGACCTAAATTAGACGATTAAAAACCGTTACGCCTGCGAAGGGTATTTGTTACGCGCCAAATTCACACAAACAATTAGACACACAAATTATGAAGAAGGTAGATGAGTAAAGCCTTGCAGCGTACGGAGGTCTTCTATGGCAGGTAATTTCTCATTCCGCGCTTACGATGCGAACTCGAACCTGGTCAGCACCCGTGACCCTAACGAAACTATTAGACAGACAAAATATGAAAAAAGTAGATGAGTGAAGCTTTGCAGCGTACGGAAGTCTTCTATGGCAGGTAGTTTCTCATTCCGCGCTTACGATGCGAACTCAAATGTAGTGAGCACCCGTGACCCTAACGGGCTTGGACAAGATTGTACTTTCGATGCGCTCAACCGCGATGTCACTTGCGCCGACCTTCAGGAGCAGGCTGATGGGGTGGACCGCTACAAGCTCTACAATGCGGCATCTCAGGTCATTTCTTCTGCGGATGCGCAAGGCAATTTCACAACGCAGAGCTATGACGCGCGCAACCGCTTAGTTTCGACAACGGATCCGAATCAAATCGTTGTCGACTACACCTACGATGGCAATAGCAACCTTACGGCACTCACGGATGGCAATGGCAACACCCGTACTTGGGAATACAATGCACGCAACCTGAAGTCGCGTAAGACGAATCCAACACCTAACGATGTGTTAGACTATGCCTACGATGCACTTCGTCGTCTCACGCTCAAGATCGACCAAGACAATCACCATCACATCAGCGAGTACGACATGGCATCGCGCCTTGAGAAGCGAGTCTACAAGACTGGCTGTTACGCGCCAAATTCACATCGCATGATATTTCCAAATTGATGTCGTAGAATTTTGGTTGGATTACCACGCT
>NZ_JBHUJB010000033.1:0-77146 GCF_042683245.1 Rubritalea tangerina
ATGGATCGAAGAAGTCGTAAGTCGCTGATGGATAAACTACAGCTCCTTAAGTGAACGCGCATGGGTACTGGCTGGGCGCTATGCATCGAGGCTGCGGGGTCGGGGGCTGAATTTTGAGGAACTGAGGAAGTATTTGATTGGGGATGACGTGCGTATGATTGACTGGAAAGTGACAGCGCGCACGCGCTCGCCCTATGTGAGGGTGTACACTGAAGAGAAGGATCGTTCTGTCATAGTGGTGTGTGATCAAAGGATGAACATGTTTTGGGGGACGAGGGAGAGGTTAAAGTCTGTGACTGCGGCGCATGCGACAGCACTGGCGGCTTGGCGAGCGAATGCCGTGGGGGATAGGATTGGTGCGGTGGTATTCAATGATGGTGAGATACGCGTGGTGAAGCCGCAGCGGAGTCAAAAGGGAGTGATGGCTGTGCTGGATACTGTGGTTCATTTCAATGCTCAACTGAACGTGGAATCTGAGGAAGAACAGTCACCGGGGAGCTTGAATGAGGCTTTAAAGAAGGCCTTACAGGTGGCGACTCATGACATGTTAGTGGTGATTGTGAGTGATTTTTTTGGGGTGGATAAGACGACGGAGAAGTTAGTAGCCAAGATGGCACAACACAATGATGTCATTGGTTTGTTAGTCACTGACCCAGTGCGGGAGAATCCACAGAGCAAGAGGGTAACGGCGAGTGACGGGAAATTGCAGGTTGAGTTGCCATTTGATAAGGCGTCGATACGAGAAAAAGTGCGTGAGAGTTATCGGAATGAGCGTGAGAGCATCACGCATTTCATGCGCAAGCTATCCGCACCGCTATTAGAAATAAGTAATGAGGGAGATGTGGTGGAACAGGTGAGGAAGCACCTTGGGGTGCCTGCTCGATAGATGGGATTCACATGGAATGGATGATGGCTACAGCGAATGATTTGAGTGAATTGCGGGACATCTCCATGCCGGAGGTTCCTGGAATATTGCCTCTGGCACCTGGGGCGATTGTTTTGCTAGCTATTGCAGCTTGGATTCTTCTTTGTGTGGGGTGGGCTGTCTACCTCAGTTACCGGGCTAAGGCGTACAGGAGAGCAGGGGTGGATTTATTAGGTGAAGCGGTGACCGTGAGGGATGTGTCGGTGGTGTTGAAGAGGGTGGCGATGGTGAGTTATGGAAGGGAGAGAGTGGCTTCTCTCTACGGTGAGGAGTGGGTGGATTTTTTGAGAGAAGGAGGAGCAGAGATGCCTGAAATAGCTAGATGTGAGGATAGTGATGCGGAGGCTCGGCTAAGAGGAGAGGCCGAGAAATGGATTAAGAAGCACAGATGTTAAGTTTTCTCCATCCGTGGTTTTTTGTATTGCTGGTGGTTCCAGTTGTTTTACGTCGTTTGTTACCGGCATATAAGGAAACGCGTCAGGCGGTGCGTGTGCCATGGTTTCAGCGTGTGAGCACACTGGTTGGCGGGACCCCTGCGGAGGGTGCTGTTGTCTCAGAGGTCTCATGGTGGCAGCTTATTGTGCGTTACGGATTATGGATCTTGTTGGTGGCTGCTTTAGCCCGACCTCAGTGGGTGGAGCCAGCGATTTCACGAGTCACACCAACGCGAGACTTACTACTGTTAGTTGATCTTTCGGGATCGATGGAAACTGAGGACTTCACGAATAAGAAGGGTGATAGAGTGGATAGGCTGACTGCTGTAAAAGAAGTGTTAGATGATTTCTTAACACGTCGAGATGGTGATCGGGTGGGCTTAGTTGTATTTGGCAATGCGGCATTTGTGCAGGTTCCATTCACGCAGGATTTGAAGGTGTGTCGTCGTTTACTGGATGAGACGGCGACGCGGATGGCAGGTCCACGCACGGCATTTGGTGATGCGATTGGGTTGGGCATCACGATGTTTGAGCAGAGTGGCAATAAGGACAAACTGATGATTGGGCTGACTGATGGCAATGACACTGGCAGTCAGGTGCCACCGGCTGAGGCTGCGGGTATAGCGAGTGATAAGGGAATTGTGATTCATGTGGTGGGAGTTGGAGATCCGACGGCTTCGGGAGAAGAAAAGTTAGATGAGGAGGCGCTACATGCGGTAGCCGAGAACACGGGCGGGAGATATTTTCATGCTGATGACCGGGAGGGTTTAGAGGGGATTTATGCTGAGATTGATAGGATGGGGACGCGAGAGGTGGAGTCTGAGTCGTATCGGCCGAGGCGTGATTTGTTTCATTGGCCATTGGCTGGATTTTTGTTGGTAAGTCTGTTTGGGCAATTTTTGGAGTGGCGAAGAAAGGGGGGATGGGATGGCTGACTTTCATTTCATACGTCCATGGTTTTTGTTAGCGATCGTTCCTGTGGCAATTGTGTTGTATGGGATGTTTCGCCAGCGTGGGGGGAAGAATGCGTGGGAGGGGGTGATGGATGCGCATTTGTTTAAGCACTTGGAAGTAGGGAAAGGTGGTGGCCAGCGTTGGCGTCCGATTCATGTATTATCGGTTGTGTGGGTGTTGAGTGTGATCGGTTTGGCGGGGCCAACATGGCAGAAGCAAGGGTCGCCATTTGCGGAGGAGCAGGCGGGAGTTGTGGTGGTGATGAAGTTGAGTGGATCTATGGAGGCGACGGATGTGCAGCCGTCGAGGTTGGAGCGCGCGAAGTTCAAGATGCGGGATTTGATAGAGGCGAGGGCTGGAGCGAGCCATGCATTGATCGTGTATAGTGGGAGTGCTCACTTGGTGATGCCATTGACGAAGGATGGAAAGATTCTCAACAGCATGGCAGAAGGTCTTAGTCCGGCGGTGATGCCGACGGAAGGAGATGCTTTGGTAGAGGCCTTGAAGCAAGCGGAGGTTCTATTGAGGGAGGCTGGGGTGCCCGGATCTGTGATGGTGATGGCAGATGCTGTGGACCCATCACAGGTGGCTGAATTGGCGGAGGTGGACAAGGCATTGCCAGTAGAATTTTGGGCGATTCAGCCGGCACGGTCACCCGTGGATAAAGGGTTAGAAGAGGCAGCTAGGTCGAGGGGAGCGGATGTGCAAGTGATGACTGATGGTAGGGAGGATGTGGAGATCATGAGCAAGGTGGCGAGAAGTGCTTTGTTATCAGTGGAGGGGAATGACGGCAGCGAAATCTGGCAGGATGCGGGGTATCTGTGTTTGCCTGTGATTGTGTTACTTTCTGGATTTTGGATAAGAAGGGGGTGGCAGTAGTGAGAGATATTAGGAAAAAGGAAAAAGGGAGGCGTGTGCTAGTCACAGCATTATGCGGAGTGCTTGCAATCATATTGCTTCATCTATTTTTTGGTGGAGGTTTTGCGTTGAGAACTGCTGATCAAAAGGCGTACGCGGCGTTTCACGGTGGCGAGTATGTTAGAGCGGCTGAGGGCTTTGCTGACCCAATGTGGCGAGGGGTTGCATATTTTAAAGCGGGAGATTTTAAGCAAGCAGCCAAGGTATTCTCGGGAATAAGAACGGCTGAGGGGCACTATAATCATGGCAACGCCTTGATGATGTTAGGGAAGTATGATGGGGCGATAGGATCGTATGATAATGCAATAAGTATGGGGGCGGGTGAGGATGCGAAGGTGAATAGAGCGATCGCTGAGGCGAGAAAGAAGGCACTCGATTTTGATGGAGGGAATATGACTGACGGGAAGATTGGCTCCGATGGAATCACTTTTGAGCAAGGCAATAACGATCCATCTGAGGATGCGGGAGAAGAGGTGGTCGAGGGAGGTGGTCGAGGGAGGTAAGCTGAGCGACGCTGAGATGCGCGAGGTGTGGTTGCGCAAGGTGCAGACAAAGCCCGCTGATTTTTTAAAGGTAAAATTTATGTATCAAGATGCGCGAAAGGGGGGAGAGGGTGATGAGTAGGTGGTTCGTGGTGTTGTGCATGCCGCTGGGACTTCATGCGGGTGATGATGTGATTGTTCGGGCGAGTGTGCAGCCAGAGGAGGCGTGGCAAGGGCAGAGAGTGCAGCTGACTGTGGTCGTGTTAGGTAAGGACTCTTGGGCGCAAATACCTAACATGCCGGCACTCAAGGTTGGTGGAGCTTATGTATTGCCTCCGGAAAGCCAGGGTGTGCGTGCGCAAGAGCAGATTGATGGTGTGTCGTACACGGGGCAGAGGTATGAGTTATCGGTCTACCCACAAGTGGGTGGGGAAATTGTGATTCCTGAGACTTCTTTGCAGGTTTCACTGAGTTCCTTTGGCAGTGGGTCTGCGGCGCAAGAGAAGCAGGAGAAGTTACCTGAAATTAGGTTTCGCAGCAAGGTGCCACCAGGGGCTGAGGGAGTCGATTGGCTGGTGAGTACGACAGATTTTAAGGCGGAGCAGACGTGGTCGAGTGAGGCGAAAGCATTGAAGGTGGGGGAGTCACTGAAGCGTACGATTCGGATATCGGCGAGTGATGTGTCGGGGATGGCATTTAAGCCCATTGAGTACCCTGCGATTGAGGGGCTGGGGGTGTATCCGGCTGAGGCGGTAGTGAGGGATAAGCGTGACCGGGGGACCTTGAGTGGGGAGCGCCAAGAGGAAGTGACGTACATTTTTGAAGGTGCGGGTGAGGTGGTGATTCCTGATATCGAGTTGGTTTGGTGGAACGTGCAGGAGCAGAAGTTAGAGAGTGTGCCATTGGCAGGGCGGAAGGTGACAGTGAGTGGAGGTAGTCCGGTGGGTTATCGCGAGGCTGAGGAGAGCGGGGTAAGTGGTAGAGGTGGGTGGTGGCTATTGGCTTTGGTGGGTGTCATCCTAGGAATGGGGGTGTGGAGAAGAGAGTGGATTTCGGCATGGTTAGAGGAGAGGAAAGTAGAGCGTGAGCAGAGCGAGAAAGCTTATTTTAAGCGTTTTGAGCAGGCGTCTAGATCGGGCGATGTTGCTGCGACTCAGAGGGCAGTGATGGCTTGGCTGGATCGAGTCTCTGACGGTAGCCAGGTAGCGCGACTTGATGTGTTTCTGAAGAGGTATGGAGATGGGGGGAGAGATGTGACGCAGCTCTGGGGGCACACTGAGGAATTGTATGCAGTGGTGTCTGAGGCGAGGAAGGTATGGGCGTCTCAGCGCCATCGCAGGGAGCGTGCGGAGAGGTTATTGCCACCGTTGAATAGTTGAGTAGGGATTTGTGATAGATTCGTGTGGGGGAGTTGACGGGGATTGAATGCATTGTGTAGTGTGTTTGGTGCGGAATGAATCCGTCAAAGATTGAGAAGCTATGAAGAACATATTGATTATCAACGCGCATCACGCATCGTCATTTTCGCCAGGGAAGTTAAATGGGACATTAGTGGAGTGCGCGCACAAGCAGCTTAGTGAGAAGGGGTATCAGACTCAGGTGGTGAAGGTAGATGATGGTTGGGATGCTGAGCAGGAAGTGGAAAAGCACCAATGGGCGGATGTGATCATTGTGCAGTCTCCCGTGAACTGGATGGGGGTGCCCTGGCCATTTAAGAAGTACATGGATGAGGTCTACACGGTGGGGATGATGGGGCAGTTATGTAATGGCGATGGGCGGAGTCACGAGGCGCCGAAGAAGAATTATGGTGGGGGAGGGACATTGAGTGGGAAGCGGTATATGCTTTCACTGACATTCAATGCACCGGAAGAAGCGTTCAATGACCCCGATGAGTATTTGTTTCAGGGTAAGAGTGTGGACGACCTGTGGTTTCCGATGCACATGAATTTCCGCTTTTTCGGCATGGAGGGCTTACCGACGTTTTCTTGTCACGATGTGATGAAGAACCCTGAGGTTGAGAGTGACTTGGAGCGGTATGCGCGGCACTTAGCAGCTCATTTGTAGAAGCTAAGTTGGGTTTCTGATAAAGCAATCTGTGGTGTGGTCGTCGATCATGCCGATGGACTGCATGTATGCGTAGATGATGGTGGGGCCGACAAAGTTGAAGCCTCGTTTTTTTAGGTCCTTGCTGATGGATTCAGCGAGGGGGGTGGATGCGGGGACCTCACTGAGGTTTTTCCAGTGGTTGATAATGGGTGTATGGTTGACCCAGCTCCAGAAGTAGTGGTTGAGTGAGCCGACTTCATCGATGAGTTGGATGGCGGCGCGTGCATTTCTTCGGGCGGAGAGGACTTTGAGTCTATTGCGGATGATCGAGGGGTCGAGCAGGATGGTTTCGAGCTGTTGATCGGTCATGGCGGCGACTTTGGTAATTTCGAAGTGGTGGAAGAGTTTGCGGTAGGCGGGTCGTTTTTTGAGCACGGTGATCCAGGAGAGTCCAGCCTGCGCACCTTCTAGAATGAGCATTTCAAAGAGCCTTTGGTCGTCGTGTAAGGGGGCACCCCATTCGGTATCGTGGTAGTCGACATAAATGGGGTCATCAGAGCACCAAGCGCAGCGGGTTTTCATATGCTGATTGTGTAGTCAGACGAGGGAAGTGAGAAGTTCATTTCTCGTGATCTTTACATTAGTGCTGGCTATGCTTTATTCGCGCTATGAAACCAAAGATAGGATTTGTTGGAGTTGGCCGCATGGGAGCGAACATGGCGCGGCATTTGAAGGATGAAGGGTATGATGTGGCAGTGGTCTATGATGTTTTCAGCGAAGCAGCTGAGGAGCTTGCCAAGGAATTAGGGGCACAGTGCGCGAGCAACTTACCTTCCGTCACAGCGGCAGCGGATGTGGTTATTACGGTGGTAACGGATGACTCAGCGATGCGTGACATTTTTAAGATTCAAGGAGACACCTTGCTAGCGAATGCTGAGGGAACGATATTTATCAACTGTGCGACTCTGAGTCCGGAAGTCCATGAGGAAGTGGCTCAGGCAGCAGAGGCAGTGGGAGCGAAGGCGCTGGAGGCAGCGATGGCATCTAGCATCACTCAGGCTCGCAATGGGACGTTGTATTTGATGGTTGGAGGTGAAGAAGCTGACTTTGAAGAGCAGAGGGAGTTGTTGGAGACTCTTTCTACGGCCTTACGTCACGTGGGACCGATAGGTTCAGCGGCAAAGGTAAAGGCGTTGGTGAATATGGTGATGAATATCAACACAGCGGCACTTGCTGAAGGTTTAGGTCTGGGTGATGCCTTGGGGTTAGATCTCACGATGTTGCGGGATATTTTTGCTCAGACGGGTGCTAACTCACGGGTTTTGGAGACGGATGCTGAAGACATGCAGATTCGCGACCACGAATGTTATTTCTCTGCGGCTCATGCAGCAAAGGACAGTGGGATCGCGAATGATCTGGCGAAGCAAGTGGGAGTGGCTGTGCCGCTATCGGAGGCGACTGAAGCTCAGTATCAAAAGATGGTGGGGCAAGGTCTTGGTGAATTGGACAAGTCTGGCATTGCGGAATTAACTTTCAAAGGAAGGGGAGCGTAATGGAGATTCGCAATCGCTTGGGTGAGAAGATTGATCATGCCTTTCATGAGACTGGCAGGGATGATGTGCTGGTGGTTTTAGGGCATGGAGTTACTGGGGATAAGGATCGGGATTTAATTGTCGAGCTTACCGATCGGTTGGTGGCGGCTGGCTGGCCGTGTTTACGGATTTCGTACTCTGGTTGCGGGGCATCTGAGGGGAGTTTTGAGGAGATGTGTATCAGCAAGGAAGTGGATGATTTACATGCTGTGTTAGACCAAGTGAAGGGCAGCAAGAGCATTGCGTATATCGGTCACTCGATGGGTGGAGCAGTTGGAGCATTAGCGGCAGCAAAGGATGACCGGATCAAGGTATTGGTATCTTTGGCGGGGATGGTGCACACGAAGACATTTTGCGAGACGGAATTTGGTGATCAGGTACCTGGAGAAGGGTGCATGTGGGAGGATGAGACGCATCCACTCAGCCAGCGCTATGTGGATGATTTGACACAGATTGGGAACACGCTGACAGCGGCAAGGGATGTGCGTAGTCCGTGGTTATTGATTCATGGTGATCAAGATGATGTGGTTTTGCCTAAGGATAGTGAAGACCTGTATCTCACGTTGCGAGGGAAGAAAGAGCATGTTGTGTTAGATGGAGCGGATCATTGTTTTGAAGGCGATTATGATCGGGTGGCGCAAGCTGTAATTCCTTGGCTTGAAAAGCATTTGAAGTGATAGGGACGGGGATGTGGCAAAATTGGCTGGGGCATGAAATTTCTGGCCAAATGAAGGTATCTGGGTAGCGTTTGATAGCATGGAACCAGATGGTTGGGCAATTGAGCTAAAGGACATTCGCTTTGCGTGGGAGCGCGAGGTGGTGCTGGAGCTTGACGCATTTGAGGTGGCGCGGGGTGAGAAGGTTTTTGTGGGGGGGCCTAGTGGGTGTGGTAAGAGCTCGTTGTTGAGTCTGTTATCTGGGGTGGCGGCCCCTCAATCCGGTGAGGTGAAGATGCTGGGGCGCGAGATTGGCAAGATGGGTGCTGCGGGAAGGGATCGATTTAGGGCGGACCATGTGGGGTATATTTTTCAGATCTTCAATTTGGTGCCTTTTTTGTCGGTTGAGGAGAATGTGACATTGCCATTGCGGTATTCAAAGCGGAGGGCTAGTCGTGTGGATCAGCCAAAAGCTGAGGCGCAACGTTTGTTAGATCACCTCGGCATGGGGGAGTTTTTGGGTAGGCAAGTGACTGATCTAAGTGTTGGCCAGCAACAACGAGTAGCGGCGGCTAGGGCTTTGATTGGTCGGCCTGAGATTATTTTAGCGGACGAGCCGACTTCGGCATTAGACCGCGAGAGTGGAGAGGGATTTATTGAATTGATGTTCCAGGAATGTGAGCAAGCTGGGATCAGCATCGTATTTGTGAGCCATGATGCTGGGTTATCTTCTCGGTTTGATAGGGCGATTCAATTGGAGAGGAGGGGGGGGTGAGTCCGTATACTTTATCGATAAAGAGCATGCGGCACCGTTTGGGTTCTGTGTTGATCACAGTGATGTCGTTAGCTTTAGGAGTGGCTTTGTTGTTAGGTGTGGAGCGGATGCGCAGTGAGGCGCGCTACGGGTTCACGAACACGATTTCAGGCACTGATTTGATTGTGGGGGCGCGTTCGGGGTCGGTCTCCTTGTTACTGAGTTCGGTATTTCACATTGGCAATGTGACGGACAATGTGAGTTGGGAGACATTCAAGAAGATTGAGAGAAACCCGAAGGTTGCGTGGACGATACCACTATCATTGGGTGACACGCATAGGGGCTATACGGTTTTAGGGACGAGTGATGCCTACTTTGAGCATTACCAGTATGCACAGAAGCGTTCGTTAGGGATTGCGGAAGGTGAGAGGATGAAGGGCACGTATGATGCGGTACTTGGGGCAGAAGTGGCACGCAGCCTAGGTTATGGTTTAGGTCAGGAGATTATTTTGGCGCATGGGAGTGGTGCGATTAGTTTTGTGGAGCATAGCGAGGATCCATTTACTGTGGTGGGGATCTTGGAGCCTACTGGCACGCCTGTAGATCAGACTGTGCATGTTTTGTTAGAAGGTTATGAGGCAATCCACAAAAACTTTCACAGTGGGGAGGGGCATGTGCACCATGAGGGTTGTAAGCATCCGAGTCACAAGAAATCGGCATCGAGTTTGGATGCGTTTGATGCGCTTTTGGAGGGTGGTGTGGAGGAAGATCTGACACCGACGGAGATTACGGCATTTTTGGTAGGGATGAAGTCACGAGCGGATGCGGTGATGTTACAGCGAGCGATCAACGTGCATGAGGGTGAGGCGTTGACGGCGGTTCTTCCTGGGGTGGCTTTGATGGAGTTATGGCAGGTGGTAGGAGTTGTGGAGAAGGTGTTAATGGTTATTTCGATTTTAGTTTTGGCGGTATCCTTGGCATCGATGTTTGGGGCCTTGATGATGAGCATCAAGGAGCGCAGGCGTGAGGTGGCGATTTTACGTTCGGTGGGTGCACGGCCGAGGCATATTTTGAGTTTGGTGATAGGAGAAGCGGCGGTGGTGACATTGGCATCTTTGCTTGTGGGCTTGGTTTTTTTTTATGGGGCGATGTTCTTGGCCCGTCCGGTGATTCAGGAGCGAGTGGGGCTATGGATTGAGGTGAGTGCGCCGACATCGATTGAATGGATGATGATGGGGGTGATCTTTTGTGCTGGTGTGATGACGGCGCTTCTTCCAGCATGGATGGGTTATCGCAAGTCACTTGCGGATGGATTGACTATCAAATTATGAAACGCGCGCATTTTCTATCAGCCATTGTTGGTGTAGGGTTCTTTGTTGGTTCGGCTTTTGCGGAGGAGGCGAGGAAGATTGAGTGGGATGGGATGAAAGCGACGTATGAGTTTGATGATCCGTTTGTGGATTTGACGAGTGAGCAACTGATGAACTTATCGATGGTGGCGCGCGTTCGGATGCTTGAGGAGCGAGCGAAGGAGACGGGTAAGCCAGTGAGTGAGGAAATGCTAAAGGAGAAGCGTGCCTCAGAGAAGCTGCTGAAAGATCAGAAGGTCGACATTGATGGTTTGCTGGCGAAGCGTGATGAGATTCGGGAGCAACGTAAGAAGCGTGCGAATATGGGGGTGGAGGAACTGGATGGGAAGTTGGTGAGTTTACCAGGTTTTGTGTTGCCGTTGGAGTTTGACGGTAAGAAGGTCAAAGAGTTTTTATTGGTTCCGTGGGTGGGGGCATGCATTCACACGCCACCACCACCGCCGAATCAGATTGTGCACGTTATTGTGGCGGAGCCATTTGCGACGAAGGGGACCTTTGAGGCGGTGACCATTACGGGAAAGATGCAACTCAAGAAGCAAGTGCGTGAGCTTTTCTTAGTGGATGGGACGGCAGATATTAATATGAGTTATGCGATGGAGTCGGCGGCAGTGGAGAAGTATGAGGCGCCAGGTGGAGGAGAAAAAAAATAGGATTTTTTTCTGAGTGATTGAATAAAGGCGGGTGGGGTGCCGTCGAAGTAAGCGAACTAAAGAAAAGAGATTCGCTTATGAAAACATTATTTTATCCCGTATTTGTATTTGCCTTGGCGGCATTTTTTGCACCTCAGGCATTGGAGGCGCGCAGTTGTTCGAGTCACAGCAGCTACACCTATGTGAGTGGGTACACCAGTTGTGGATGTCCGATATACACGAAGCGTGTGGTTCGCTATTACGACTGTCATGGGCATCCGGTGTACGGGTATTACCGCCAGCCTGTCACGCACCGCTGTAAGCGCAGTCACGGCCATCATCATCATGCGCGTCAGGTGAGAGACTGTAAGACATATCGCTACAATCACGCTTCATTGAAGAGTTACAAGCCACGCTATAGTAGCAGCTGTGGCAGCAGAAGCAGTTATCGCTATAGCTATGTCAGGCGTTAGAGCCAATGGTGGCACGGCATAGTGCCGAGTCAGAGAAGTTCTCATTAAAAATGGATTTTGCTTCAAGGTGTGTACGTGAAGTAAAAGGGGGAGCCTTGGGAGGGGCTTCCCCTTATTTTTTGAGTAAAGGTCGGGTGGTGGGTGACACGGCTGAAGTGGCTTTGGTATTGCTATGGCGGGATTATTTTGGCATTTGGTGAGGTCCTATGTTCAAAGCTGGTTGTGTACTTTCTTTCTCTTTATTGCTGATGATTGGTGGTCAGATGGTGGGATCTGCGGCGGAAGTGGGGAGGAAGCAGACGGGGGTTAAGGGCTTATTGGTGATGGATTTGGGGAATGGTGAGTATGCAGGTACCGCTTCTCAAATGAATGCGACTGTTATTAAGAAACCGAGTTTGGAGAGTTTAGAGGTAGCCTTTAACCAAGATGTGGGTGAGCTGATGTCGAAGGCGACAAAGGAGGTGGTGAAATTCATCAATGTACGCCATGACGAGGTGCCTGTGGGGTACCGGGTAGAGTTTGCCTTTGCCGACCAGTACTCACCGAAGGATGGTCCATCGGCGGCAGTGGCGACAGCATTAATGTTAGAGTCAATTATCACGGGAGTGGAGTTGGCGGACGACTTTGCAGTGACGGGCGACATGAATGCTACTGGGGCCGTGCGTCCGGTGGGAGGGGTGATGTCTAAGGTGCGAGGGGCATCAAAGAAGTGTAAGGTGGTAGCGATTCCTGAGGCGAATGTATCTGCGATTCGGGACGCGTATATCATTGAGGGGCCGAGTTATTTGTCGGCAATTCAGATTTTTTCTATCAAGAATTTTGATCAAGCGTATGCATTGGCGGGTGAGCGTGGGCTTGAGACTGAGAAGGCGATTGCTGATTTTTCTGCGGTGCAGAAGGCACTCCGGAAGAACCCAAAGTATGTATACAATGGGAAGGTCAAGGCGAAGCTCAAAGAGGTGTTAGATGTGATGCCAAATCATGTGTCGGCGAAGTTATTACTGCAACATGGGATGAAGCAGGGGCCGAAGAAGTTATCCTTGAGTGGTTCGATTGTGGCGATTGATTCGGCAGCGGTAGATTTTTCAAAGATGTTGAAGAATCAGCAGTTTGTTGAGAGTGGGGGGAGTGGCGATGTGTTGTTTAGTTTGATCAGTGACTTGAGGAAGCTGAAGCACAAGGTGGATCCACGCACGCGTGAGTATTGTGACAGTTACATTGATTTAGCTGAGCATGTGAAGTTGGTGCGAGGAAAGAAGGTTTGGACGCCGCAGAATGAGCGGGAGTTGCGAGCTGCGATTAGGGAGATGACGTCAGCTCGTGATGAATTGCTGAAGGATCGAGCAGTGCGTGAGGAACTGATGGAAGACTAGTTCTGTGGGGGGGATTTGATTTGGCGTAGGACTTCGGCTTTTAGTTGTTGGATTTGTTTGGCGCGTTTTTTTTGTTGGGTGTAGCCGTATTGTTGGAAGTATTGGGAAATGGCTGGGGGGTCATGGCGTTGGCCAAGGTCTTTGGATTGTAGCATCCATTGCTTGAGTTGATTTTGTAGGGCAATGGCGTGGGATTGGTAGTTTGGGTGTGTGGCGAGGTTGTGCATTTCATTTGGGTCCTTATTGAGGTCGTAGAGTTCCTGAATGGGGAGTGGTGTGAGGAGTTGAGATTGGGGGTGGGTGAGTTGATGTTTCTCAGCGAGGGGTGGGAGGAGGTGGTAGAGCGGGTGTGTGGCTCTTCGGTAGTAGGTGCTGGAGTCACGGATATTCCCAGCTGGTTTAAAGTGTTGGATCCATTTGAAATCATGGGTGCGTATGGCGCGGCTGCAGGTATTGATATTGCCAACGCGATCGATGGCTGTGATGAGAAAGGAGCGCGGTGGTGAGCCATCGAGAAAGCGGCGTCCTTGGATCCATGTTGGCAAGGGTGTGTTAGTCCAAGAGAGGGTTTCAGCTACGAGGTCGATGCTGCTGATGAGGTTTCTGTTAGTGGTGGCTGGTTGGTAGTGAGGGGCTTTGTGTTGATAGGCTTTGGGGATATGGATGATGAGTGGGATGTGGGTACCTGAGTCGTAGAGCCAATTTTTAGCGCGGAGCATGGGTCGGCCGTGGTCGGAGAGGAAGACGACGATGGTGGACTCGAGCAAGTTTTGTTGTTTGAGCTCGGCGAGGACTTTGCCGACGATGGTGTCGGTTTTGAGGATTTCTGTGAGGTATCCTGACCAATCGTGCTGGGTGACGGGGTGGTTAGGGTAGTAGGGTGGGATGTTCAGTTTCGAGGAATTAACATTGGAGGAGACATGTTTGAAGGGGCGGTGGCTTTCTGAGATGTGGAGTTGGCCGAAGAAGGGAGGTTTGGATGTGAGAGTTTTCCAGCTGTGGGTGTTCCATGGGTTTTTAGAGCATTTGAAGAGCCAATCATCTTTACCAGTACCGGCGCCGAAAGCGGCTTTGATATTGCCGGTGGTGTAACCTTGTTGTTGGAGCAGGAGGGGGAGTGGGAGGACTGCGCTTGGGAGCACGGGCTTCAGAGGTTCGCTGTAGCGCATGTGGTGGGCACCCAGTGAGGTCTGATAGACTCCTGTGGCGAGTGCAGTGCGGCTTGGTGAGCAGGCGGGGGCGGTGACATGGACGTTATCGAAGCGCGTGCCACGGTGTGCTAGGGTGTCTAGGTTTGGGGTGTGGATAGCTTGATTACCGTAGCATGAGAGGTCGGGGGACATGTCTTCGGCAATGATCCAGAGGATATTGGGCTTCGGGCTGGCATGGCCGAAGGAGTGAAGGAGGAGGCTGAGCAGAAAGCTGGAGAGAGGATATAGGTAGCGCTTCATATACTATGATGAAGTGCCAGAGCTGGGGGGATTGGACAAAAAAGTGGGTTTACCACTCGCTTTGGGCGTGAGCGATAAGTGTTTTAAAGTCTGGATTTTGCAGCCATTCTTTTACCAAGGACTGGGCGAGAGTGAATCCAGCTTGTGAGTCTGAGGCATAATGGACGCCGGCTATTTCTCTATTATGGGCGATAGATTTGGCAGATTTCACGAGTGCGTTTTTTTGCTGTGGTTGGAGTTCAGCGAGCAGCAAAGCGAAGGTCATCGCCTGGGTGGCATGGCCTGATGGGTAGGCTGGATGTTTGGGGTTTGGTATAGAAGTACGGAGGGAGGTTTCTAGGTAGGATGGGCGGACTCGGTTGAAGTGTGCTTTGAAGTAGAAGACGACCTTTGCGAGTTCTAGGTTCGCGTTGTGCAGGAGTTGGTATGTATGCGGTTTCTCTAACTTGGCTGCAGGGCTGAGTGGGAAGTAGTTGAGGTATTGGTGGCCTGAGGGTTTGATCTCCTGTTTGATCTGTTTGGTATCCGCGGGGGTACGCAATGTCTGAAGTTTGAGCAGATTGTTGAGCTCCTTACGGGTTTCGGAGCTTGTGTTAGACGGGGGTGGAGTAGGGAGGAATCGGGTTTGCCAGTTTGGGTTAAGAAAGCGGGGATTTTCTTTGGAGGCTTGGAGGTACTTCGGGTTCCAATTTTGGGTATTTGAGAACACGAGGTTTTCGCTCGCGGAGAGTGAGGTAGCGAGAGTGAGAGTGAAGAAAAATGAACGGATCATAGTCTGCGGAAAACGAGTCCTGCTAGGAAGAGTGAGAATGCCAAGTAGATGAAGAGCCATGAGGCATTAGAATAGCTGGTGGCAGGAGCTGAGGTTTCGAAGATGGTGTTTACAGATGGGGATGGTAGTGCGGTGATGAATGGATCAGTGATGTTAGTGAGTTTGTATTCTTTGGGGTATGAGCGTTGCCAGTTGATAGTTTTGGTAAGTTCGGCGAGTTTATCGTGGAGGCGGATGTTGAGGGTTTGGGCATCATCGATTGGGAGGGTACCTGAGTAATTGCCGAGGCCAGTTTGGGTGAGAGTGAAGGGGACGGGGTTACCATCTTGATTGGTGACTTTGAGGTCCCAGGGGACGAGTTCGACACTATCACCTTTTGGGTCACGTCGTTTGGCAGTAATGGTGAGTTGGTCGCCGGATTGGGTGAGGGTAGCGGAGAGGCCTGCGGATTCTTCTTTTCTGGCGATACTTCTAAGTGTTTGGGCCCAGAAGGGGGCACCTGTGGCGGAGCTGAGCCATTCACCGCCCCATTTTTCTGTGAGGTCTGAAGTGTAAGCGGCACCGATGCCGAGACCGTAGCGGGAGATGGCGAGGAGTGGGTCACCAGTTTCAGCTGCTAGGAGGACTTGGGCTGTGGGTTTCGGGCGTGTCATGACGTAGCCAAGGACGAATGGGAGTTCACTTTTTTCGTAGCCATTGAGGAGGGGGTGGTCGCCGACGATGATGGAATTAAATAGGTCTTCTTTGATCGATGAGCGTGAAGCTTTCATCGTTTCTTTTGTGAAGATTTGCGGCATTTTTTCTGGGTCATTGGTTTCGTAGTAACGGCCCATACCTTCGGCGGCAATTCGCTGCATAAGGTCTTTGGCGGCTCCACTTCCGAGAGCGACAGTAGAGACGGTCATTTGCTCATTTGCCATTTCTTGGGTGAGAGTTTGGAAGTCTGCTTCTTGGGTTTGGCCATCTGAGAGGATGATCATGTGCTTAATTTTAGCAGTGGCTTCTTGGAGGATGGCTCTACCTTCTAACATCGCAGGATAGAGATTGGTACCACCTGAGGCGGCGAGTGAGCTAATGGCATTGGTGATGCTGGCCTGGTCTGAGGCTGAGGTGAGTGGGCAGACGAGCTGAGGTGCGCCGTCGAAGCCGAGGACGGCGATTTGGTCATTGGGGCTGAGAAGTTCAGCGGCTGCGATGGCGGAGGCGCGCGCCATGGCGATGGGGGTACCGCTCATGGAGCCACTTTTATCGATGACAAGCACCATCGCGAGGCTGGGCTTTTGCTTTTCTTTTTCGTAGCGGGATGTGAGTGGCAGAACATCTTCGACGGGTGATTTAAAGTAGCCGCCGAGTCCGTAGGAATTTTCAGATCCTAACATGAGTAGTCCACCGCCAAAGTCAGTGACATACCGACTGATGTTATGCATCTGCTCGGTGCTCATTGAGGTGGCGGAAACGTTGGCAAGGATGAGACCATCATAGGAGAGGAGCTCGTTGAAGTTATTAGGTATTCCATATTCACCGCGCAGCTCGAGGGTGATGCCTTGTTTTTTCATAGCGCGGGCGAGTGGGCGCATTTGTTTTTCATCTTCGTGAATGACGAGGAAGCGTGGGAGCCCTTTGACTTTGATGGTGGTATTTGCGGAATTATTTGAGGTGAAGTGATCTTGCTTTGGGATAATTTCGAGGGCCCATTGGCTGGCGCCGGCGGTGTGCATTTCGGTATCGAAGTGGACTTCGGTTTCGGAGTCGGCAGGGAGGTTGACCTTTTCTTTTGCGACGACAATGCCGCGGTGAAGGAGTCTGGCTTCTACGGCTTGTTCGACATTGGAGATCAGTTTCGCGGTGAGTCGAAGCATTTCACCTTGGTAGGCGAATTGGGTTGAGGGTTCGAGCGAGACGACAGCAACTTCTGGATCTTGGAGTGGGGAGAGTGGGTGAAAGACGACGTCGATATTTTCTTTTTTAAGGATGTTGAGTGCGGATTCACTGAGGTCTTCGGTATTTCTGGCGTCACTCATGAGGACGAGCCGCTTTGCCTTATCGGTAGGGAACACGGTGCGCATGGCCTTGAGGGCATTCGCGATGGGAGTGGATGCGCGGAAGTTACTTTCGGAGGTGCCAGCGATGGCTTGTTCTACGAATGCGTCAAGTTGTTCAGCGTTTTGTTTACGGACTTTTGATCCGAACAAGAAGATTTCAGAGCTATCGTTAGAGCTTTTATTTTTGTTAGATTGTTGGATCCAAGAGCTTGCTTCTTTGAGGGATTGTGGGTCGATGGACTGTGAGGCATCGACGAGGTAGACGACGTGGAGGTCATCGATATCTTGTTTGATATGAGGTCTGCAGAGGGCGATGACGAGGGCGACGAACCCGAGGGCTCGGAGGGCGAGGCTGAGGTTTTTTTTCCAGCTTACTTGATCGACGAGTGAGCGTCTCCAAAACCAGAGGAGGGGGATGAGGAGCAGTAGGAGGAAGAGTGATGTGGTGTTACCAAAGGTCATGAGATATTGTGTCTAACCGACTTTACGGCGGTGGTATAAAGCTTCTTCAGTGATGGCGAAAAGGGCGGCGGCAAGGACGAGCCACCAGGCGATGGGCCACCCGCTGGAGGGTTGGGATTGTTCTGGGGTGGTGGAGGCTTGGGGTTGAATGCCTGACTCTGAGGCGGAGAGGACAGCTGAGCCAGTGTGCCAATCTTGGTTGCTGGTAGTATAGGAATAGCCTCCGAGTTTATTGAGAGCGTGGGTGGCTGGGACATTGTTGCTCACGACGTCGGTGCTGTGGCTTCCGTGGAATGTTTGTTGGATGTGGCTAGAGTTAGTGGGGACAGTGACGCTGGCACCATTTTTGACAACGGAGGGGAGTTCTTGTTCGCGGCCGGCGAGGTAGCGAGCGGCATTATGGACCATGATGGGGAACCAGGGTGAGAGGTAGAAATTATCGAGGGAGGGCTGGAAGTTTGCCACGACGACTTTCTTATCCTCGTGTTGGTGTTCGTAGAGCAATGGGGTGCCATTGAGTTCTCTGAGAATCACCACGGCGTTGTCCGGAGCATCCATTTTGACGGCACCTGCGAAGTGCATGTTGTCGAGGTTGAGGTGTTTGGTGAGTGGGTGGTCTTTGACGAGCTCATCGACGACGACGTGTTCGAGCATTTCACCAGTGATATCCCAGTGTGGGGAGTCAGCGCTGGGTGCGAAAACGAGGCTGGATGGTGCCTGTTGGTGTAGTGAGCCTTGTCCGACGTGGACTTGAGCGGAGCCGTTATCGAGCACCTCGAGGAGGTTTTCCGCGTCGCTGAATGCTTGGATGCAGCGTGCATAGAAGTAGTTATTTTGGGAGTCGAGAGAGATCCCGATTGCTTTTGAGTGGTTGAGTCCGAGGATTGCTTGGTTATCCTCGAGGAAGCTGTCTTGGTGACTGACATCGAGTTGCCAGAGTCCCGGTTCGGCATCATCGATTTCGACGACTTCGCTGAGGGAATTGTTTGCAGGGATGGTGACGGTAATGAGTTTCGCGATTCTACCCGATGCTTTATGGCTAAGTTCTAATTCAACGTCGGTGTCTTCTGGGTGGGTGGACTGGAGGGTGAAGAAGAGTTTGGCACGCTGGTCATTGAGTGGTGCAATATCGGCTGCAGTGATACCAACATTGGGAGGGGTGGACTGGGTAAGCGTGATGAGCTCGACTTGAGACGGGAGCTGCTCAGCGTGAGCTGCGTTATCGGTGACGAAGAGGACGCGGCAGTGAGCGGGGGAGGCTTCAGAGTGTTCTAACAACGACAATTCATGTAAAGCACGTGGGTCGAAGGGGAGGCTGCTGGCTTCGAGGGTGTGGAGTGCTTCGAGGAGTGCGTTGGGGTTATTAGTGAGGTTGCAGTGGTAGTGGAGTTGGGAGTCGGCAGTCGCGAGCGCGACTCGCGATCCACCCTCGACTGATTTGAGCCAGCTGGTGATGGTATCTCGGGCGGCATCAAAGCGGTTTGATCCTTCATTGGTTCCGCGCATGGAGACGGAGCTATCGAGAATGATGAGGAGGTCTTGGGATTCTTTTTTATCACCGAGTTGGGGGTTCGTTAGAGAGAATGCTGCGAGCGTGAAGGCGATGGCCATGAGGAGGAGTGACCAAAGGTTGCGCATTTTTTTGAACCAGAAGTGCGAAGATTTTTCCTCGAGGACTTTTTGCCAAAGGAAGAGGGCATTGGTGACTCGCTTGCGTGGTTTCGTCTTCATGAAGTAGACGGCCACGAGTGGGAGGATGGCGAGGAGGCTCCAGAGGTAAGCTGGGTTTAAGAGGTTCATGCGACGAGTCCTCCTTTACGTAGTAGGCCTTGGATGACGACATCGAAGTCGTCTTCGGTGGTGATTGAGGTGAGGCCAATGGCCTTTTTTCGGCAATAGGATTTGAGGGAATCGTTCCAATCTGCCATGGCTTTTTTATACGCTGCGGCCTCGGCTTCGGTGATAGTGACTTTTTGGGTGGTACCTGTTTCGCTGCATACGAGGTTGGCGTCACCGAGCCATTGGCATTCGAGGTCAGCAGGGTCGTGGATTTGGAGGCAGTAGATGTCGTGTCCGGCGCCTTGGAGGATACGGAGGCCGTCATCAAAGCCGTGAGGGAAGAGGAAGTCAGAGATGACGATGACGATACCGCGCTTTCGGTGGCGCGCCTGGAGTGCTTTACAGCATTGTTTAAAGCGTGTGTCGTTGCCTGTGCTCTTGGTGTTTTCAAGTGCACGGAGGAATGGCAGTGTTTTTCCTCTGCCGCGTGAAGGTTGGAGGATATGTTCGAGCTTATCTGATAGGCTGTATGTGACGAGTCGGTCTAGGCTATTGAGGGCGATGTAACCTAGGCTGGCTGCGAGCCTTTTGGCTGCATCTAGTTTCGAGTGCATGGAGGGGCTGCAATCTAACATCACGTAGACTGTAGTATCTTCTTCGACCTCGAAGAGTTTCACTAACAACTGTTCGATACGCGCATAGACTTTCCAGTCGATGGCACGGTAGTCGTCACCGAGTTGGTACTCGGAGTAGTCAGCGAAGTCGATTCCTGAGCCTTTGCGTTCGGTTCGGCGGTCAGCTTGGAGGTTGCCTTTGAGAATACGCTGTGCGAGCAGGTAGAGGGCGTCTAGCTGGCTGATAAACTTGGGATCAGTTAGCGATGGATGTTTGGAGTCAGCCATATGTTGGGTGAAGTTATACCATCTCTCGATTCGGAATAGACGAATGGAGTGTGGTTCAGTCTTGTGAAGTTTGCGCTACGCGATTTTAGAGTATATTGGATAAGCTATTGTAATATCATCGTTGTCATTCAGTTGTCCCGCGCGTGTGGGACTCCTTCATTCCGCATTGATGTTCAGTAAGCTCATTCCGACCATTCATCCATTCCGTCTCACTCAATGGTATTAGACGAGGCTTGGCTGTTTAGAGCTGACTTGCTCAACGATTTCGTCGATGAGTTGGTCTGTTTTGATACCTTCGGCTTCCCCCTCGAAAGAGAGGATCATGCGGTGGCGCAGTGCTTGACGGGCGACAGATTTGACATCTTCTTCAGCGACATGGAAGCGACCATCGAGAAGAGCCTTAGCGCGAGCGGCAGAGAGCATGGCTTGTCCGGCACGAGGCGAGGCGCCGTTGCGGACGAATTGTTTGACGCTCTTGGGTGAGTTTTCGTCTTCTGGATGGGTGGCGCGTACGAGTCTGACGAGGAAGGACTGTACTTCTGGAGCGACGGGTACTTCGCGCAGTGTGTTACCCATGCGGATGACATCTTCACCGGAAGCGACGGCTTCTACTTCGGGGACTGATTTTCCACCGGTACGATTGAGGATTTCGAAGAATTCGTCGTGAGTTGGGAGTGCGACTTCTAATTTAAAGAAGAAGCGGTCGAGCTGGGCTTCAGGAAGTGGGTAGGTGCCATCATTTTCGATTGGGTTTTGGGTAGCCATTACGAAGAATGGGAGTGGCAGTTTGTGCGTGATATTAGCCACAGTGGCAGTTTTTTCCTGCATGGTTTCTAACAATGCAGACTGAGTTTTTGGGGTGGCACGGTTGATTTCGTCAGCGAGCAAGAGGTTACAGAAGATGGGTCCAGGTTGGAACTCGAGCTCACGGCGGTCACCTTTATCGACGAGGACTTGGGTGCCGACAACATCACTAGGTAGGAGGTCGGGAGTGAACTGGATACGTTTAAAGTCGACCGAGAGTGCTTTTGATAGGGCGTTTACGAGAGAGGTTTTACCGACTCCGGGCACGCCTTCTAACAACACGTGTCCACCGCAGCAGATACTGATCATGACATCTTCGATGATTTCGTTTTGTCCGACGATGAAGCGTGAGACTTCGTCTTTAACTTTGGTGAATGTTTCTTTGAAGTGGGTGACGTCGTTTTCCATAATAGGTTTTGGGTAGGTGATTATTGGTTAGTTGATTGGTCGGCATCGTGGATACGTTTGAAGTATTCGCGGACACCGGATTTAAGTTCTTCAGGGACATCGTCACGTTCGACGAAGGATTCCATTTGGCGTGAGAAGTCTTGGGCTTTTTTGGTGGTGTAGTTACCGGAGACACCGGAGCCTGACTCGGCCTCTTCAATTTTTGAGAGTGACGGGCCACCACCTTTTTGTCCGGAGAGTTGTTCGAGTGCTCCGTTATTTTCTAGTTCATCGCCTGGTTTTTTACGGGACTCAGATGTGGCGGAACCTGGAGCGAGGCCGTTGCAGGGTTTGAGGGCGAGTTTATTGGATTGTTGGTCAGAAAACTTCTGACACATTGAGAGGTTCTTTCAGAGGCCGTCGAGGCGTTTTTTGGCGCTTTGTCTGGCCTGCATGCGGATCCATTTATTGGCAACTTGGTTGAGTGCATTATTGCATTGGGGGAGTTTGGCGTTGAAGGCGTCGAAGTTGGCATTGGGGTTGCGTTGGAACTCGAGCTCGACTTGTTTGAGTTGGTTAGCGAGTTCTTTTGCTTGGGCATCGAGTGCTTGCATGTCTGCGCCGAGCCCGAGGCTACCAGCGGCACCAGCGCCTGCGCTATTGCCTGATGAGGATTTGGAAGCTGCGGAGAGTTGTTTAGAAACTGATCGCAGTTTTTCGATTTGTTTTTTGAGTGCCGCGATTTGTTCTTTTGTTGCTTTTTTGCCAGTGGGTTTTTTGACGGCGAGTTGTTTGAGTTTTTTGGCTGCGTCGTTGAGTTTTTTATCTTCGAGGTCTTTAGCGATTTGTTTGGCTTCTTTTGAGCTAGATTTTTTAAGATTTTTGATCGCTTTTTTGAGTGTTTCTTCGTCGCGTTTTTGTTCGAGTTCTTTGGACATTTCGCGGGCTTTTTGTTCGAGTCTGGCGAATTGTCTTGCGGCTTCTTTGCGGTTACCGGTGGCCTCGAGTTGGTCGACATGTTTTTTGAGTGTATCGAGGTCGAGTTCTTTGGCTTCATCGTCGCTGAGGTCTTTTTCCATGTCGTCGACGATTTTTTTGAGGGCGTCGATGGCTTCAGCGGATCGGTCTAGCGTGGTAGCTTCATCTGCTTGGCGATCGAGCACACCTTGGGAAGTGGGGATGAGCGCCATGGAAGCAGTGGCGGTGGTGAGCAGGAGAGCGAGGACGGCGAGCTTTTTCGAGTAACGCAGTGGGATGGTTTGAGGGTCACAGCTAGCGAGTTGCGTAGTGGTCCATTGTTCCTGCATCGAGCTGAGCTGGGAGTCTTGGGACTCGGATAGGTGGAGGGAGGTGACAATACCGTTTTTGAGGTCAAAGTGTTTGTCTGCAAAGTGTGCTGCGTGGCGGTGGTTTGCCCATGAGCGGAGGGCAAGAATGAGGGCGACGAGGAAGCTCAAGGTGCCAGAGATTGCAAAGATGAACCATGGGACAGAGTAGCCACGCAGGAGGTAGATCAAAGCTAAGAGGGTGCCCAGCAATGAGAAGCCAAGGGCGGCAAGAATCAGCGACCTAAGCGTGGTACTGAGGTTCAGCCGCTTGGCTACGCGGTCTAGGAAGGGAGTGAATTTCATAGTATCAACTGAGTTAGAATTCTTTAGAGGGGGGAGTTAGGATTTTGGTTGTTCTAGCAAATCGAGTTTTTTGAGGAGTGTGTTTCGGCGGTTTTTGGCCTTAGGATCGATGCCTTTGAGTCTGAGTTTTTTGGCAATTTCGATGGCTTTATCTTTATTTTCTTGGAGCAAGTAGATTTCAGCAGCGTAGACTGAAGCGTCATCAAAGAGCGAATCCCAGCGTTTGTCGCCATCTTGCATTAACTCCATAGCGGCATGGTAATCGGCTAATGCTTTATCGTAGTCTTTCTTTTCATAGAAATGCCAAGCGCGGTGGACGAGCATGGACTTTTTCGCATTGGGGTGGGTGGACTCAGCACTAGTGAGTTCAAAGACCTCAGCTTCAGTGAGGCCACGGCCGGCCATGTTGTTAGCAGCCCAAAGCAACTTGTACTGCATGCTTTCGGCTGACTCTGGGTTGGCATAGAGCCAGGTGAAGAGGTCCATTCGGTAGGCTTTGTTATCGTCTTCGAGCCAATAATCTTCATTTTCGACTGGCCAGGAGATGTAGACGGGAAGGTTGGCGAGCTCGAGGACTTTTTTGTATGCTTTTTGTCCTTCGGGGCTAAGTTTTTTACCCCAGGTGTCGAGTTCTGGACGTTTATTGAGTTTATGGGAGACGAGTTTAGCGTATGCGAGTGGGCTAGTTCGGCTACGGTTATCAGTATTATCTTTCTCGAAGGTGACTAGCACTAGTCGTTTGAGAAGTGGGAGGAGGGTTTCTAACTGGTGTGGTGATTGTTTACGAACGGACTCTACCAGAGCGAAGCACATGGAGTGGGAGAGTTCATCTTGGGCATTATTTGCGTAATAATGGAGATTGCTGTGATCGCCCTGATCTTTCTCATAGAGTTCGACGATAGATTCGAGTGGCTTGAGGTTCCCTTGCTTCATTTCATGGATGGCATGGAAATGGTAGAGATCGACGAGCCACTTTTTATAGCGATCACCGGAGCGTTTGGCGTGTTCGTTGAGGAGGAAGGCGTAGGTTTTTCTGCCGATTTCATTTTTGATAGGCTCGGCATTGAGCGAGATACCGGTGTGTGCTTGGCAGAGCGACGCGAGGGCCTCAACTCGAGTTTCTTTTGTGAGGGAGTTGAGTTGGGTTAATTGTTTGGACAGGCGAGCTGTGCGCGTGATTTGGCCTTCGCTTGCTTTTTGTTTATCGAGTTTTGGTTCGAGGTAGAGGAGCTCACATTCGAAGCGGAAGAAAGCTCGCTCGTCGTCGAGGGCGGTTTTGAACTTAGGAAGGATAGCTTCGAGTTGGGCATCGTATTGGTGGTTGGAACCACCATTCCAGTGTCGGTAGAATTTGCCGGGGAGTGGGAGTAGGCGCTTGGCCACATCGAACTGATTTTCCTTGAGCAGAGCGAGGATAGCGGGGATGTCGCCTCTTAGGCCATCTGCTGAGTTACTGATGAGCCAGTTGATGGCGTTGTGGTGTGAGCCAGCTACAGAGATGTTCAGTGCTGCAGTGGAGAGGTCATTATAGACTTGTTTTTGTTCTCCTCTGAGTGGTCGTTTGACTTTTTCTAACCATGTATCGAGGACAGCTTTACAGGCGGCTGCGTTATTCTGCTTTTTATGGGCACGGGTGTATGCCTCTAGGAGCCTTTCTTGGATGTCGGTACGCGCACTGCGTTTTCCATTGAGGTGATTTTGTTGGAGTTTTATGACTGCCTGATTGAAGTCCTCGTTAAGAATAAGCTTGCTGTCATATGTGAGGGCTTTCGCAGCGAGCATTATGCGGAAATCGGTGGGGGCATGTGCATCGTTGAGGTGTGCTAGGAGGAGCGTGTTCTTTGTGGATGGGTCTTTTTTAGCTCCTTTACATTTAGATTCCGCGATGAGTTGGAGTGTTTGGTAGATGGGGGTATCTGCAGCTTTAGTTGTCCATTCGGTGACGAGTGGGTGATCGGCTTTGATGTTCCATGATCCGTTATTATAGAATTCATGGAGCAGGGCGACGGTGGCGATGGATTGAGCCTCGGGGCTCATTTGAGAGAAGTCTTGAGCCATCTTGTCGAGGTAGACCCAATCTTTCTTTTGCTTTGTATCAGTGGTTGCGTTTTGGAGTTTGCGGCGTTCGATCTCGATACAGTCTTCGAGTGAGCTGTATGCGGAAGGCGTCCAGAGGACATGTTCACTGATGCTTTCATCGGCATGGATATGGCTGATGAACTCAAAAATCTTGTTAGAGGGTTGTTTGTTTTCTTTCCAACGGTAGATGATGGTTTCGAGGAGTTGGTCCTTGGATGCATAGAGGGCGCCACTGGATGAGGAATAGCGGGAGTATTGGCCGCCATTTTTGAGTGATTCAGCGTGGCCATGGATGTATGCTTTTACGAAGTCGAGAGTTTTTTCTGGGTAGGCAGTGAGGCTTTTTCTAGCGAAGTCAGCAGCTCGTCTTTCGGTTTGGTAGAGGTTACGATTTGATGAGCTGAAGGTTTTGCCATCTTTTATTTCTTGGGCCATGGTTTCCATGGCGGTGAGTGCCTCTTTGGCATTTTGGGCAGCTAATTTTTTACCGATAGCGATGAGTTTTGGGTGTTTCCAGCTATCGGTATTAGGCATGACATCTTCGAAGTTCGTGTAGATGGCACTGAGCTGGGCGTCTGGGAGATTGGTGAGTTCGTCTGCGCATTCTTCGAATGCTTGGTTGACGAGGGCAGTTTTGTCTCTGTCGCTGGAGGTGAGGCTGGCTGCGGTGAGCAGTGAGCCGAAGCGCTTTTCTTTATTTTCTTTGAGAGCTTCGATGACTGCGTTCCAGTGCTTTTTATTTTTATGGATGTAGTGGTCGAGGTCTTTGAGAGGGGCCTCGATAGATTCTACGGTGTAGAAGCTTTGCCAGCCTGAGGCGCGAGTGGTTAGAGGGAAGTAGTCTTTGGCATCGGCGACGAGGCCGAGTCTTTCGAGGAATGCGATACATGACTCAGTGTCCTTGTAGGTACGTTCGGTGAGCATGCGGCGCGCATCATAGGAATGGTTATTGATGGGGAGTTCGTGGATCCAAGAGGCTTTCAGCATCATGCTGAGGAGCTCAGGATTTTCAGCGAGAGCTTGTGAGATGGTTCGGCAGGTGTACTCGACGGAGTTGGAGCTATTTTGTTTACCACTACGTTTTGGCCACTCGGAGCGGTCACCGAGGATGGTCTCTAGCATCTCTTTGTATTTGAGAGCGGCGAAGTCTTTGGAGATATCGTGGAAGCTATTTGATAAGATATCGGTGGCTGCTTTGATTTGTTCTTGGCGATCTCGGTAGCCGGAGTTGCCCACTTTTTTGAGTTTAGGGAGGATTTCTGCGAACTCTTTATCGACGCGTTCTTTGGTGTATGGTGCGAGGTTATTGAGGTTGTTAGCGAGTTCGTAAAGTGCGGTAGTTTTTGATTGTTTCCAGGATTTGCTGAGTGTGTCTTTTTGGTTTTGGAATTTTTCCCCTCTGAGTTTGGAGAGCTTTATGAGGTCACTGAGGGCCTGTTCGGTATCGGGTGCAGATTTTTTGAGTTCTTTGATGAGGGAAGGCGGGAGGACGGCATTGGCTCCGTGAGACTTGAGTTTTTTGCAGAGTTCTTCTTGGAGGTTAGACGCTTTGCCGCGGGCATAATTGTGGCGGATATTGTGTAATGAAAATGGTGAGACCTCTTCTGTGCTTTTTGCAGAGGAGAAGATATCGGCTTTGAGGGCGGTGTGCATCCACTCGAATTCTGAGTTTGGGCTGATTTTTCCAGCGCTTTCGAGGAGGTTGAGGATCATGTAACCGGCTTCGGCGCCTTGTTGGTTTTTGAGAAGGGCTCTGGAGATGGATGTGACGGCAGCGACTCGTTTTTTATTTTTTTCCTTACGGTCATTATCTTGTTCAAAGACCGACTGGATGTAGTTGTTATTGTTAAAGTGTTTTGACTCGGCGAGGTCACTGAGGATGGGTACTAGCCACATGAGCTCACGCTCGGTTTCGGGTGTTTTTTCTAGATGTTCTGCGTAGTCAGCGACGAGTGAGGCCCAGAGATACCATTGGTCAGGAGAGACTTTGGTCTGAGTGGGGATGCTGACGCTGACGTCTTTATTTGGAATGGAAGTGGTGAGGACCTTGAGTGCTTCTTCAGGTTTGTCTTTATGGAGAGAGAGGGCAGTTCTTAGAGCTTTCCATTCTTTGTTAGCGCGTGGGTCTTTGAGCGACTCGATGGTGTTAGGGACTTCGCTTTCACGTCCTAACAGATGGAGTGCGACACAGTAGGTGTCATTCCAGATAGAGCTGGATGTGGTGTAGGTTTTGAGGTGATTGAGGAAGAGGTCATCGAGTTTATTTGACTGGATACCATTGATAAGGTCATCCATGCCATTGGCTGGATAATGGGAGTGGATTTTGTGGATAAAGAGCCGAGCAGCAAGGCGTGCGGCTTGATCTTGTTTTCCAGATTTGGTGAGGGGGGTGAAGCGTTGGTGGAGTTTATCGTATGAGATACCGGTGATGTTGCGAAGAATGGTTTCGCGTTTTTCTTGGGTCTTTTGGTTTAGTTTCTTACGCGGCAGCTTGATGTCAAGTTGGGCAGCAGCTAGTTGGGTACGTTGTGCGACGTAGCTATTGCCGGGGCTATTATGGAAGGTGGTGAGTGCTGTGGTGAGAATTTTAGTTTTGCCGGCGAGGTCAGCCTTATCGCATTTTTGTGCTACTTGGATGATTCTGGCGTCGGTGGCGGCTTTGGCGAATTTGGTATCAGCCGATTTTCTAGATTTGATGTAGAGTTCGAGTGATTCGAGGTATTGTTCGTCTTGTTCGAGTTGGTAGGCGAGCGTGTTTACAGCGATGGGCGACTCATACGTGTTAGATGCGATGGCCTCACGGAGTTTATCTTGAGCCTTTTTGGAATCGTTGAGGGCGGTGTATAGTTCCGCGGCGATGGTTTTAGATTCGACGCGTGGGAGGGATTTCTCGAGGGTAGATTTGATTGTGTCTTTATCGAGATTTGGGTAGAGGTCGTCGTTTAAGAAGAGCTCTTTAGTAAAGATACCGAGGTTAATTTTGGACGCTTGGTTCAAGTAGCTGGCGTCTTGGTAGAGAAGGAAGCTGTAGTCATTTCTGGAAGTGTAGTAGGCGAAGGCTGAGCTTTTTTTCTTACCTTTGAGTGTATCGGTGAAGTCGGGGTGGTTAAAGAATTCTAACAACCTTTTTTCATCTCCGAGTGAAGCAAAGATGAGAGCTGCGAGTGAGCGTTGGTGGGACGACTGATAGGGTGAGTTATGTTCTTTAAGGAGGTTGTTATCGTAGCATTGGGTGATGAGTGTTAGGAGGGCCTTTTTGCGTTCATCGGTGAGGTGCTCATCAGGTTGTGAGTACTGGGAGCAAAGTTTTGAAAAGACGCTAGGGGGGCACTTGTGATTTTGGGATAGGAGTGCGTTAGCGCGGCTGAGGGCTTGATCAAATTGTTCGTCGCTGGATTCTTTGGTTAAGAGGAGGGATGCGGCGTAGTACTCGATATCGGGGTTATCCTTGGAAGTCTTGAGAAGGCGGATGCCGTCCTCGAGCTCGAGTGACTGGAAGGATTGCATATCCGCAAGGATGAGTAGTGGGCTATCGGGGAATTTTTTAATGAGTTTTTTATAGTCGATGCTGTGGCCGCCCCAGCGTGAGTTTGCGTGGAGTTTGTTGAGGTAGAAGAGTTCGGCGAGGACATCGACTTCGGGGACTTTTTCTTTAATGAGGTGGTTATGGATCGAGTCATGCAATGGGCTAGCGCCGATGGATGACATGATGGTGAAGAGGTGGGTGTGGGAATATTTTTGTGCTTCATCTGGGGAGCTTGGGAGTTTGATGAAAGGATTATTTGCGTTCCAGCCGCTGTGTCTTGAGTTTTCGAGGTTATTGCGGAATTGGTAAATGGTGTCGCTGAGGGTGAGGACTTCGGGGTAGTAGCTAGAGCTCCAGGGGGAGCGGACGGGGTAGCTGTCGGCTTCGATGTCTGGAAGTTCCCCGCTGGCGGAGCTGAGGTTGATGAAGAGTTCGGAGGCTTCATCGAGTTGGCCGTTTTCTTCGAGGAGGGTGGCGTAGAGGTATTTTGCACGCCAATCGTTAGGGTGTTTCGCTACGAGGGTTTTGAGGCTGATGAGAGCGGCATCGAGGTAGCCGATACGGAACATTTCGACTGCGAGTTGTTCTGCTTTACGCGGGTCGGAGCTTTGGTTTTGTGCTTTAACGAGGGCGAAGGCTTTATCTTCTTGGCCGGAGCGGAAGTAAAACTTGAGGAGTTGGTTTTGGGCATTTTTAGCTCCGGTAATTTCAGAAGCTTGTCGGTAGTAGGTTTCGGCGGTATCGCTATTGCCGAGGCGTTCTTCGATATCGCCGATGTTGAGGAGAAGCTTCTCATTGTTAGGCTGGAGGGCGAGGGCTTCTTTTGTGTATTCGCGTTCGGCGTCGAGGTCTTGTTCTTTGATAGCGACTTGGATGAGTGCGAGAACTGGGGAGATGGCTTTTTTATTACCTGAGCGTCGTTTGAGGAACTCGTTTTTGAGTTCATTGAGTCGAGCGAGGTCGTAGTTGAGTTTAACGAGTTCTCGGGACCAATGCATTTTGGACTCGACGGTTTTTGCTTTTTCGAAGGAATCCCAGAGGACTTCGTGAGCATCTTGGTACATACCTGCGTGGAGGTATGATTTTGAGAGGAGGGAGTGGAGGTCATCGGCTTTTTCGAAGCGTGCGATGGCTCTGCGGAGGTTGGCGATTGCTTTACCTGTTTCGCCATTGTTTTGGAGGAGGTCGGACTCCCAGATCCAGACGACTTTATCGTTGGGGGCGATTTCTTTCCATTTGGCGATGGTGTCGAGTGCGGCGTCTGTGTCACCGATACTTTTTTGGAGTTGGCAGAGTTTTCTGAGGAAGACGGTATTGCGGCCTGAGGGGGAGTCGATGAGTTTTAGCAGCACGGCGCAGGCTTCATCTTCCAATTTATGTTTCACGAGGAGACCGGCCCAGAAGTAGGTGCTGAGTGGGTCAGGTGATTGGGTGAGGGTGGAGCGTGCTTTATCGATTTGATTGTCTGATGCGTAGAGTTGGGCGAGCAAGCATTTGTCTTGGGTGCTGAGTTCTGAGGCGCTTTCTAACTTCTCGATATAGCGTTGGTTGCTTTCGGTGCGTTGGATGAGCTTGAAGGCCATTTTGATGGCGTCATCGAGTTCTTGTGGGCGTTGTGCTAGGTGGATGAGGTCTTCACCGAATGGGAGGGCTTGCTCATCATTGTTAGAGCTGATAGCTAGTTGGCAGAGGGTATGGAGGTAGCGTGGGTCGCTGGCGAAGTCATTTTTTCTATTAAGGCAAATGGAATAGGCTTTTTCAGGGGCGCCTGCGGTAGCGATGTTAGTGGTGATACGGATGAGGCTTTCGATATCTGCGCCACGGGTGGCTTTGGTGAGGATATCGATGGCTTTTTGTTTTTGCTCATTTTGGATGTAGAAGCTAGCGAGGGCTTCGCGTGAGAGCAGAGCGGAGTCTTGTTGGGAGAGGTTGAGTAGGAGGGTTTCAGCTTCGGCTTTGAGGCCATTTTGCAGGTAGATTTGTGAGACTCTGATTTGGTCGGACTCAGCGGAGCCGACGAGTTTTTCAATTTTTTGGATGAGTGGTTTGATTTCGTCTTTGCGATCGAGTTGGTGGAGGAGGCCGATTCGCTGGAGGAGGAGAGGTTCAGACTCACCTTGTTGTTGGATGAGGAGGTCGAGTTCTTTGAGAGCTCGGTCAAACTTTTCAGAATTGGTGAGTAGGACGATAAAGTCTTTTCGCAGCTGGAGGGCATCTGGGGCTGACTGGAGCAGCTCGGCGAAGAGCGATTCAGCTTTATCCCACTCATCGTTAGAGGCGAGTAGGAACGCGTAGCGCTGTTTGATATTTGTGCGGTGTTTTTGGGAGGAATGGAGTTCTCTATAGAAAGTGATTTGGCCAGTGAGGTCACCTTGTCGGTCGAAGATGCTGTCGGCTTTACGAAGAATTTCCGATTCTAACCATGAGGCATTGCCTGTGTCATTGAGGGTGGTTTTAAGGGATTCGAGTGCGGCGGGGATTTGGTTGGCTTGGCCTTGGAGTTCGGCGAGGCGGATTTGGAAACGGACTTTTTCGTAGGGGTCCTTGGTTTTTGAGATGAGGGTTTGGCAGAGTTCGATGGCTTTTTCGTAGGCACCTTCTGTGGCGGCGGCATCCACGAAGTCGATACCGACGTCGCTGGATTTGATAGCTTCAGACCAGAGGGCGAGAGCCTCGTCTACTTTACCGACTCTGAGGTAGCAGGTACCGAGGAGGCGGGTGGTTTCGATGGAGGATTCGGCGTCGTCGAGTTTGATTTCTTTGAGGTCGTTAATGGCCTCAGCGAAATTGAGGTTACGGAAGTGGAGTTCGGCTCTGAGTTGGTGGAGCGGGGAGGGGTTGGGGGAATTGGCTATGGCGTGGCCGAGGGAGGTGATGGCTTCTTGGTCGAGGCTACGGCGCATTTGGTAGCGTGCGAGGAGAGTCCAGTCTTGCCAGGATTTTTGAGTTTTTTCTGTGAGGTAGGCGCCGAGGGCGTCGAGTTCTTGTTCCTCCATCCAGGCGCCATAGAAGCGGTCGAAGAGTTGTTCATTGAGGGGGCGGGACTGGAGGGCTTTATGGTACTTGAGGGCTTTATCTCCTGGGGTGATTTCTGCTGATAGTGTGCTAAGGGCAAGTGAGAATACGAGCGGAGAATAGAAGGGTTTCATAATGTAGAAGGATCAGTGGACTTAAGGTGTGGTAGATAGTACTGAAGGTGTGTGGATTCTAACGACACGATAGAATCGACGCGGTTACACTGGGGATAATGGTGCGTCAGCTCAAGCTGGAAATTGTAAAAAATGCGCAGTGGTAGGCATTTTTGACAGAGAGTGGGGGGAGGAGGTATTAGATTTCGCCTTGTTGTTTTTTGTAGGAATGGAGGCCTTTTTTCCAATCGCGCATTTGTTTTTTTGTCATACGTCCTTGGTCGCCCTCTTTACGGAGGAGTCGGTTGGCACGTTTTTCGGCGCGTTTTTCTTGAGCTTGTTTGAGGGTGTCTTCGCTGGTGTGGTCGGTGTAGGAGGCCATAGCGATGGGGGCGCTGACGCGTTTATCGAGGAGGGCGGTGACTTCGATATGGCGTTTGTAGAGGCCGTCGTGGGTGGGGACATCGAGGTGGTCGCCGACGCGGACGAGAGTGGAGGCTTTGATGGAGGTATTGGAGCGTTTGACTTTGCCGGCATTACAAGCTTGTGCGGCAAGGCTGCGGGTTTTGAAGAGGCGAACGGCCCAGAGCCATTTATCGATACGTACAGCGGTGAGATCTTCGCTCATGGGGTAAAGTGTGGGAGAGGAGGGAGGGGCTTGCCAAGTCTGAATCTGCGGGGGGAGGATTGAGGGGTGGGAGGAGTAGAAAGGGAAGTGGTGGTGGGTGATAAAAGGCGTGCAATTCGCGTGGGGCGTGACTAGGGTGCCGGCCTAAACACGGCACACAGAACAAATGGCAGATAAAAAAGTAGCAATTGTGATGGGAAGCAACTCGGACTGGCCAACGATGAAGTTGGCAGCTGAGGCATTGGACAAGTTTGGTATTGGCTATGAAGCGAGTGTGGTGAGTGCGCACCGCACGCCACTTGGCATGGTAGAATTTGCGCAGAAGGCTGAGGAAAATGGGTTTGAGGTGATTATTGCGGGTGCAGGAGGTGCAGCGCATTTGCCGGGGATGATAGCGGCGATCACGACGCTTCCTGTACTGGGATGTCCGGTAAAATCGAGTGCCTTGAATGGTCAGGACTCGTTACTTTCGATTGTTCAGATGCCGAAGGGGATTCCTGTGGCGACTTTTGCGATTGGTCCAGCGGGAGCTGCGAATGCTGGTTTATTTGCGGTGAGCATGCTTGCGGGGAATGATCCTGAGTTGAATGCGAAGCTCAAGGCCTACCGTCAGGAGATGGTGGAGATGGTGGCTGAGATGAAGTTAGAGGATTAAATTTCGAGGAGGCTTGTACGATGTCTGATCAGGTATTTCTTCCGGGTTCCACGATTGGGATTCTTGGTTCTGGCCAGTTGGCCCGCATGATGTCTCAGGCGGCATTGCCACTGGGTTACAAGGTGGTGGCATGGTCAGGTGGGGCGGATAGTTCGGCAGTGGACCGTGAGGTCGATCTGGTGATCGACAGTGGGTATGATGATGAGGCTGCGAAGGAAAAGTTCCTGAGCATGGTGGATGTGGTGACTGTGGAGACTGAGAGTTTGCCGCCGGCGCTTTTGCGAGATGTGGGATCGAGGGTTGAGTTACGGCCGAATGCGAAGGCGGTAGAGACTACCGGTACGCGCGAGCTAGAGCGCCGGTTTTTGGCATCGATCGATGCTGCGCAGACGGAGTTTCGCGTAGTGGACACGGTGGAGCAACTAGAGAGTGCGTTTTACGATCTGGATGGCAATTGTGTGGCGAAGACAGCTCGCGATGGATACGATGGAAAAGGCCAGTGGCGTCTGAAGTCGGTAGAAGATCTGGAGCATTGTAAGCGCGACTGGGATGGTCGTTGTCGCTTGGTGGTAGAGGGGTTCATTCCTTTTATTATGGAGTGCTCTGTAGTCGTGGCGCGCAATGCCGCTGGTGAGGTGAAGGCTTTTCCTTTGGTTGAGAACATTCACCGTCATCATGTGCTGGATGTGTCTATTTTACCTGGTCGGGTGGATGAAGCTGTTGCTGAGCGCGCGCGCGTGCTCGCTGAGAAAGTGATTCAGGGGCTCGATTACATTGGCATTTTGGCCGTTGAGCTATTTGTGTTAGAGAATGGCGAAGTTCTTGTGAATGAGATTGCGCCGCGTCCGCACAACTCTGGGCATGCGACGAATGATGGCTGTGTGACTTCTCAATTTGAGCAACATGTGCGAGCGATTTGTGGGTTGCCCTTAGGTGATCCGAGGCCGCATGGCACCACCGTGATGGTGAATTTGCTGAGTGATATTTGGAAGAGCGACAAGGATGCATTTGCGGATGCTGAGATCGCGGCTCTCACTGGTGCGAAATGGCATTTCTATGAAAAGGAATGGAAGGCTGGGCGCCGGAAGTTAGGTCATGTGAACTTTGTCGCAGCGACTTTGGAAGAAGCGCTCTCTGAGAGTGAGAAGCTGCGCGGGGTGCTTTTCAAGCATGTTGAGTAAGTGCCGTGAGAGGCAGTTGAGGCGGCAGCGCTTGAGTTTATCGTTATAGGCATCACCCAGCACAGACTCTGGTCGTGCTGGGATTGGTGGATGGGGTTCTCTCAGGGTGAAGAGGGGAGCCTTGTGTGTTTATGAAGTGGTATAATACCCTCTCTCGACTCGGAATAGACGCATGGAGAGTGGTTGAGTCTTGTGAAGTTTGCGCTTCGCGATTTTAGAGTAAATCGGATTATCTTACCGAATGTCATCGTTGTGATTCAGTTCTGATGATTAGAGGTTTGCGGCGGGTCGTTTTTGGTTGGTGATGGTGTGGTCGAGTTTGCGCATACGGGTGCGCAGCATTTGGCATTTGTCAGGCATGTGGGGGGCGAGGTTGTGTTTTTCGGCGATATCGTTATGGAGGTTGAAAAGCATGGGGGTGTTCTTTTTGATCAAGAATTTCCATGAGCCGTGGCGGATCCCTTCTAGTTTCCCTTGGCTGGAATAGTAGAGGAAGGTGTCGCGGGGTGATGGGGCGGAGGTGGTGAGTGTGGCTGAGAGGTCGAGACCATCGATAGGGCCGCGGGTTTTCATTTCGGCTCCGGCCAGGGAAGCGAGAGTGGGGAAGAGGTCGATATGGCTGGCGAGGGCGTCGTTGGTGGTATTGGCGGGGATGATGTTTGGGCCCCAGATGATGCAGGGGACCCGTTGCCCTCCTTCGAATGTGGTTCCTTTTCCATCGCGCAGTGGTTTTGCTGAGCCGCCGTGGTGTTCAAAGCGCAGCCAGGGGCCATTATCGGAGGTAAAGATGATGATGGTGTTCTCGGTGAGTTGTTGGGCCTTGAGGGCGTTTACGAGTCGGCCGACTTCGCTATCGATGTGTTCGATGACGGTTTTATAGGCATTGAGTGGGTTGGGGTCATAGCAATCTTCGGGTACGAAGAGGGGGATGTGGGGCATGCTGTGTGGGATGTAGAGGAAGAAGGGGCGTTCTTTGTTGTTGGCAATGAAATCGATGGCTTTGTCGGTGTAGCGGCGGGTGATGGTGCGTTGGTCGACGGGGAGCTCGATGATGCGATCATTTTCTAGCAATGGGGTGTTCCAGGACTGGGTGGCAGTTTTTTGGTTGAGCCAGATGTTGTCTTGGTTGCCCTTGGGTTTGCCGCGATTATCTGGATGGGCCATGTCGTTGGAGTAGGGGATGCCGTAGTAGTAATCGAAGCCTTGTTGGGTTGGGAGGAAGGGTGGGTGGTGGCCGAGGTGCCACTTGCCAATGCATGCGGTGGCGTAGCCTGCGGAGCGGAGGACTTCGGCGATAGTGACCTCTTCTGGGTGGAGGCCACGTTTCGAGTAGGGGAAGAGGACGCCTTTTTCGAGGCCTACGCGTTTCGGGTAGCAGCCAGTGAGGAGGCCGGCGCGCGAGGGGGTGCAGACTGGGCTGGGGGAATAGAAGGAGGTGAGTTTGGTGCCTTCTTTAGCGAGGGTATCGATGTGTGGGGTTTTGATGGTGGTGGAGCCAAAGCAGCTGAGGTCATTGTAGCCTTGGTCATCGGTGAAGATGAGAATGATATTTGGCTTTTGGGCGGGAGCTAGTTGGCTCAGAGCGAGGGCTAGGAAGATGAGAGTGGAGCGGAACATGATGGTGAATTGGAAGGGTACGTGGAGGTGGGGGGCAATTGATCAGATTGGGGGGAGATTCGTGGGGTTTGTGGAAAAAATGTAATAATCTGAGTGGCTCTTACATTGGTAAGTAGTTCGGCCAGTGTCGCAGTTACTGGATGGGCAAAGAACACCCTTACTATTTTCCAAATTATGATTAGATCGACCCTCATTGCATGTTTATTGGCTGGCGTGACTGCGCTGGCATCGGAGCGCCCAAATGTCATTGTCATCATGGCTGATGACTTGGGGTATCGGGACTTAGGATTTCAGGGGTCAGAGGTGGTGAAGACGCCGCATTTGGACGCACTGGCGAAGAATGGAGTGATCTTTACTGACGGGCATGCAGCTGCATCCGTATGTAGCCCTTCGCGGGCAGGGTTCATCACGGGGCGCTACCAACAGCGCTTTGGTCACGAGGCGAATTGTCCACGTGGGAAGCAAGGAATGGTGACAAGTGAGTACACGATGGGGCAAGCCTTCCAGTCTATTGGTTACAAGACCTACATGATTGGTAAGTGGCATCTTGGCAACCTCGAGGAGATGTACCCGACGCAGCGTGGCTTTGATAGTTTTTGGGGCTTGAGAGAGGGCTCACGTGGCTTTTTCTACAAGGAAGGTAAGGAGAAATTTGGCAACTACCATTCGATTGAAGAGAATGGAAAGCATGTGGCATTTGAGGGGTTCTTAACGGATAGGATGACCGATGCGGGTATTGCGATGATAGAGGCGAACAAGCAGGACCCGTTCTTTATGTTCCTATCCTACACAGCGCCTCACACACCTCTGCAAGCGACTCCAGAGGATAAGGCAAAGGCCAATGGGAACGCGTATCATGCATTGATCCAAAACATGGATGATAACATCGGACGCTTGGTCGCATATCTTGAAGAAAATAAGATGCGTGAGAATACGGTGATTTGGTTTCTCAGTGACAATGGAGGCACCGTAGGGTCGGCATCTAACTACCCGCTCAATGGTAAAAAGGGCGTGGAGTTTGAAGGTGGGCACCGCGTGCCATTCATTGTGAATTGGCCAGCCAAGATCAAGGGTGGGCAGCGTTTTGATGGATTGACATCGGCAATGGACATCTTTCCAACAAGTTTCAAGTTAGCGGGAGGAAAAGAGACGCCTAATAAGTTAGATGGGGTTGATTTATTACCCTATTTGGTGGGTGAGAAGTCTGGGGATCCGCATGCGACATTGTACTGGCGTAAGTTAGAGCAGGCGGCGATTCGTCATGGTGACTGGAAGATGATCCGAGGTGAGGGTTTACCTGAGATGTTGTACAAGATGGGGGATGACACGAGTGAGTTAAACGATGTGGCGAAGCAGCACCCCGAGAAGGTACAGGAGCTCGGCAAGATGATCACGGACTGGGAGAAGGAGTTGGTAGAGCCGCTGTGGCAGGAAGGCAAGGGGTTCATCAAGGTGCGCTACAAGAAGAACATCGAGTACCGGGATGCCGAGATGGTGAAGCCTACTTTAGGGGCGAAAAAATAACTCCATAGAAACATTTCATTGTGTAGGTTGTTGGCGGGTGGGTTTCGGCTCACCCGCCAATGTATTTGAGACGCGAAGTGGAATTAATTCGCGGTCTTTTTTTCCTCTGGGGTGAGGACATTCATGGGGCCATCTGAGCGGGTGGCTTCGGTGCTGGGGTCATTGGTGGCCAGGAGTATGGTACCAGGAGCGATGATTTGTTGGATATTTTGACCAAAGCCTTGTGGGAGTTGGATGCTTTGGCGCAGGCGTTCGACTGCATTATCTGGTGAGCCACCGTGGAGGGCGAGCATGGACCAGGGGTGGACGGGGCGGCCCGTGCCGGCGCTTCCAGCTTCTAGGCCTTCGAGCATGAGGAAGATGCCTTGTGGCATATCATCGCTGAGGGTGAGAGCGGCAGGGGATTGGCCAATGAGGATACCATTGCGGAAGACGTAGAGGGTTTTATCCGCGTAGCTGAGGAGGAGGTTGACGGGGCCTTCAGGACTTTTCTGAGGTTCCCAGACGACATGGCCTTTGGGAACGGGCTTGGAGTCGGCTGGGCCGCGGCTTTCCAGCAGGATGGAGGCTGGCTTTTTGGAAATTGCGGGTGTGGCTGCTTTTTCGGTGATGACCACGGTGGAGCCATTGCGGGTGGTGCTGTAGAGTTTTTCTGAGAAATCGTAGGGTAGGCGGATGCAGCCTGCTGATGCTGGGTAGCCAGGGAGTTTGCCGGCGTGCATGGCAATGCCTGTCCAAGTGAGTCGCTGCATGTAGGGCATCTTGGCTCCTTTGTAGATGTTCGACTCGTGTTTCTTTTTACGTTGGAGGATGGTGAAGACACCGGTGGGGGTTTCTTTGCCTTCACGGCCGGTGCTGACGGTGGATCGGCCGATTTGTACGCCATTGCGGTAGACGTAGGCCATTTGGTCATCGAGGCTCACGACGACGAGCACGGGGCCTTTAGGAGCACGCTCTGGGGCCCATTCGAATTGGCCTGCTTGGAGTGGTTGTTGTGCAGCCTGAGTGAGGCTGGGAGAGCAGAGGAAGCAAGCCCCTGAGAGGAGAGAGAGAATGAAAGGTTTCGCCAGCATGGGCGAAGCATAGCTGAGGGGGGAGGGTCTTGGCAAGGAGTGATGCGTGTTATCGGCGACGGCGCAGGAGGAGGCCACAACTGGCCAATGCGAGCATGGTCACAGCACTCGGTTCGGGGATGTTGGTGACTCGCACGTTGATGTCATCGAGAATGATGACGACATCTTTTTTTGAGTTTTGGAATTCTTGTTCAGGAATTTCGGCGGTGAGATTGAAGGTATAGATCCCCGCCTGATTGATGATGGTTGATTGAGAGATCATTTCAGTTTCTTGGTAGGGATCATTAGGGACGGGCTGCATGTAGTCGATAGAATCGGTGATGCCGAGTTTGGTATTCGATGGTGAGACAAGTTCCCATGAGACGGTGGCATTGTTTTGGACGTCATTATCGATGAAGACGCGGTAGGTCAGGTCGAGAGCTGCGAGGCGGGTTTCGCCGGGTGCGAGTTCGAAAGAAATTGAGTAGGAGGCGCTGGATGCGATATCGATTTTTTGGGCGTTGGGGCTGGGTGAGCGCGAGTCATCTTGGACGGCAATGAAGCCAAAATTCGTGCCAGTGTAGCCGATGGTGCCCGCACCATCTGGGATGTAGTAGTTGAGGTCATCGAGTCTGGCGTCGACGATGGCGTTGCCGCCATTGCCTTGGAAGTCGGCAGTTTGTCCCACCTCAAATGGGTCTGGGAGGGAGGTGGGGTCGGTCGGATCGACCGCCGTGAAAGTCGCATCCACGATTGTGGGCGTGTTGTCTGAGACAAAGGTCGAGACTGTGGCGCCGAGAGCTGTGACGGTAGCAGCCTGGCTGAGTGGTGAGAGGAGAGCGAGGAGGGTTAGTGTGGAGAGGGAGTAGCGCATCATGCGGGCACGAGGGTAGTTCACGGGATGATAGAAAAAAGGGGAAGCAGGTGTCAAATTGTTAACTTAAAAGAGGGCTTGTGACTGGGCTGTCTGTTAGTTTCTCTTGAATTCTTTGAGCAGTATGCTTGAAACAGGACGATGAAATTGTTGAAACCTCTTTTCTTGGCGGCGATGGCTGCAGCGGTTGCTGGTGGTCTGAGTTCTTGTGCGACGAGTACGCAGACACGATTGGCACCTGGTCAGTACGAATGGCATCCTGAGCGTTCACCATCGGGGCCAGTGTTGATGGTAGTGAGTATCGACGACCAAATGGCCTACGTTTACCGCAATGGTGTGCAGATTGCACGTTCGACTGTGAGTACCGGCCGCGAAGGGAAAGAGACTCCGACTGGGGTCTTCACGATTCTTCAGCGCAAGGTCGATCACGAGTCTAACGTCTACAAGGGGGCGAAGATGCCTTACATGCAGCGTTTGACATGGACAGGCATTGCGATGCACGCAGGCGAGCTTCCGGGTTACCCAGCGTCTGGTGGTTGTATTCGGTTGCCGTATGCCTTTTCTGAGAAGGTGTATGGGGTTTTGCGTAATGGGTCTACGGTGGCAATCACCAAGAAGGGAACCATTCCATCCTACTCGAAGAAGCCAGCGAATATCTTGATGGCTTCAAAAGCGCGTCAGTCATCGAACAAGGCGATTCCAGACCCACAGGGTCGTGTGATTTGGGAGCCGGGCAAGAGCCGCAGTGGTCCTTACTCCGTGTTACTTTCGTATGCGGATAGAACTGCCTACGTATGGCGCAATGGGGTCAAGATAGGGCAGAGCCCAATGGGTATCGCTCCGGGGTCGAACCCACCTGAGGGAGTATTCATGAAGTTAGAGGGAGGCAGCGGGCCGACATCTTGGTCGGTGCTTAGCTTAAATGGCGGCAAGGTCACAGGAGATCCTGCAGGTAGCATTTCTAACAACATCAGCTTCCCAGCTGAATTTACGAGCAAGACGCGTGGGATTCTTACGCCTGGGACTATTCTATTAGCGACGCGTGAGTCCTCGAATGCGAGCACGATGTCCAAGCGTGACTTTGGTATTATTCAGCCAGAGGCTAAGCAATAGTCGGGGGATTTTATCTGAATTGAAGCTACCGAGTTCACCGTGTGTGGGCTCGGTATTTTTTTGTCGCGCGAATAGGGCTGACAAATGTGAAGTGGTGTCGTATTGTTAGTTTACATTTCCCTCATACTAACACCACAGCAATGAAACGTACTATTAGATCTCTAGCAGTTGCCATCGGAGCATTTTGCACCACGGCACTGAGCGCGGAAGAAGTCAAATCGAGTTACACGCTTATTAAGAATGTGAACATTTTCGATGGTAAGTCTGAAGCCTTGGCTAAAGGTTCCTCGGTTCTCATCGAAAACAACCTGATTAAGTCGGTAGGCAAGGATGTGAAAGCGCCTGAAGGAGCCACCGTGATTGATGGTCAGGGTGGAACATTGATGCCAGGTCTGATAGATGGTCATGCACATGTGATGATCAACGCCAATTTTGATGAGGTTGAGAAGAACATGGACATTGTAGACATTTCAATTCGATCTGGGAGGGTTGCAGAGCGTTTCTTGATGGATGGCTTCACGGCTGTACGCGACATGGGTGGGCCGGCATTTGGCTTGCAGCGTAGTATAGATCAAGGTTTTGTGAAGGGACCGCGAATCTATCCATCAGGAGGGTTTATCTCTCAAACTTCTGGGCATGGAGATTTCCGTGATAGAGCAGACGCAGGGTTCTCCATCAAAGATGCGGGAGACCTCTCTAACTTTGAGCGCATGGGGATAGGCAATGTGGCCAATGGTGTCCCAGAAGTGCTGGCAGCGACGCGCCTCAACTTACGTAATGGGGCCTCTCAGATCAAGGTGATGGCTGGAGGTGGTGGTTCATCTCGTTTTGATCCGATTGACACCACGCAGTTTTCATTGTCTGAGTTGAAAGCGATTGTTGAAGCAACGAAAGATTGGGGAACTTATGTAGGTGCGCACGTATTTAATGATCGTTCGGTAAATCGTTTATTAGATGCTGGCGTAAAGTCTTTTGAGCATGCGTTCTTCATCAATGAAGAAACGATGCAGCGTATTGCAAAAGAAGGTGGTTTTGTGGTCCCGCAAATGTGGGGTATTTCACCAGATCTTGCACGCAATCCATTGATGCCATCGAACAAGCTTCCCATGATCAAGGAATTAGCTCAGCAATATAAGGATGTGGGACGTCAGTTAGTTAAGCATAAAGTGAAGGTTGTCTTTGCATCTGATTATGTTGGAGCCTTTGCAGATGCTGAGCGTGCACGTCGTTATGAAATCTGGTGGCGTACACAGTGTTTTGACAGCAACTATGAAGTATTGAAGCAAATGACTTCGACAGCTGGAGAGCTTTTGGCGCTTTCTGGTCCACGTAATCCGTATCAAGCAGGCAAGCAAGGAGTGATTGAAGAAGGGGCATATGCGGATCTTTTGTTAGTAGACGGTAACCCTTTAGAAGATATCACTGTAATCGGAGGGACAGACAAGTGGTTTGATGCTCCCGAAGAGTATAAACCAATTGAAACACTGAACCTCATTATGAAGGACGGGGTGATTTATAAGAATACGCTTAAGTAAGTATTTGTTTTTATTTAAGGCCGCACTATGGAGTGTGGCCTTTTTTTCTCATGAGGAGGTGAACTCGACAAAGGCTGGTATGTAGGTCCTGAGCGTTGTGCTGATAGGGACAGGGGCCAGCCTAACAACATAGAAGTATGAAACAAACGATACAGGTATTATTGGGTATGGTGGGCATTGGGGTGCTGTCGGCAGCGAACAATGACATCACGGGGCCGGGTTCGGTAGAGAATCAGATTCAAGACGATGCTGTTGCGGGATCGCACACAGGCAAGGATTTATTAGAGAGGTGGAAGGCGCAGAAGCAAGAGATTAAGGAGCGGACGGGCTTTTTTATGAATTCGGATTATTCGGCTTTTTATTTGGGAGGCACGAATGATTTTGGGCCGAGCGAGGCGGGCAGTGGAATCTTCCGGGTGTATGGGGGCTGGGACTTGGTGGATCGTGGTGGGAACAATCAGGGAGGATTGATTTATAAGGTAGAGCATCGGCATCGGTATGTGGATACGACGCCTGCGGGTTACAGTTTGGCGGTGGGGAATGTGGGGTTTCTTGGTGCACCCTTCAGCGACAACAATTTGCGTCTGACGAACTTGTACTGGAAGCAGAAGTTTGCGGATGGTCGGGGCAATGCGATGCTTGGGTATCTGGATGCCACTGACTATGTGGACATTTATGGATTAGCGAATCCGTGGACGGCATTTACGAACTTGGCCTTCAGCACGGGTGGTTCGGCGATTGCGTTGCCTAACGATGCGACCTTTGGCGCGATGGCGGCTTTTTGGCTGACTGAGCAGGTGTATGCGATCGGGAGTATTTCAGATCTCAATGCCGACCCGACAGATCCATTCAAATCTGCGGACTACTTTTTTTCTCGCAATGAGTACTTCAAAAGTTTGGAGCTTGGTTGGACGACCTCTCAGGAGCGAGCTTACTTCGACAACATCGACCTCACATTTTGGCATGCTGACAAGATTGAGGCGACAGCGAACCCGGACGGTTGGGGGCTTAACTTTTCAGCGACGAAGTGGGTGGACGACATTTGGATGCCATTCTTGCGCGCTGGGTATACTGAGGATGGTGGCAGTTTGTTAGAAACCTCTGTGAGTGCGGGTGTGGGCTATCAGGCAGATGGAAGCAGTGACTTATTGGGAGCAGCATTCAACTGGGGGAGGCCTAATGAGAATACTTTTGGCCCCAATTTAGACGATCAATACACGATTGAGGTGTTTTACCGTTACCAGCTCACAGAGAATATAGCGCTCACACCCGACATTCAATTTTTGATCAACCCCGCGCTCAACCCGCAAGATAGCAGTATCTTTCTGGGTGGTTTGAGAGCGCGTATTGTGTTTTGATAGCTAGACAACTATAGGCTTATTTCACGACTTCAGGGTCACCAGGTTTCCAGCTTTTGTCGAACCATGGCTCGAGTGGCCCGTAGAGGCGGAACATGAGGTTGAAGCTTTTACCCGGGCTTGTTTGAGCCCAGTTTGCTTCTTTTCCTGCAGGGGCTTTGGGACCGAACCAGACCGTGACACTACCATCCTCGTTGACAAGCAGGTCTTTTTTCTTGGAGTCGATTCCACCAGATTTTTGGTCTGTTTCGAGGATTGAGCGGGTTTGACCGCTATAGAGCATAAAGGACCAAAAGTTTGCTGCGGGAATGGGTGCTGGTAGTTCAATTTTATAGGTTTTACTACCGTCGAGGTAGTCGCCATTTTTGTCCCTAGCAGTCATGCAGTAGACAGAGCCCTTTCCAATTGGTGGAGAAGTCATCGCTGGGGTGATGCCTGTGGCCATGTAGTGGAAATAGGTGCGGTCATCCAGCATGCGCACACCGTCGACAATGAACTCGTGGCTTTGTCTTTGGAATGGAGAATTCCACTGACGATCTTTGTAAAAGAAGACCTCTGGGTCACGAGGTGCGTAGGTGATGCTGCGTGCTGTGGCGTTGCCGATTGCGGCTGCCTCGGTGAGGATTTTTTTCATGCGAGCATCAGGCTTGAAGGGTTGTCCCTTCACGATGCCAATAGAGCGGAAAGTGCCGACAAGTTCTGGTGAGAACGCTGTAGCTGGCTCGCGTTGTACAGCTGCATTGATTTCTTCGAAAAACTTGAAGTTGTTCGCGTGAACTGTGTTGTACTTGAGGCCACTGAGGTTGACGAAGGTCTCTTTGGGTGGATTGGAAGTCTCGCTGAGAGGGTAGATGTTCATTCCCTTTTTGAATTTTTCTACCACTTCTTTCGTCTCTCCATTTGGGCCAGGTGTGAGGCGTACGAGAAACCAGTTCATGTAAGACTTGGATTTTAAAATGAAGTAACCCTCTGGCACTTTCCCATCATAGTTGGGTGGAAGTAGCAGGTATTTGCCGCCCTTGCCTTTGTCGGGTCCCAGTGCTCCGAAGTCTGCCACGTATTGAAAGGCTGCATCATCCATGAGTCCTAACACTCCTGCTGGAACGTCTAACACGATTGGCCCTTTACTGGTGTCAACGATGCTGGTGACATAGATAGTGGTGGTATTTGGAGTGAGCCAGATGGAGCGTGCGTCCATGAGGTTTTCTTTGATGCCAATTTGGTTTGGTTGAAGGCCTACTTGAGGAAGGCCCATAACAAAGGCCTGAATAGCAGCGACAGGAATACCGTCTAGGAATGCTGTGATCCCTCGAGTAAGGTCAAGGTTGTCATAGAGTTTTTCGACGCTTTCCTTGCTCGGCATGCCGTCGAAGAACTTGAGTTCACCGAGTGCCTCGGTTTTCACGATGTCAGGCGTGGTCACAGATTCTGGGACTGCAGCCGCATATTTAGGTGAGGCAGAAGTGCTGGCTGCTGCGAGAATACTACAAAGAATGCTAATGCTGAATGGTTTGTTCGTCTGCATGGTGCTTGTATAGAAGGCTGCTCTGATTATTTGATTAACTCGACTTCACTTGGTCGCCAAGTTTGTTCAATCCACGGTTTGAGTGGAGAGTACATACGCAGAATGACGAACCAGCTTTTGTTAGGAAGGGTTTGAACCCAATTACTTTCCATTCCTTTAGGTGCTTTTGGCCCAAAACATACGGTGAAGGAACCATCGTCATTTTGTTTGAGGCCCTCGGTATTTCCTCCGACTGTGGGGGATAGCTGATCCGTTTGTAGCATCGATCGGGTTTGGGTGTCGTAGACGGTGACGGCCCAGAAGTTTGCAACTGGCGGATTAGCAGGGATAGTGAGTTTGTAGTTTTTTGAACCATCAAATACAGCCTTGTTTGAGTCGAGGTAGGTAATGGCGTAGTCAGATCCAGTACCTTCACGTGGTGCGGCCATGGCTGGTGTGACGGCAGTGTAGGGATAGTGGAACATTACGCGCGCATCGCTGTTCATCGTTTCACCATCCTTGCCATTGAAGAAGACATTGCGATCCGTGTACGCCATGATCCAGGCGCTTTTGGTGTCGGGGTAAACACGTACACCTTCCATGTTCTTGTTGTGTCTTGGGTACCAGACGATGGAGCGCGAAGCTGCGTTGCCTAGTGCGACACCGTCAGCGAGAATCTTTTTCATACGAGCGTCTGGCGTAAACTTTTTGCCCTTTTGAATACCGATAGAAGCAAAGAGACCTCGGGTTTCAGCATCGACGACTCCTAGTGGCTCATATTGGATCACTTCGTTGAGGTGGTGGTAGAACTCACTATTGTTAGGGTGAATGGTGTTGAACGCCTTGCCGGAGGCGCTGATGAATTTCATCTCAGGTTGGTCTTTGAATTTTGAGAGTGGGTAGACTTTTACATTTTTTGTACAAAGCTCAGCAGCAGCTTTGACATTACCATTTTTTACAGACGAGCGTAAGAAGACCCAAACTTTGTAACTCTTGGGACGATAAACGGCAAAACCATCAGGCACTGGACCGTCATAGCCCGGTGGAAGATAGAGGTATTTTCCTGCAGTAGGGAGGTTATTGATGAAGCGGAACCAGGCGTCATTAGCTGCACCTAAAAGACCATCTGGAACTTCAACGACGGTAGGGCCATCGCGTTTGAGATCTAGGTCAGGAATACAATACACAGTGGAACTGTTACCTGTGAGAAAGAGCGATTTGGGACCCATCAATTTATCAAAAATCATTACTTCATTTGCCTCCACAGCACCTAAGGAGTGGGCTCCGTCAATGAGAGCCTTGAGTGAGGCTGCTGGCATCCCCTTAAGAAAGGTGTCCATTGCGCGTGTGGTGTCTAAGTAATCGTAAACCCTCCTCGCTGTCTGAGGAAGTGGAGCACCGTCGAGGAACTCGAGGGTTCCGATGGAGGTTTCAACTTTGTTAGGAGTTGATATGGAGTCGAGGACTCCCTGTTTTACTTGGGCACTCGATAGCTGAACAAGTGAGAAGGCCAGTAAACCAGAGAGAGCAAATGTAGGTTTCATAGAGTGTGTTAGATTATGAGTATTTTACTTATTATCAAGTTAAAGATTGCAACAGTAGGGTGTCTGTTGATTACGGTTTTACCTATCCAAAAAATCTTGTTACACTGACGCGACATTGAATGCAGTGCTGGGGGGCGGCGTTCCAACTCTCTCGACCTAATGAAAACATTACTCAAGACACTAGCAGCCTGCGGGTTGATGATGGGCGTGGCTTCGGCTAGCGAAGAATCGAAGACCTGGCCAGCGAGTGAGAAGGCTAAGCAATTTGTGAAAGACACGATTGTGATTGGTTTTTTTGCCAGCCCCAAGGGAGCGGGGTGGTTAGAGGAGAAGACGGTGCACGATTATCTCAATCGTTCGCGAGCAGCTGGGATTACGGGGCACGACATGACGCTCGCAGCGACGAATTTTACGTGGGAGCAATATCTCAATGAGCTTTATAATTTCCGCAAGGCATATGCGGGGCAGCCTGGGCAGTATGTTTATGTTCGCTCAGTGAGAGATATCGAGCATGCGCACAAGACTGGGAAGACGGCGGTGTTGTGGAATGTGCAAACCTCTACGGTTCTCAACAATGATCTAAAGAAGGTGCCGATTCTTAAGGAACTGGGGATTACGAGTATGATTCTGACCTACAATGATGTGTTCAGGGCGGGTTCAGGAGGTCTAGCTGAATATAATGGGACAAAGATTGGTCTCACTGCTTGGGGCAAGCAGATCATCGATGAGTTAGTGAAGTACGGTATTCTAGTAGATCTCAGTCACACCGGGCCGAAGACCTGCATGGATATTATCGAGTACATGGAGGAAAAGCACCCTGGTGTTCCATTTGTGTACACGCATTCGTTACCGACTGGTCTGTATAAGAATGAGAAGAATGCGACGGAGCGCGGTTGTTATCGCAACATTTCTGATGAAGAAGCAAAGCGCGCAGCCAAGTCTGGCGGCTTTGTGTCACCGACATTTACCGAGTGGATGATGGATGGTATTTGGCCTGATGATATCACTCCGCAGCAATGTGCTGACATGATCGACTACTATGTGAAGCTGATTGGTGTAGACCATGTGGGGATTGCTTCGGATGACATGTTCACGACGAAGCCTACTCTCGACTTTGTGAAAAAGAATGCGGCTGCTTATGATGATGGTGGTTATATGGTTAATGCTTTCAACAAAGGAGCGACTGATTGTGGTGAGCTCGCTAAGATTCTCGCAGCTGTGACAGATGAGCTGTGGAAACGTGGGTACTCTAACGAGGACCTTGCGAAGATCTACGGCGGCAACAAGATGCGTGTGTACCATAAGGTGTGGGAAGGTTTGCCAGATGAAGAGCGTAAGAAGGGGGCAGCGCTGCGTGCTAAGCAGTTAGAGAAGCTCAAGCATGAGGTTCAAGGGGATCCGCATGACCCGCTCAGTGGATCCGCTCTAACACAGAAATAGATCAATCGATGGTAGGCTCACATGTATTCATGTAGCATATATGTTGATAAAGTGAGCGCTTTGGGAACCCGAACGGGATTCGCTTCTCAAGCTCAAGAGGCGAGCTGCAGGAGACAAGCCTGGGGCTAGTCTTATATATACAGATCTCAACGACAAAGGTGTTGAGGTCTAGCTATCTAAATTATTTTTAAGCCTGAAGCCTTTCAGACTTCTAGTCGATTTTTGCAACTCCCCAGAGTTGGTTTTGCCACTCTGGGATTGGTGTCGAAACCTCGTTGAAGTTTTTCAACAGTCTGTCGCATGTGATCGTGTGGACTTTTTGATTTAAGGTGGGTGAGCGCTAGGGCTGGGTAGTATTTTGTGAGTGGTGGCAGGGAATTTTTTTCGCACGAGAGAAGTTAGGGAAATCCATATTGCTGGGGGGATGAGGAAGGGGAGTATGATTGTTGAGAAATTTTTTTAGCAATTCTTTGTTAAGATATTTTCGATTTTAGCTGTGGATAAGGTGCAATGAATTTATTTCATACCTAGCTTCATGTTAGAACACGCTGATTTTCAACGGGGAGATGATTCCTAGAGATGAACAGATGTTTGAAGAAGTGGGGGGGATAGATTTGTAAAACCCACAAAAAGACTACCACACAATGAAAAAGAACCACCTCGTATGGGGCGGCGGAATGGCCGTGCTATCGTTGATAGGATATGGTGTATCTACGTATCGCCCTATTCAGAATGTTGAGCAGCCGAATGGGGCTCATCAGATTGTAAAGCAGGATCAGAATGCAGAAGCTGTAGATCGATTGATTCGTCACATTGAGGCGAAGGCACAGGAACCTGAGTTAACCGAAGTGCAGGAGACTGCGCATCAGGTAGAGACTGAGACTCAGGCGTTGATCGATGCCGTGAAGGATGGGAGGCCGCTAGAATTGAAGGTGGCCGGAGTTCAGAGGACCTTATTGTTGAGTCCCAAGAAAGTATTTTCAAAAGAGGCAAAGATTCGGCTCGCTGACGGCAGTGTCTTTTTAGATCCGAGTGATGGGGTGCATGTGTTTGGCGGTATTGTTGCGAGCGACAAAGTCGTGATTGCAGAGGGAGTTGAGGGAGTCGTGCGTGTTGAGGGTGAAGAAGCGGCTGCGATGGGTGCATCTGGCATGCGTCCATCTGAGCTGCTGGCGAGTTTTGATGCGAAGGCGGTGAGCATGTCAGTGGTCGGTGAGCAGTACACTCTTGCGATGCGTAATGCGGGTCGCGATAGAATATTGTTACGCAACAATCCGGCTACTGGGGCGATTGAGATGCGCTATGAGCCGGAGGCTTTACACAAGGAAGCCTTTGGGGTTTGTGACTGTGCAGGATGTGGCCATCCGTCGCATAGCAATGAGGCGGTAGGGATGGAAGAAGCGATGGCTAAAGTTCAGCCACTCGATCCAGAATTGGCAGCACGCTTTGACCAATGGGTCGAGATAGATAGTGTGGTTGCGGGCTTAGGCATTGCACCTGGTGAGAGTTACCAGGCGATTAACACGACACCTGGAATTGACCCGTTGACGGGTATAGGAACGAAGGCTGCGGACCCTATTCCTTTTGGTGAGAAGTATCATGAATCATTGATGGAGTTCCAGTACTGGGCGCAGACTGGGCCTGACTTGCTACCGGGAGATAAGGAAAACCCGACAGACGCGGATATTGCATCGATGTTGACGCGTTTGTTGATCACCTTTGAGGAAATTGATGAGATCTATGAGCGCAACATGGCCACTAAGATGTTAGTGGGTGAGTTGATGATACGCCGTGAGAATGACGGTGGGCCAGACAAGGGGACGATCATGAGTTCTTGGCGTAATGGATCTGAGTCACTGGTGGCGCACGGAAACTTTTATGGTTGGGGAGGTGGCGGTGCAGCTGCGGGTAATTCCTTCAATATATCAAGTTGGACGGTGGGTGCGGCCCACGAATTAGGCCATGTTTTGAGTATGGGCCACTCTGATGGTGGGGATTTGATGGGGCCAGGTGGTGGTCCAGCTCACTTCTGGAGTTATTTAACACCTGGGCCGTATTCGAAGCCAATCACAGCTCATCAGCTATGGCGTGAATTTTCTGGTCGTGCGCAGCTACGCACACGAGGAGTGAAAGAGCATGGGCAGGTAGATGGTGAGAGTGACACTGGGTTACGCACGGCCAATGGCAGTAACAAGTTGCGTCACCCAGCAGAGACTCCTTTTGCGAATGACGACACGGTCGTGACAGCGGTCGACACCATGGTGGAATTTGACCCGAGAGGCAATGATGACAGAGCGACTCCAGGGAGTCCTTATTACAATGAGAACATTGTGATTGAAGAGGTATCTCGCATGGTACCTGCAGGAGCTGGAACTTTGGAGATCACCGACATGGGTAAGAAGCTACGGTTTACTCCGAGTGCTGGTTTTGAAGGTGTGGTGCACTTTAACTATACCTTGCGTGGATCTGTTGGAAACAACGACCGAGGATGGCTTTCAAGGGCTCCCATTGCCATTACTGTTGGAACGCCATCCAGTGTTCCGAACACCGTAGACATTGCAGCGGGACAGGATCAGTGGACCCTATTTGGATCCAACCTAAGTGTGGTGGATACGCCAAGCATGGCGAATATCTTCGTGACAGGTAATCGATTACTTTTACGTGCTCATGCTGATGCTACTGGTTCTGAGCAATTCACATTGAATATTGGAGGGACTGAGCAAGAAGTCACGGTCAACTACAGCAGCCCTAACATTCAGGCGGTTGATGATCTTGTGCAGAGTGATGGTGGGAGGTTACTACGATTTAACCCCTTGGTGAATGATGTGGTCACTGGCCAGCTCCGCAATGAGTGGAATATCAGCACAGTGGTCAAACAATCGCTAGATACTGCGACTGAGAAGCAGACCGATTTTGCAAGGTCTTATGTGCTCACTTCGGCAAGCTTAGATACCCCTAGCATGGGGAGTCTGGAGTTGGAAAAGGTTTTTCACATTTACCCAGATGGCACGACCGGAAATGAGCCGAATGGTTTCTTACGTTTTGAGCCTGCAGCTGGTGCAAGTGGATACGCCGTTATCAGTTATACTGCTAAGGATGTCGATGGGAGAGTGCTCAACGGGACCGCGAGGGTCTTGGTGGGGATTGCTGATGTGGTGCGTCCTGCACGGCCATACACACGTGTGCGTCAGGACCACGGTGTCGTGTTAGAGTCAGTAAAGATTCCGGCAAGTGGTGGGGATTTTACTGGAGTATCGACTCTCCAGTGGGAAGTTGTCAACCAACCTGAGGGAGCCAATGTGAGCTTTGAAGGGGGGAATTCTGAGAATGCGGTGGCCTTCTTTGACAGCCCAGGAAGATACCGTTTACGTCTCAACGCAAGCGACAATGGCCATACCAAGACGGTAGAGAAGTGGGTGATAGTAGAGGCGGATCCCCTTAAGAAGAACCTTGGGGAAGAACGTGGTCCGTGGGCGACAGTCAACCACCGTCAACTGAGTGGATGGAATCAAGGGAGTTGGAACACAAGTGAGCTTGTGAGCGCGGTGAGTGATGATAAATTTGTTGGGCTTATTGATCTTGCTCCAGCGGGTACGGCGACGCGATCGGACGGGAATAATGCCGAGGCTCAGAGTCTTGTGACTCCGTCTGAGTATCATGCTTTTACACAGTATTATGGTAACCAGAATGCTGAGTTTGGAAACAAGGGCAGTGAGGCATGGTGGGAGTTGGACTTAGGTGCTGAGGTGCCTGTCCAGTGGGTAGACGTGCATTTAGCTTTGAGTGCATTGGAAGGGTCCGACTACGGGCGATATGGCCTTGTGGCAAAGTTGTTAGGATCTGACAGAAGTGAAATCCAGTCACAGAAGCTATTACCAAAAAGTGAGCACCATTTTGCGCATCGCATACCGGTTTCCATAGCTGGTGAGCAGACTGTACGTTATGTGCGCATTGAGAAGCCATCGGCGCTCAACACATTGGCCTTATGGGAGGTGCGTGTGATGGGGTATCGCGGTCAAGACGTGGATTTGACAGTCATGGGAACACCAAGTCAATCGACGACTCCTAACAGCGATTTTGATGCCTACAAAGCGATAGATAAGCTGCGTGGTGGGATCAATGGGTCGCGTACTGACACGACTACTGATGGGAATTGGTGGGAGTTGACCTTAGATCAAGAGACACCACTCTCTCAGGTGAGGTTGCATTTAGAGACAGCCATGAGTGGCGGTACCGTGACGGCATATGATGCTGCGGGGACCCAGACTTGGCAGGTGAGTTTAGATGGCAACACGGCGCATTTATTTGATGCGATTCCGGCTAACACACTAGCCAAGCGTGTGCGTGTGGCATTGCCAGCGGGCTTGACGAATGCCTCTGGTGACAAGGCGGTACGCATTAATGAATGTTGGGTATGGGGAGAAAAGGATCATAGTACGCAAACGGCTTGGTCTCAGGTCTCAGGTCCAGGTGCGGCGAGTTTTGCGGATGCATCGGCGTTGCACACCAATGTGACCTTAGCGAGCAATGGCAGTTATGTATTGCGTCTGACAAGTGATGATGGCTGGAACAAGACGGTACGCGATTTTGTGGTCGACTATGACTCTGGAAGTACTGGGCCTGAGGGCTACGGTATTGCAGATCTGGATCTTGGTACAGCTGGAGGCGGGCAGAGTGTTGACCTCTATGCAGCTTTCCAAGATGGCGAGACGGCTGACAATGCGATGAGCTATGAGGTTGTTTCTGTTTCTAACGCTGCGATCTTCGACGGTGATCAGACTGGTGCGATTGCTGACCCTGCAAACTTCAGTTTGAGCACACTTGCTGGCGCGAGTGGTAGCTCTGTGGTGACTGTGCGGGCGACTGATGGGAATGGCAATAGCACGGACATTAGTTTCCAAGTGGATGTTGCTAACAGAGCACCTGAGGTTCCTGGAGTTCTAGAGGTGGTTGTGCCTGAGTTGACACCAGCGAATACAGTGGTGGCTGATCTTGCTCAGTATGTGACTGATGTAGATGGAGATGCTCTCACCTTCACCGTTCACGATGATCTGATCAATCGACGGTATGCGAGCAGCTTAAGTCTAGCCTCGGATGGGAAGCTCAGCATCATTGGCGATTTGCCAGTGGTGGATAGCCAGTACTCTGCGGGAACTTTGATCATTGAAGTCAGTGATGGGGTGAATCACATCCAGAAGTTCTCAGTGCAATTGACCTTAGAGGATGAAAATCGCGCGCCAGATTTAGTTGCTGAAACGGTTGCGATTAGTGAGACGGCAGTTGTGGGAGCCAGCTTCTATCAGCCAAGTTTGGGAGCGAGTAACGACCCGAATGAGTCTTACACATGGGAAATCCTCAGTGGTAATACATCTGGTGATTGGAGCATTGACCCTGCTAGTGGGGCATTGAGCCCGAATGTCGTGATGGATGCTCAGCGTCAAGCGTCCTACAGTCTTGTGCTGCAGGCTACCGATAATGGTACTCCAGCGAAGTCTGCTAGTACGACGATCACGATCAATGTTGGTCTACAGGGGATTTTAGCGGAAGATTACTTTGCTGAAATTCCAGGAAACACGATCGCCGATTTAACAGGGTCCGCAAACTACCCTGACAGTCCAACATCGCGGAGTTTGGTGGCGAGCAATGGTTTCCATTTCCCAAGTAACGGAAATGAGTTTGGTCGTCGAGTTCGAGGTTATCTTACCGTACCTGAGGATGGTGACTATGTCTTCCACATCGCATCGGATGACCATGGTCAGTTTTTACTGAGTACGGATACCGATGCAGCGAATGCGGTGAGTATTGTGCAGCTTAATGGGTATACCTCTGAGTTGAACTTCAATGCAACGAGCAGTGCGGCTGTGAGCCTCATTGCTGGGCAAAAATATTATTTTGAAGCTCTACATAAAGAGGGAGGCGGAGGCGATCACTTGGCGATGGGCTGGTCTGGACCTGGTGGGTTAGACAAGACTCTGATAGCGAGTGAATATTTCGAGCCGCTTGATGACAGTGATGCTGACGGTCTTGAAGACTGGTGGGAGCAAACCTACATTGGCAACCTAGCAGCTGTGGGCAGTGAGGATACGGACCAGGATGGTCTGACTAATGCTCAGGAATTGTTAGTGCACACTCACCCGCTGATTTCAGGACGAGCGCAAGCGTGGCAGCAAGCTATCGCAGGCCATGCCAGTCTTGACCATAGTAGTATTCAGCCTCTTGCGGGGAATGCGACACGCGGTGTTGATTTGACTGGTCTGAGTGGTGATTACACGCTCGAGTTCTTCGTGAATGGAGAAGACCTTGGGCAGAGTGGTGTCGACTTACTCGCAGGCAATGGCTGGGGGCTGAAGTTTGAGCAATGGAACAACCGCGGGGTGATGGGAATCACGCGCTTTGGTTATTCCGATTGGTCCTTCTCAGCGGAGGTTGGTCAAAGTGTCGCCACTCCATATGGAGCCTTAACGCATGTAGTTGCAGTGGTTGATAGCCAGCAAGGGCAGACTCGACTGTACTACAACGGAGTGCATGTGGGGACACTAGGGCAGGTGCCAGCCTTTGCAGGGGCGAATGTGACTTTGGGCTCAAGCAACCTCAGGGATGATGCAGAGAATGGTGTCTACGCCTTTGCCGCATATGATTCGGCATTAAGTGCTAACACGATCATTGCGAACCACGGTGCTTGGCTCGGTAATGTGGCTCCAGTGGCGCAGAACATCCAGGTGAACATCGCTGAGGATAGTGGTGCTGGAAGCTCGTTAGGGAGCTTGTTAGGTCTCGACTATGACAATGGTGATACCTTGAGTTATGCGATAGTGGCAGGCAATGAAAGTGGCTTGTTTGCGATTGATTCTGTGACGGGTGCATTAACTGCGAATGGTGGTTTAGATTACGAGAGTACATCGCAGCACACACTGACAGTTGATGTAAGCGACGGGTCGTTGACCACGAGTGTCACAGTCACAGTCATGGTGACTGACGCGAATGATGCTCCAGCCTTATCAGGTCAGACAGTCGTGGTAGGCGAGGGTCTTGCTGCGGGACAGGTTGTTGCTAGCTTAGTAGCGACAGATCCAGACCAATCAGCTAGCCTCAGCTACAGCATTACAGCTGGCAATGGAGCCGGTCTTTTTGCTGTAGACCCGGCAACTGGAGTTATCACCACTACTGGTCCGCTCGATTATGAGAGTGCTGCGCAGCATGTACTTACGGTGGAAGTGAGTGATGGTTCTCTCACTGACACCGCCACTGTGACAGTGGATGTCACGAACCTTACTAATCTAGCAGCTGGTGATGTCATAGCAGTAGACTTGAGTACTTCAGGGGGGTCCGCAGCGAACTTTAACACGATTGCGGCCTCTGCTGGAAGTGTGAGCAATGTGTTAGATTACAATGACGGTCAGGCTCGCGATGGAGTGAGTGTCACGCTCTCAGTGGTCAATGGCTTGAATGACGACCCTGCTGCGGGGAGCTGGGGTGGAACGGCAGCGGACAGCTACTATGTGACAGCAGCTGACGATATCGCCTATAGTCCAAACCCAATTAGTCTTACATTCAGCGGGCTTGATGACAGCTTACGCTACAACTTGAGAGTCTATGACTTCCTCAGTGGGCAAGATGCAGTGGTAGAAACCATCACTGTTACAGATGGTGCTGGAACCCAACAGACTGTGGAGACGCGCGGAAATATCTGGGCGGCAGCAAGTTTGGAAGATGCAGGTTTGGTTTTCAGTGGTTTGCAGACCGACGGTAGTGGCCAGATCGAACTCAGCGTTTCGAGCGCGGGTGGCTGGTCGATCCTGAATGCAGCAGTGTTAGAAGTCGTATCTCCAAACTCAGCTCCACAGCTAGATGATGTTACATTTGGAATTGCGGAGAATGGAGCAGTGAATGCGAGCGTAGGCACGCTTGTTGCAACTGACCCAGATGCGGGAGATGTGCTGAGCTACACGATTGTTGGTGGCAATGCCTCTGGGTCATTCAGTTTAGACGCGTCTACTGGAGCTCTGACAACGACGAGTGCACTGGATCACGAATCTGCGAGTCAGCATGTACTGACGGTGGAAGTGAGTGATGGGACGTTGAGTGACCAAGCTAGTGTTACGGTCAACGTGGCAGATGTGAATGAAGCGCCTGTGGCAAGTGATGCAGTGGGAGACCTTGCTGAGAATCTCTCAGGCGGCCAGCTTATTGCTACTGTAGCAGCAAGCGACCCAGATGCAGGATCGTTGTTAGGATTTAGTATCACTGCAGGGAATGGCTCTGGTTTGTTTGCTATTGGAGCCAATGGTGAGGTGACGAGCACGGGAGTTCTCGACTTCGAATCAGCTGGCCAGCACGTTCTTACGGTTACTGTGTCTGATGGGGCCTTGAGTGACTCAGCGCAGGTAACAGTGAATGTTACGGATGTGAACGAGGCACCCGTTGCGAATGATGTTGTCGGCTCTTTGGCTGAAAATAGTTCAGCTGGTAGCGTCGTTGCAGTGGTGGGAGCGAGTGATCCTGATGCAGGAGCAAGCTTGACGTACTCGATTACAGCAGGCAATGGCTCTGGGCTCTTTGCCATTGACGGCAGTGGGGCTGTCAGCACGACTGACGAGCTCGACTATGAAGATGTTAGCCAGCATGTTCTCACTGTGACGGTGAGTGACGGTACTCTTAGCGATTCGGCTCAGGTGACAGTGGATGTTACGGACGTAAATGAGGATCCTGTACTTGTTGATAGCGTGGTGAATGTAGATGAAAATGGTGTTGCTGGAACAGCGGTGACGACACTCTCAGCTACTGATCCGGATGCTGGGGCAAGTTTGAGTTATAGCATCACTGCTGGAAATGAAGCGGGGCTTTTTGCTCTTGATTCGGCAAGTGGGGCCATCACAAGCACAGCTGAGTTAGACTTCGAAACTTCGAGTCAGTTTGTCTTAAGCGTGGAGGTGAGCGATGGATCACTCACGGACACTGCGATTGTCACGATTGATGTGAACGACCTCAATGAGGAGCCTGAATTCGTATCAGACCCGATGACTCGCAGCGCATTGTTAGCAAATGAGGCGTATTCTGGTGAGACACTTGCAGGAGCAGCTAGTGATGTAGATCAGAATACCACGCTCAGCTACTCGAAGATCTCTGGGCCAGCTTGGCTGGTTGTGGGATCGGACGGTAGTCTGAGTGGCACACCAAGCAGCAGTGATATAGGCACAAACACCTTCACGGTGGGTGTCGATGACGGCAATGGTGGAACTGCAAGTGCTACCTTAAATATCGATGTTTTAGCTTATCGCATTACCACGAGCTTCCCGAGTTATTGGTCTAACTTTGCATGGGATAGGGCGCTGGATGACGACCCAGCTGTCTTTGCGTGGACAAGTCGACGTGCTCTAGTAGATGACCACTTCACTGTAGAGTATGCTGAGCCTGTTGGACCTGGAGTCTTTGAGATACTCACTGGAGATCCGAGTAATGGTGGAGATGCGCTATCTAGCGGTGTGATGGAAACCTCTGATGATGGGACGAATTGGACTAGCGTCGCTACTTTCAGTGGTGGTGAAGCCCAAGCGACTTTGGCATCAGCTGTGAAGTTTGTACGTCTCCGTGCGACTGCTGAACAAGGTCAATGGTTGAAGATTCGTGAATTTGTTGAGCCGACCAATGCTGATCCAGTAGTTGACGATGCTACATTGTTGGTTTCCGAAGATGTGAGTTCTGGTGCCAGCGTCGGTACTGTCACAGCGACGGATCCGAATGCGGGGGACACGCTGAGCTATGCTATAACGGCGGGCAATGAGAGCAATGACTTCGCTATTGATGCGAATAGTGGTGAAATCACGACTGCAGCGGCATTGGATTACGAGAGTGTTAGCCAATATGTTCTGACTGTGACCGTTACTGACGATGGTGTACCATCACTCAATGATTCGGCTACTATCACGATCAATGTCACGAATGTGAATGAAGGGCCAACTGCCAATGACACGAGTGGAAGTGTGGCAGAAGATGCTACGCTTGGTACTACTGTGGCGACAGTGAGTGCGAGCGATCCTGATGCTGGCGATAGCCTCAGCTACGCAATCACAGCGGGCAATACTGGTGGCGCCTTCGCGATCGATAACAGTGGTGTGATCACTACTGCCACAGCCCTCGATTACGAAACCACTAACAGCTACACACTCACTGTGACGGTCACCGACAATGGTGGACTCAGCGACACGGCAAGTGTGGCAGTGAGTGTCACCGATGTGCTTGAAGTCACTGCAGCAGTGGTGGCAACAGGCAGCGCATCGAACCTAGCAATGACAAGTGCCGACCTCGGCTACAGTATCACTGACGAAGGGGGAGAAGCTCCGAGTGTGACTCTCTACTACGGTGAGACTGATGGTGGCACGACACCCGCAAGCTGGAGCAACAGCGTGGTTCTTGGAACGAAGAATGCCGGAGCGCATGTGGAAAGCATCACGGGTCTGAGTGAGGGCACGAGCTACTACTACACGATTGCTGCGACAAACACAGCAGGGACAGTGTGGGGCAGCAGCGCGAGCTTCACGACCGTGGCGGACACCTCACCTAAGATGGTGCGCACGACTGTGAGTGGCGTTTCTAGCAGCAGCTGGACTAATGTGGATCTCGGCAAGAACTACAACTCGGCAGTGATTGTGGCGACACCGATCTACGCAAATGCCGCGCAAGTGCCGGTGGTGACCCGCATCCGCAACGTGAGTGGCAGCAGCTTCGAAGTGAAGCTTGATAGAGCGGATGGACTGACGGCTGCAGTGAGCTGTGATGTTTCCGTGATCGCTGTGGAAGAAGGGGTTTACACCCTCGCAAGCGACGGCGTGCAGATGGAAGCAGTGAAGTTCACCTCTACGGTGACTGCTGCGAAGTCTAGCTGGTTGGCAGAGGCTCGTAGTTACACTAATAGCTACACCACACCGGTGGTGCTAGGTCAGGTGATGAGTGCGAACGATGCGAACTGGTCCGTGTTCTGGAGCATGGGCAATACCCGCACAGCACCCGCTGATGCGTCTAATCTGAACATTGGTAAGCACGTTGCTGAGGACAGCAACAAGGTGCGAGCTGATGAGACGATTGGTTACATCGTGATCGAAGCCGGTACCGGCAGCATCAATGGTGTGGCCTACAGCGCAGGCTTGGGAGCGGATTCGATCCAGAATACCAGCAACAACGCAGCAGGGTATAGCTACAACATCAGCGGTCTGACATCTGCAAGTGCAGGAGCGCTTAGCTCGGCAGCGATGGACGGCAACGATGGTGGCTGGCCGGTGTTCTTTGAGAACGACGCGTTGAGTGCGAGTGCGATCAAGTTGATCATTGATGAAGACGACATCGGAGACAGCGAGAGCTCGCACACCAGTGAGCAGGTCAATTACCTGATCTTCGAGTAGGAAAAGAATGTGTACGTGAATAAAATGAGAGGCTCTACAGTGTGATGCTGTGGAGCCTCTTTTTTATGAGGAGGCCTCTGCGAGGTAGACTTAATCGAAGCTCCAGACTTTGTGTGAACCGGCGTGCTCTGTGTGGATAGTGGCTCCTGATTGGAGCATCAATTGGATGGACGAAGCGCCTGCTTGGCTGAGGTGACCGGCGAGTTTCTGGTCGTGCGACACCACTAGGAGCTGGGCTTGCGATTCACTGAGAAGTTGGGCAAGGACGGGGTAGATACGAGAGTTGAGGCTCATCTCGGGTTCATTGAAGACCAGTAAATGAGGTTGATGTGGGGAGAGCAGTGCTGCGAGAAGGCAGAGGAACCTCAGGGTGCCGTCAGAGAGTTCTATTGCGGTGAGCGGGCGGGACAGGTCATGTCTGAAGACCTCTAAGCGGAAGTAATTTTGTTCTGCCTCGATTGAGAATTGGAGGTCGGGGAAGGCGCGTGTGAAAAACTCTGAGAGCCGATATTCATTTCCTGATTCGACAATGCTTTGGAGGGCCCCGAGCAGATTGGACCCGTCATCATTCAGGAATGGTGAGTAATAACTCACCTGGGGGTGGCGCAGGATGGAATGTTGGCTGGTATCAAATTCATGGAAGAATCGCCATTCTAGGATTGTGCTACGCACTAGGCAAAGGAATGGGTAGCGGCTGGGGTCTTTGACTTGAGAGAGAATTGACTCGTTAGATAAGAGTGAGAATTCGAAGTGCTCCATGCCTTGGGTATTCTCGCTGAGCATGAGTTGATTGCCCGAGCGTTTCGCCACGGTACGCTGCGAGTTTTTCAACTGGATAGAGACTTTCTCATCTTTGATATCGGGGTCAGTTTTAAAGAAGCTGGGGTCCGTTGGGCTGCTAGGGATGAGTCCAATCTTTGCGTAATAGGTGAAGTCGCTATGTTCGACGCGAATGCTGATGGTTTTTGTTTCATGTCGCTTTCGTTCACCAGCCCAGAGGGCGGAAACCATGCCTCCTTCATTGGCTAAAGCTTGTGCAAAGTTGCCTTCAGCTAATGCTTTCACCAGCAGCAGAGCTTTGTAAAAATTTGATTTTCCAACGCCATTTTCACCGGAGATGACGGTCATCTCTGTGAGATCACAGCTGAGGTCTAGGAGTGATCGATAACCAGAGATGTGAATACGTTTGAGCATGGAGGGGCGGGTGTTGAGAGCAAGGTCTAATTATGCTTTGTAGTTATCTGCTAGCATGCGCCCGAATGGACCTTCGTTCGATCTTTCCTGAACAGAGCGGATCAGTGCCTTCCAACGATTGTTGCGGATGTTGTTATATGAGAGCCCGAACATCCACGGGGAGTCCTGATAACTTTCGTGGAATTCAGCTAGGTAGGCCCGCTCGAAAAATTCTTCACCTGCCACCCAGTCGGCCAAATCTTGTTCTTTTGCAGTTGGCAGAGGGGCCGTAATCGATTGGATGATAGCCGCCAAAGCCAGTGCGAAAAACGGGCGATCCTCCTCGTGGCCGATTGAATCGAGCCTCCATACGAGAAAGCGAGCGGTTGCCGCTTGAGCTTCGGCACCAAGCCAGGCAAGCGAATCAAGCATCTGAATTAGGGTTTCCTTGTCTGGCTCGAAGTTTGGTGTTGCGAGTAAAACCGCGCATGAGAATGCTCGCAGTTTGTGACCACGAAGACCTGTTGATCCCGGCTGCCAATTGGGGGCTTCAGGCTCAGACCATCGAATAAGCTCGAGCACCTCCATCGGAAACCAGTGGTTCAACTCAGCGAGCTCACAGTCATTCCAAATCGGCATGAGTGCTGCCAGGTGCTTCGAGACATCTTGTGCATAGTCAGCCTCGGCAATCTCCTTAAGCATGCTCTCATCGATTTGCCGTCGAAGGTAGTCGACAGCTGACCGCTGCTCGGGAGCGAAATGTTCACGAATCCATGGTGGCATCTGCACTGGAGGTCCTATGAGCATAATGTCGAGTGATCTCAAGCCTGATTTAGGGAGCTATTCCGGCTTGGGTTTAGTTGTAGTTTGATCATGTAGGATTTGAGCACGTGGCGGGCTGGGTGTGGAGAGCGACGCCTTTTTGGGTTGGGTTTATTGGAGTTGTGGAGCCGATAGAATAGTCGAGGTCTGAATAGGTCCGTATGACATCCAGCGGAAAGGCAAAGGCTGCGCCGTCTTGTGTGATATAAAGTTTACCCCGAGAAAACGCTACAATCTCATAATGGTCGATAGGTTCAAGGCTGCGGCGGGAGGGAACCCTCAGATAGTGGGCTGGTTCCTGCCGGCCGTTCATATTCAAAATGAGTATTCGCTGGACCGACCAGCTATGCTCCTCGACGATAAGAAGTTTACGGCTCGTCGGATCGTAAGAGATACGAACTGACGGCTGCAGTTCTGGATTCTTCAGGTCCGCACTTGCCAGTACGCTTTCTCCACCGCTTAAGACTGCACCAGAGCTGCCACGCAGCTCATACCGTGAGAATGTTCTGTACCGATTATTTCCTTCACTGTAGCGATCACCTAGATGGAGAGCCAACTCTGCGGATGGGATCTTCCAGATTGGCGATTTTTTGAGCTTAGTTACTACTGTTAGATTGGGTTTTGGTAAGCTTTCGGGAGTGATTTGGTATGCGGCATATTTCTGTTCAAACTCCTGGATGAACGATGCTGTCACCTTATTCGACGCGAGAGGCTGATCGGGCGCAGCGCAGCATGACAGAAACAAAGCCGCGATCACTGGCAGATGGTGTAAGTATGTGTTCAAATGTTTGGACTCAATATTAACGGCAAACTAGAGAGTTAATATGTGGGAGGGTAAGGCGAGATGGGATGACCTATCAAACTGAAAAATCCTGTAAGTACCAGCACAAGGAATATGATTAATCTTCGAGTTTTGAGCAGTCTGTAGAATAGGAGTTGAGTGGGTGTTTATTGATCCTCAATATTAGGAATGTTAGATGGGCGACGGGACTTTATGATCAGCACGATCGCGACAACAAGGGCGACAGGTAGAAGCAGAATGCCAAGGAGCATTATGACGATTATGATTTCAGAGCCTTGCATTTGGAGGCACTATTGTGGGTTGTTGAGGTGGTATGAGATTTTACCATCATTTTCAACGAGCACCTTTTTGTTGATGAGTTTGGTGATGATAGATTGGGTTTCTTTACTGGTAAGATGAGGGGTGAAGAGGCTTCTGATAGTATTTTCGAGGGTGCTTAGTTTGCGTGGCCGGGAGTTACCTTTCTTTTTGAGGTTCTCGATTACGAGGTCGACCTTTTCTTGGATTTCTTTTTGGACGGTAATTTTGAGTGGGTGGATGGATTGGATGGCCTCGTGGCGTGCGACTTTGATTCCTTGTTTTCGGAGGTGTTCGATGAGGGTATCGAAGCCTTTATCTTTGGAGATGATATGAAAATAGGCGTCTGGTTCTGAGGTGTATGTTTTACCGAGGTAAAAGGTGAGTATGAAATCCAGGGCATTGGGGCCAGCGACGTCGAGTGGGATGTAGACGACGTCTTCACCGAGTGGCTGGAGGTTAGCGACTAGCTCTGCGGACACGCTCTTTTGGCCTTTGCCGATGAAAATAAAGACCTTGAAGTTATGTTCTTTAATGGCAGCAACACCAGATGGTTGCACATTTTCGTAATCAATGAAGACGTAGTTAGTTTTCATTTGTTAGGGGAGCTGCGTTCTAGGAACTCTTGGAATTTGAGGGCGGACTCAGCATCCATTTCTGGGATGGGGAGTTTTTTGTGGAGGTCTTGTTGGAGGATCTGGAGGGTGCTGGGGTTGAGGGCATCATCGGGGGCATTGCGCAGTGAGTCGATGGTTTGTTCTGGGGGGAGTCGATCGAAGGGGTGGCTGGCGTATCCTGTCTGAGGGGAGAAGCCATCGGTGTGGCGCATTTCGAGGTGGAGGTGAGCGAGGTAGCGGCCTCCAGCATTGCCGACGGTGCCAATTTCTTGAGATCTGGCGATGTGGCTTTTAGTGGCGACGTGGATTTCATGGAGGTGGGCGTACATGCTGTGGAGGATGCGGCCGTCATTGAGGCGGTGGGCGAGAATGATTGTTTTCCCCCAGCCGGGTGAGGGGGTGCCAGCGTAGACGACGAGACCATTGGCGATAGCGAACACGGGGTCACCGAGGTCACTATTCTGGCCGCCGATGCCATTGATATCGTCGCCGGTATGTTGACCTCCACGAGTAGCGTTAGGAGCCATGAAGGATTGTGCATTGTAGGTCAGGGCTGCGTGTTCGCTGCCCATGGGTGGGTCGAAGCGAGGTGCAGTAGGGATGAGGGCTGCCTCGAAGGGAGAGTGGAGGTGCATGCGTGGGTCGAATTGTTGCACCAGCTCCGGTTGGTCGAGTTTGAGTGGGATGCCATAGGGGGCGTCTGCTTTTTGCCAAGTATCGAGGCTTTGTACTGGGAGCTCTGGGACATGCCGGGTAGTCATGACCAGATAGCCCACGTAGAAGAAGAGCCCGAAGAGGAGGGCGGGGACGAGACGTGAGAGAACCAGGGGCATCGTGTTGTTGGTTTAGGCGAGGCGGTTTTGGACCCAGTGAGTGAGTGGCTTAGAAGTCGAGGTAGATTTCCGTGCGGCGGTTTGCTCTGCGGCCGTCTGGGTTATCGGAGCCATCTGCTTGGGTGTTAGGGAGGCGTGGATGTTGGGATCCGTGTGCTTCGGTAACGACTTGTTCTGGGCGGACGCCATTTTTTGAGAAGTAGTCTTTGACTGCTTGAGCGCGGCTTCTGGAGAGTTGTTCGTTATAGTTGGCGCTGCCTTTTGCGTCTGTGTGGCCGGAGATGGTAATGGTCTTGTTAGGGTCGACCTTCAACAGGCTGGTGACGATATTGAGTTGTTTTTGGGTACGCGGGGTGAGGCCATCTGAGTCAAATTCGAAGTAGATGACGAGGGTGTCGCCCCCTTGGGGGTTTTTGAGAAGTGGGGTGTAGTGGACGTCGCCGCCGGAGACACGTTTGGCATAGTCGCCGAGGAGTTGGTCGAGGTTAATTTCGTAGATTGTCCAGGAGTCGCCGGCTTTATCACGTTGGGTGATGATGGAGAATTGGGCTGCCTTTTCGCCATCGTTGGAGATGACATTGGCGTAGAATCCTGCGGCGGTTTCTCTGAGGAAGAGTGCGCGGAGCGGTTTTTCTTTATCGATTTGGTAGGCGGCTTCTTCGAAGATGATACAGAGGCCGGCGAGTTTGGCATCTGTGATGTTGGAGGGATCGACCATTGCTTTGGCGCTTTGGAAGTCCTGAGTGAGGAGTTTGGAGAGGAAGGTATGGGTGTAGTTGAGGGCGTCGGTTTGGAGGTCTGGGAGTTCGGGTGTTTGGCCATTGGCTTTGGCCATTTTATCGGGGATAGTGACTTTATTGACTTTCCATTTGCCGGCGGTGTCACGGATGACATCGAGGACGATTGGGGCGTGGTTTTTGAGATTGATAGCCCAGCGAGCGTGTTGGTTGGTTTTGAGGTCGCCAATTTTTTCGAAGGGATTTTCTGGGTCGATGGTGATGCCATCTTGTTCGATGAGTTCACGTAGGAGGGTGTGTTGTTCCGGGGTGAGGTTTTGTTTGCCGATGAGTTGGATGATTTTTTCTGTGTCATTGGCATCCTTGGCATTTTGCATGATCGCGACGATGCGTTTCATGTAGTCCTCTGGGTTGCTAAAATCGAGGGTCATCCCCATATCTTTGGCGATTTCTTCTGGGCTTTGGTCGACGAGTGGGTTGGGGTCTGGGAAGCTAGGAGTGTTGTGCTCGACGGCGGGTGAAGAAGCATTTTTAGGGGGCGTGGGGGTGGTGGCTTCTTCTTTTTCGGAGCAAGAAAGAAGGGTGAGGCAAAGGAAAGGAATGGAAAGGTGTGGTTTCACGTCCTCTATGGTAGGGGAAAGCGGTCAAATGTCACAGCTCTTTTCTTTTTGCAGGTGCTGAAAAGAGCGGCTTGCACAGAGGGGGGCATCTGCGTATCGAGGGGCATGTTCAACATCGTTATGGTGCATCCAGAGATTCCGCACAACACAGGGGCTGCGGGGCGCTTGGCATTGGCGACGGGTGCACGGCTGCATCTCGTGAAGCCCTTGGGCTTTGATATTGATGAGAAGACGGTGCGTCGTGCGGGGTTGGATTACTGGAAGGATGTAGATATCATGGAATGGGAGAGCTGGGAGGCATTTATTGCTTCTGTGGAGGATTGTTCGCGGATGTTCTTACTGACGACAAAGGCGAGTCAGCACCATTGGGACGTGCAGTTTCAGAAAGGGGACTATTTACTTTTTGGGCGAGAGACTCGTGGTCTGGATGAAGCCTTGATTGAGAAGTATCAGGATACGGCGGTGAAGATTCCCATGGTTGAGGGATCGACACGGAGCTTGAACCTTGCGACGGCGGTGGCGATTGTGCTGTACGAAGGGATGCGTCAGGTGAGTGTGGAGTCCTGATCTTCGTCTTGACGGATGGATTGGGAGTGGTGAGTCTATGGGCATGTCAGCCCTCGCCGAGCCACTGATTGATTACCTGCAGCAACTGGAGCGGCAGGGGCAAACGCATGTGCATTTAGATGATCGTGCTCGCTTGGTATTGCGCGCCTTTTTTCAGCGCGCAAGGGGGCAGGAGCCTGCGGCGGCACGACCGGTGGAGACTGAGAGCAAGGTGGCAGTGAAGGAGGCTGTGCGTCTATCTGAAGTACAAGCTCCCGTGGTGGAAGCCCAGAAGGTCGTCGCTGCTCCTGTAGGAACTTCATTGGAGAGCTTACAACAGCAAATCAGCGTGGATGCCCAGTTAAAGTCGCTGGGAACGCTGCGTGAGAAACTTGTTTTCTCTGAGGGTGGGGTGGATGCTGATATTATGTTAGTAGGTGAGGCTCCTAGTTATCATGATGAGTCCAAAGGAGCTCCGTTTTCTGGACCTGCTGGCAAGAAAATGGAGGCGATTCTCAAGGCAATGGGGGTAGAGCGACATGAAGTCTACATGACTAATGTGGTCAAATTCCGTCCCGCGCAAGCGAACCAGACAACCAACACGCGCAAGCCCAATGCTGATGAAATCAACGCCTCAATGCGCTATTTGATGGCGGAGGTTGAGATGGTGAAGCCCAAGGTGATCATTGTGTTAGGAGCAATCGCGGCAAAGGCTCTGTTAGGTCCTGATGTGCCAGTCAAAGACATGTTAGGTGGTTTTCATAAAGTCGCAGGTGTGCCAGTGCGAGCGACCTATCACCCAAGTTATTTGATGCACCAAGAGGTGACTGAGGAGAAGCGTAAGGTATGGCAGGACATGCTGGCAGTGATGGAGCTGCTGGGGATGCCGATTAGTGAGAAGCAACGGGGCTACTTTAAGAAGAAGTAGAGGGGGGCTCAGCGAGGTTTGACGTTGCGGATTGTTTTGAGGCTGGCTCCTGGCGTGAAGTCAAGCGGGTGGTGGATGACTTTCTGAGTCGTTGTCGGGTAATTTTCGACATAGTTGGCCACCGACTTGATCATTTTTTGGACGGGGATGCTGAAGTGAGTGGGGATAGGGTTGAACCAATCGACATTTCTACTGGAGAGCGAGAGGATGACTGAGAGGTCGTCGGGGATACGGATGCCTCTGAGCATGCAGTAGGAATAGACGGTGATGAGTTGGCGTTCTTCTGTGACGATCAGCAAGCTTGGTGGCGTTACTTTGAAGATACTATCGAGCACTTGCTTGAGTGGCTCGGGGTCATCGACGGCAATTTTGGGGAAGTGGTAATTGGGTAGGAAGGGCATGCCAAAGCTTTGGAGGGCATCTGAGACGGTATTTTTGACCGTCTTTTCGTATTCCTTGGAGGGAGTAGGGCAGAGGATGCTGAAGCTTTGGTGGCCTTTGCTAAGAGCCAGGTGGATGGCATCTTTCATGAGCCCAGTGATGCTAACAGAGACGGTGGGAGGTGGTGGTTCTGGGAGGGCTCCCCCCAAGCAGATGACGCGGAGGTTCTTGTCCATGCACCACTGAATGACGGGCTGCGGGGCTGCGCAGAGTAGCCAGCGGCTGTGCTTGTATCGGGCAGCGAGTTGTTCAAAGACGGGGCCCGGCTTCGCATTTTTAAATTCTTCTGAGGCTTGAGAGAAGACGTCCCAATTTTTTTGGCGGAACAACTGGGCGATGCCGCTGAGGATGTTGCTGGTAGCGGCGTCATGGCCGTGAAGTTCGTAGGAGCCAAGGATCAGCAGCGATTCACGTTTAGGGAGTGCCTTCTTCTTGTTAGGTTTATAGGATTTTGAAATGCGTCGTGCGCGTGTGCCTTCTGGGGCATCGATGACATTGCGTCTGGTGAGGATATCGAGTGCGGTGGTGAGGGTGCGCTGGCTGACAGAGAATTGCTCGCAAAGTTTTCGGGATCCCGGAAGTTTTTCTTGCCAGACACCCTCGGCGATGGCCTCTTCGATGGCATCGGCGGTGAGTCTGGAAAGGCTTGTTCTGGTAGGGATCTTCATGGTTTTTAGGGATCGTGTAGCTAGGGATATCTGTACCCTTTAGGTTTACAGTTGTAAAGTTTGCAGCAGGTTGACGTGCAGGGCAAGAACGTTATGAGGGTAGCCTCTATTCTCAGGTCTAGAGCCTATGCAACTTAGTAACCCAAAATAAGTTGTTAGCCTAACGGTGTAGGATTCAGCTCTGAGTGTAGAGGACACAATACACTATAACCTCACTACACAACTAATATGAAAATAACCCAATCTATGCGTGGGGTGACGCGCATAGAGCAGGCCCGCGCCGCCCAGACACGGCGTATTGGGTCCTGCTCACTTCTGTTTGCTGCCATTTGTGGCAGTGCATCCGCAGTGGAAATCGATGTGCCATCGGTAGCTGTGACAACGGTCAACCAGGCAGAATCGTTTTCTGCTACTGAGCAGAATGTGATTGCTCTTACTGGGTCTCTCAATGGGGGAGACTCAGTGACAGTCACAGCTAGTTCAGGGACGTTTAGTCTTTCTGCGACGACGGGGCTCACATTTACGGTGGGCGATGGAACCAGTGACAGCACGATGACCTTCACGGGGAGTTTGGCTGACGTTAATGCTGCATTGTTAGGCTCCTCATTTACCCCAGCGAATGGAGTAGCGGGAACGGCAAGTTTGAGCATTTCGGTTTCTGGCACGCAGAGTGCGAGTAGTTCCTTATCGATAGCAGTGAATGCGACAATGGACGCAGAGGCTGCTAGAGATACGATATTGACGGGAGTGACGAGTTTAGCAGACCCGACCCAGCCTGGGTACATGGTGGTGTATGGCGACAATGCGTACAGCATCACAAACTACCCAGGTGGAAACATTGATGATCCGATGGTTGCTGCGGCAACGTGGGGAGCGGGCAAGGTTTTGGCAATGCCCGACCACCAATGGCTTAACATGGGCAATTATGGCAGCGATGCGAGCACGGGAACATTTTACAAGAACAGTCTGACATGGCTCACAGGCTCGAACAACTTGGGGAACAAAATAGTTGTTTATAACAACCAAGCGACAGCGGATTGGTTGGCAGCAGAAGGTTACACCAATGTGGTGCATACAAATGCGAGCAATCTAGCAAGCGATTTGGTTGGTGCGGATGCATTGGTAGCTGGATGGATTGGCACAAGTATCAACGCGTCGATGAGCACGACAATTCGTGACTATGTGACGGGTGGAGGTGCTATGTTTATCAGTGAGTATGGTCCTGGCTACAGTTGGTGGTGGGGCAAATCAACTGAGGACGTGCCTGCAAATATTTTGTTGAGAGAGGCTGGGATTGGTTTCTTGCAAAACTACCCGCATGGGGGAGTGCAGAACATCAATCGGGCGTCTACTCAGATGACCGCCGAGGAGGTCCTTGCGATCATTCAAGACCCGGTGGCGTATACAGAAACGGAGAAGAATCTAGCAGCTTCGATCTTTGATAAACTCAATGCGGTTCTCAAGGAGAACGACCCCTTGCAGAAGCGTTTTGATGAGGTATTTTGGTCTAAGATAGCGACGATCAACCCGACACCAGCAAGTCCAGTATCTGACTCGTTAGAGAAAGCCTTATTGAATAGGGAGGGGCAAATTTTACGTGATTTGCCAGTGGCGCAAATGACTGCGCACCGCACGGCCTTGCCAGTGGGAGCGAGTGCCGCTCGAGTTAACAAGACATTTTCAGTGCCGGCGACAGTGGCTGGACATGATTATTGGGTGATTGATACGGGGATGTATGCAGCTCCTGGTGAGATCATCAACATCACAGTGCCAGCGGCGATGGTTGGCAATGGAACGAAGGTGCAAGTAGGGCACTTGCGCACAGACACCGGAGACACAAATTACTACACCATGCCATACCAGCAGGTGTTTTTTGATGTGGATGCAACGAGCATCCAAGTTGCTAGTCCGCATGGTGGTTTGATTATGTTTGTGGCCCCCTCTGGTACTGAGTGGACTGGGGCGCAAAGCACACAGATCAATGGTGCGATAGAAGCTCCTTACTTCGAGTATGGTGTGACGACAAATGCTGAGTGGGTTGCGGGCATTCGTGACCGTGAAACACCCTTTGGAGTTTTGGTTTCAGACACAGCAGTGTTAGTGATTGAGTCAGAGCAATATCTTCGCACGCTTGATAACCCAGATGGAGTGATGGAAATCCACCGCAATAGCATTTGGTGGCTCGATGACTTTTATAATTATCACCGTGGTCGGCCCTTGCGTACGCACCACGACTATCAGCCAGTAGGGGGAGCCTCATCCATGCCATTGTCCTATGGTATTGGGTCTGACATCACCAACTATGAGAATTTGGTCGTGCATAATGAAGCGCTGACTTTGCACGAACACGGTCACCACGCTGACCATGGCAATTTGATTTTCAGTGAGTTTGGCGAGACCACACCTAACATGGGTGGTAAGTACGCACAGCAAATGTACATGCCATTCTCTTGGAAGCAAGAATTGGCCGTGGGGCGTATCAACAACTACCAACGCTCGCTGACGGACAATCTATGGAACCATTACAGCCACTATGCCGTGGACGTAAAAGGGACTTTTGTGGATTCACTCGGTGAGGTCTTTGGTTGGAATAACATTCGTACTATCGTACATTTAATCAGTGGTGATAGCTCGATTTCTTCGGACCAGGATAAGAAAGATGCATGGTTGATTCACACATCACAGACGGTTGGTTACGATGTGAGTGACTTTCTTGAAGCTTGGCAAATCACTTTCAGTGCTGAGGCGCTGACAACGGTGGGGAGTTTGCCAAAGTGGAACATGGTTGAGACGGTAAGTGATGACCTGGTGGTCAAAGAAAATACGCCTATCACATTCCACAACCCAATGCATAACGATTTCAGTTATGATGGTACATTGACCTTTGGTGGGATCACAAGTCCAGCCAATGGTGCTATTGTTGATAATGGAGATGGGACTTTTACCTACACACCTAACAACGGATTTACTGGTGATGATAATGTCCAGTATACAGTGAATAATGGCACCGGTAATAACTTCACGAAAGAGATAAAGATTTCAGTGAATGCAGCGGCGAGTCACCCAGTGTTAGAGTCTGGAGACACCCACGCCAGCACCACTGGATGGACGACTGTGACGCTCGACCAGAGCTTTAGCTCAATGGTGGTAGTTGCTCAGCCAATTCTACCTGACGGTGTAGCGCCAGTCGTGACACGCATCCGCAATGCTTCAGGGAATTCTTTTGAAGTCATGTTGCAGCGCGTTGACGGTCAGTCAGGCGATATCAACAACCTGAAGGTACGCTATCTTGCGGTTGAAGAGGGAGTGTATAACGTGGCGGATCACGGGATCAAAATGGAGGCTGTGAAGTATAGCTCTACAGTGACTGACACCGCTGGTAGTTTCGTGGGTGAAACCCGTACGATGGCCCATAATTCATTCGACCATTACTTCATCCCAACCGTGTATGGTCAGGTGATGAGTTATAATGACTCTAACTGGTCGGCATTTTGGTATAAACAAAATGCGGACAAACTACAGCTAGGCAAGCATGTGGGTGAGGATAGCAATACGACGCGTGCGAATGAGACAGTGGCATATATCATCATGGAAGCAGGCAGTTTCCAAGTAGGTGATTATTTGGTGCAAACGGGTGGTCTCGGCTACGACGGCTACAATGGCTTTAGTGGTCTGAGCAGTGGCACAGCGTCACACGACTTCACTCGTTTCCCGAGCATCACCTCAGGTCTTGTAGCTGCAGACATCTCAGTTCCTTGGGGTGGCAGTAACCCAGGTGATGAAGGATTCTGGGTAGTTCAGAAACCAGCGGGAGTTGGCAATCGTATTGCGGCGACTATCATTGAAGATCAAATCGGTGATGCTGAGCAAGATGCGGGCAATAAAGGTGGCTCTTACCTGTTAGTTTCCTACACTGGAGATAAGCCAGTAACAGGGGACGATACAGCAGTAGCGTTAGAGGGCTTCAGCACCTTGATTGATGTGTTGGGCAATGATGACTCAGGTGCATCTTTGAGCATCTCTGGATTTACTCAGCCAGCGAATGGCACAGTGGTAGCGAATGGTGATGGGACATTGACTTACACACCGAATGCTAACTACACGGGGCCGGACTTCTTCACATACACGACATCGAATGGTTCAGGAACGGATACAGCTGTGGTAAGCATTGACGTTCAAGCGAGTGCGGTGAGCCAGCCAGGCTTGTTGCGTGAGAAGTGGACGAGCATTGGTGGCGGCAATATCTCAGACCTTACTGGGAATGCAAATTACCCAGATAGCCCCAATTCGAGTTCTATCATCAATAGCTTTGAGGCGCCTACTGGAGATGGAGACAGCTATGGCCAGCGCGTTCGTGGTTTGTTAGTTCCACCAACATCTGGTGACTATACGTTCTGGATCGCTTCAGATGACGACGGAGATTTCTACCTTAGTACGGACCATAGTGCAGTGAATGCGAGCCGCGTTGCTTATGTTGACGGTTGGACTGGCGAAAAGTCATGGACTCAGAAGAGTTCACAGACTTCAGCTGTGATCAGCCTTGAGGCAGGAAAAGCGTATTATGTGGAAGCAATTCACAAGGAAGGTGGTGGTGGTGATCACCTTGCTGTTGCTTGGCAAGGGCCTGGCATCACTCAGGCTGTGATTGCGAATCAATACCTTCACACACTGGGTAACAATGGCCCGAGTGTGGCAAATGCTATTGCGGATGTGCAGGTCAACGAAAATGCAGCAGACACAGTGATAGACCTAAGTGCTGTCTTTGCGGACATCGATCCTGGTGATGCACTCACACTTGCAGTGGCAGGTAATACAAATGACAGCCTTGTAAGCGCGACTCTGAATGGCACTCAATTGACTTTGAGTTATGCTGCTGGACAGTCGGGCACTGCGAGTATTTCAGTACGGGCTACTGACAGACTCAATACGGTCGTCGTCGACAGTTTCCAAGTAGAAGTGGTCGCCAACAACATGGCACCAAGTCTTGCGGATGCGACGTTCTCAGTTGCTGAAGATGCAGCAGTCGCTGCCGCTGTAGGGACTGTAGTGGGATCAGATCCAGATGCTGGTGATAGTCTCAGCTATAGCATTCTATCAGGTAATACGGGTGGGGCTTTTGCTATCAATAGCAGTACCGGTGCTCTTACTGTTGCTACTTCATTGAACTACGAAGCAGTGGCTAGCTACACCCTGACTGTGCAAGTGCAGGATGCTGGAGGTCTCACAGACACGGCAACAGTGACAGTCAATGTCACAGACGTGGATGAAAGTGGCCTCAATGGAGTTGCCGCCTGGGAAGAAGCTGTCAATGCGGGCACCGCATTTGCCCACAAACGCACTCAGGGGCTCGCAGGCAACGCGACCGCGAGTGTCGACATGTCTGTGCTTTCCGGTTCAGCCACATACGAGTTTGTGGTCGAAGCCGAGGACCTTGGCCAAGCTGCTTTGCATTTGCTTGACGCCTCCGGTTGGAGCCTGCGTTTCGAGCAATGGAACAACTCAGGTAACTTGGGGGTCACTCGCTACGGCGTCGCTGACTACCAACTCAGTGCCGAAGCTGGCGCATCGATTGCCTCACCCTACGGTAACTTGCACCACGTGGTTTATGCGGTCGATAGTACTAACACGCTCACCAGCGTGTACGTCAATGGCAGCTTAGTGGGCACGGTCGCCCAAGTGCCACTCATCAACGCAGCGAATGCCACCTTAGGGGATAGCAACATGCGCAGTGACTCGAGCACAGGTATCCATGCCTTTGCCGCTTACAATGCAGTGCTTGGTGCCAGCGAGATTGGCGACCACTACAATGCATGGGTAGGCAACCTAGCTCCAACAGCTTCGGATGCCAACTTCAGCATTGCTGAAGATGCGTCTAATGGCAGTGCTGTAGGCACAGTGGTAGCGAATGATCCAAACCCTAACACCAACTTGAGCTACGCGATCACCGCCGGCAATACAGGAGGGGCTTTTGCGATTCATCCAAGCACCGGAGCCATTACTACGGCAGCCGGACTCGATTATGAGTCAGTGAGCCAATACGTGCTGACTGTCACCGTCAGCGATGACGCGGCACCCAGCTTGAATGATACGGCAAGCATCACCATTGATGTGAGTAATATCAACGAAGCTCCAAGTCTCGCAAACAGCAACGCCGCAGTTGCTGAAAATGGTAGCGCCGGTGTGGCAGTGGCCACCGTTTCAGGCTCCGACCCTGACACAGGAGATAGCCTGAGCTATGCGATCACGGCAGGCAACACAGGCAATGCCTTTAGCATTGATGCTAACACAGGAGCCGTCACGACAAGCGGTGGACTCGATACAGAAAGCGTGAGCCAGTACGTGCTGAGCATTTCCGTGACTGACGCGGGTGGACTCTCAGATACTGCGACTCTGACAGTGGATGTCACCAACGTGAACGAAGCGCCAGTAGCCAATGACACCAGTGGCTCAGTGGATGAAAACCAAGCAGGAGGTGTCCTCGTCGCCACAGTGGCAGCGAGCGATGTCGATGCCGGTGATAGTCTCAGCTACGCCATCACTGCAGGGAATGTTGGAAACCTCTTTAGTATTGATACTAACGGCCAAGTGACCACGACTGCAGGACTCGATTATGAATCCGCGACTTCTTACTCACTCACGGTGAGTGTGACGGATGCGGGTGGCCTCAGCGACACGGCCACAGTGAGCGTGAATGTCAACGACCTCAATGAGGCACCAAGTGCCAACGATGCAGTAGCCAGTCTAGCAGAGGGCACAGGCCTTGGTACCCTTGTAACGAGTGTCAGTGCAAGCGATCCAGATGCAGGCAATAGCTTGAGCTACGCGATCACTGCAGGCAATGCAGGTGGAGCCTTTGCTATCAACAGCAGCAATGGTGAGATTACCACTAGCGGAAGCTTGGATTACGAAACACAAAGCCAGTACGTGCTTACAGTCAGCGCCACCGATGGTGGAGGACTCAGTGATAGCGCGACAGTGACTGTGGATATCACCAATGTGAATGAACAACCGGTAGCCAACGACGGCACCTACGGGATTGCCGAGAATGCCGCAGCTGACACAGTGTTAGGCACCGTGGTAGCAAGTGATCCAGATGCTGGAGACACGCTTAGCTATGCCATTAGCGCAGGGGATCCGGATGGATTATTTGCGATTGATAGTGCCAGTGGGGCCATCAGCCTAGTGGGTGCGTTAGATTACGAGACGACAGCATCATACAACCTCACAGTGAGTGTGACGGATGCTGGAGCGCTTGCAGACACAGCGAACTACACACTCAATGTGACCGATAGCTCAGAAGCAGCCCTCGCACACTGGAAGTTTGATGAAACCAGCGGCAGTGTGGCAGCCGACGCCTCAGGCAATGGTCATGATGGTAGCGTAAGTGGTGCTGCATGGGTCAGCGGTCAGTCCGCCAATGCCTTGTCCTTTGACGGGGTGGATGACAGCGTGGCGATGGGTACAGGACCATCACTCCAAGGGAAGGTGCCATTTACCCTTTCAGCATGGATTAAGGTTCCTAACGGCAGCTCAGCCACGCAGCAGATTATTCAGCAGCGTGATCCAGGTGGCTACAATGGCGAGTACATGTTCCGGGTGGACTCCAATGGAGCCGTCCGCTTCACCCTCTACCGCAATGGTTACCAGTTCGACTTCGCTACCACTGATGTGGTCAACGATGGTCAATGGCACCACGTGGCCGCGGTACGCGCAGGAAACAAGGCTTTGATCTACATCGACGGTGTAGAGAAGGCTAGTGCGACAGGTGCAGCCCGTGATCTGATCGATACGATTGGCGTCTACGTTGGTGTGGATGGTCGCGATAGCAACAAGTACTTCGCGGGTGAAATGGATGATGTGCGTGTGCATGCCATCGCTCTGAGTGCCGCTGAAATTGGCACTGTGATGAATGACCTCAATGCACCACCGGTGGCTAATGACACGAGTGGAAGTGTGGCAGAAGATGCTACGCTTGGTACTACTGTAGCGACAGTGAGTGCGAGCGATCCCGATGCTGGCGATAGCCTCAGCTACGCAATCACAGCGGGCAATACTGGTGGCGCCTTCGCGATCGATAACAGTGGTGTGATCACTACTGCCACAGCCCTCGATTACGAAACCACTAACAGCTACACACTCACAGTGACGGTCACCGACAATGGTGGGCTCAGCGACACGGCAAGTGTGGCAGTAAGTGTCACCGATGTACTTGAAGTCACTGCAGCTGTGGTGGCAACAGGCAGTGCATCGAACCTAGCAATGACAAGTGCTGACCTCGGCTACAGTATCACTGACGAAGGTGGAGAAGCTCCAAGTGTGACTCTCTACTACGGTGAGACTGATGGCGGCACGACACCCGCAAGCTGGAGCAACAGCGTGGTTCTTGGAACGAAGAATGTCGGAGCGCATGTGGAAAGCGTCACGGGTCTGAGTGAAGGCACGAGCTACTACTACACGATTGCTGCGACAAACACAGCAGGGACAGTGTGGGGCAGCAGCGCGAGCTTCACGACCGTGGCGGACACTTCACCGAAGATGGTGCGCACGACGGTGAGTGGCGTCTCTAGCAGCAGCTGGACGAGTGTGGATCTCGGCAAGAACTACAACTCGGCAGTGATCGTGGCGACACCGATCTACGCGAATGCCGCACAAGTGCCGGTGGTGACCCGTATCCGCAACGTGAGTGGCAGCAGCTTCGAAGTGAAGCTTGATAGAGCAGATGGACTGACAGCTGCCGTGAGCTGTGATGTTTCCGTGATCGCTGTGGAAGAAGGGGTTTATACCCTTGCAAGCGACGGCGTGCAGATGGAAGCAGTGAAGTTCACCTCTATGGTGACTGCTGCGAAGTCTAGCTGGTTGGCAGAGGCTCGTAGTTACACTAACAGCTACACCACACCGGTGGTGCTAGGTCAGGTGATGAGTGCGAACGATGCGAACTGGTCCGTGTTCTGGAGCATGGGCAATACCCGCACGGCACCCGCTGATGCGTCTAATCTGAACATTGGTAAGCACGTTGCTGAGGACAGCAACAAGGTGCGAGCTGATGAGACGATTGGTTACATCGTGATCGAAGCCGGTACCGGCAGCATCAATGGTGTGGCCTACAGTGCAGGATTAGGAGCGGATTCGATCCAGAATACCAGCAACAACGCAGCAGGGTATAGCTACAACATCAGCGGCCTGACATCTGCAAGTTCAGGAGCGCTGAGCTCGGCAGCGATGGACGGCAACGATGGTGGCTGGCCGGTGTTCTTTGAGAACGACGCGTTGAGTGCGAGTGCGATCAAGTTGATCATTGAAGAAGATGACATCGGAGACAGCGAGAGCTCGCACACCAGTGAGCAGGTCAACTATCTGATCTTCGAATAGGAAAGATCGTACGAGAATGAAATCAGAGGCTCTACAGTGTGATGCTGTGGAGCCTCTTTCTTTTGTGAATGGATCAATTCTTTCTTACATCTGAGAAGTAAAGTGTGGATGTGTGAAGATAGTGTTTGTTGTGAATATGTTAGATATTGTTAGGTTGTTCCTGTGGTTTTGAAAAATGTGAATTTGATCCACGATTCTAAGTGAAAAAGGAAGCTATGATGAAAGAAGAACAGCCAGTCTAGAATGGCACGGACTTAAGCGGTTTTTCGTGTAGCCCCTCTATGCGGGATTTCTCTAAAGGTT